>JBAQUK010000064.1:0-31931 GCA_049297455.1 Desulfosalsimonadaceae bacterium | reverse complement strand
ACGCGACCGGAACCGCTCCACGCCCTAACAGTTGTGGCTCTGAGTGGCCGAAACGATGATCAAGCCCCACATTCTCAGAGCAGCCCGGTTGAATTTGATGACTGCATCCAGCGATAAAAAGTATCACCGTTATCATCATAATGATTTTATTCATAATCGGCAAGGATGTCTATTGAAAGGTGCACGGATGGCTGGAAGTTCAGGGGTGGCCACTGTTATCGACATGCTTCAATGGAAAAAAAAAACTGTTTATAACGGATTTTGGGGAACACTCCTATAGCCTCCCAAAGAAGCCGAAATCGTGAGATTATGTAACCAGTTATCATGATACCGAAAAAAGTTCAGTCTTTCAGCCGGACTCTGAAAACCATTATACTTATCAACCGTCCAAGGATTGGAAGGAGCAAAATTCTGAATAAGTGCCCAACCTCTAATGCTCAGCTTGGCAGCGCTTATTGACCCATGGAAATATTGAACACTGAAAAGATGCCGATCCATTCTTTGCATTAACCTGTCAAGCATGTTGCTGGTGCGATGTGCTTTCTGGTGATCGTAAGCAACCATGTAGAGAGCAATATTATTGCGTAATTTCTCAATCGGCTTAACAAATATGTCCGGCACCTTTTCTTTATTACACCATTCGTGCAATCTTCGGATTCTCTGTGAAAATGCAGCTTTATTTTCCGCATTATAGCATTCCCACAGCTTGGATGAAACTTGAAAGAAAAAGTCCTTGTACTTCTTCTTTCCTCTGTCTCGCATTTTAATATAGACATGGAGAAAGCAGCAGATGATGGCAACCGAGGTAAAGAGAAACGACACTAAGACGGATGATCAGATCCACGCATGCGGCCCGCCGGGCTTCCATCTCCTCCAGCCATTCAACCGCCTACCGCCAGAGCCGTTCCTGTGTTTCCCGTTCCAATTGATCCAGCTCTGATTTCGCGCTATCGTTGGGAAGCCGGGTCAATAACAGTTTATGGGTATAATGGAGCGTGCCGGCATCCAAAATATAGTTTAGTTGATGCCTGGTGAAACGATACAGTCACCGAATGGTTTTTAAATCTGATTTTCTACTTCAATGGACAGTTTCAAGCCGACACTATGAAGAACGGAACTCAGGCTTTTTAATTTTGGATTGCCTTGTGTTGAAAGAATTCGATAAAGATTTTCACGGTTGAGCTTCGTTTTCCGGGCTATTTCAGAAATGCCCTTTGCGTTTGCAACGTCTTTTAACGCCATCAAAAACACTTCCGGTGAACCATCCTCCAATGCGGCATTCAAATATTCCGCGGCCTCAGCCGGATCGCGAAGATCTTCTTTGAGATTATTTTCATATTTTTCCGTTGCTTTATTCATTTCCCCCTCCTTTGGAAGTCGGCCCAATATGCTTGAGCCAGCCGAATATCTTTTGACTGGGATTTTTTAGAACCTCCGCACAGTAAAATCACAACGGTCGTCTCCGATTTCCCGTAATAAACCCGGTATCCCGGGCCATAATCCACTCGCAATTCATTCACACCTTTTCCAACAGGCTTGCAATCACCAAAGTTCCCAAGTCTTACATGATTCAACCGAACCCGGATCCGCGCCCGTGCGGATCGGTCTTTCAGTGAAATAATCCATTTGTGGAAGGGATTTTCTCCGTCTTCGGTTAAATATTCGAGAAGTTCTGTTTTGAAATCATTCATGATTATATTGTAGCTTTAAAACAACAGATGTCAAATGCTTTATTGCGGCGAACGCTCGGCATGACCGGGAGTGGACGATCCGGTTCATTCCGCGGTTAGCGGTCTTTCTCCATACCTTCACGTCTCCACGACTTGCTTTGTGTGCCCCATGACGCGTACTGATAGGTCAAACAAATCATCTGCGCTAATTTCGAACTGTTCCGCGACGTTGAAAATTTCCTCTGCCTTATTTTCGCGACCAGAACCCGGATCAGGATACCTTCCGGCCCAGACTACAAAATGCGTCAGCATTCTGAGTATTGCCTTGTCCTTCAAACTCAGATTAGGTACAAACTCGGCAAGTTCTTCCAACCTGTGGTGGCGATGCTTTCTCTCTTCCTGAACAAACGTTGTTATCCCCAACCTTATTATCAACATCGCTTTCAAACATATCTCAAGGCTGAAGCCGACCAGCATTAACCCGACTGCACAGTATTGCGAATCGCATACGCCTTTCAGTAAGTCTGGCATTTGATCCAGTGCTGGCTCGCTCTTCAGCACGACTACGCCAGCCTCTGACATTGCGCGAGCATGTGACAGCCACAGCACCGGCGACTTGAGATCTTCGCTGTTCGGAGGGCGCTCAGGGTCGATAGACAACCCGGACACATTTTGAATCACCGCCCATTTCAGCCAGGCGGAGGCGCTGTAGCCAAATGGATCCTGTTTGAATTTCGCGCGGTTTTGCTTTATGTGTGGTTCTATGATGCTAAACATCGGTGTCCCTGCCTGTGGTTCTCCTTGCACCAACGCTCGCCATAACCGGCAGCGCGAAGGAGCGTCGCTTTGCGTTGTCCGCGTTGATGGCGTTGTTATGCGATTCGTTTCGCATGGTTCAGGATCAACTCGCCCGTTCCCACGTGAAAACCAGCATGAATGCGCACTGGCCCCTGTATCGGGATCTCTGTGAGATAAAGGAGACCAGCCTCCTTTTCGCATGTCGGGAAAAACGGTGCCCCCGGTTCTGAATGCAGGAAGAAGTCACCGGACAACATTCCGCAACCGGGGCAGGTATTTGCATAGTACTTGCATTGAACTGTCTTCGAGTACCTAAACTGGAACGTTGGCACTCGTTTTTGTACGTAGCCAAGTATGTCTTCCGGGAGAGCAACAACATCTGACAGGACACAAATCTCATGCTCTGCTCCCTCAACCGCCGGCACCAAAAGTGCTACCACCGGCATCCTTTCCCCGCACTTCCAACACCCGATTTTCATCCCGACCATATAAATCGGGGGTGATATTGTCAGAAAATCGTCGTCCATGGCTTTCTACGCAAATGGGTTAAAAGTTTCTGTATATCTCCAATAGCCGGAAAGACCCATTTCACTTAATGCGGTCGTCCGAATGCATTACAATCAACAACAAACATTCTAAAATTTATATCGATCTGTTTACACAATATATTTATGATTAACAAGCGTTCATTTGACCATTTCGAATTTTCAAAAAAAAAAAGATTCCGGGGATAGCCGCTTCAGGGTTTTATTCATCCGGCAACAGAATACCGAAAATTCGTCGTTCATCCCCGCATTCAGCCCCTTATCCATTGATGATATTTCCCCAGCCATTTCAGGATTTTTTCCGGTGCATGGGCTTTTTTCCATTCCCCGGCCGCATACTTGTTCGCCTCCGACATGGTGGGATAGGTATGAATGGTGGCGAGTATTTTGTTAAGCCCCAGCCCGTGTTTCATGGCAAGCACATATTCCGCGAGGATATCGCCCGCATGGGCCCCCACAATGGTGACGCCCAGGATTTTGTCCGTGCCGGGTTTTGTCAGCACCTTGATAAATCCGTGATCTTCGGAATCGGCAATGGCGCGGTCCAGGTCATTAAGATTGTACCGGGTCAGTTCATAGGGGATGCGTTTTCCGGCAGCTTCGGTTTCACTAAAGCCCACTCTGGCGACCTCCGGGTCGGTATAGGTGGTCCAGGGAACTACCCGGTAATCGGCCTTAAAGGATTTGAATTTTCCAAACAGCGCGTTGACCGCCGCAAACCACGCCTGATGAGCGGCCACATGGGTGAATTGATAAGGCCCCACCACATCCCCAGCGCAATAAATAGTGGGGATGCTGGTTTGGAGAAATTCGTTGGCTGAAATCGTTTTCCCCGGCGTCAGGGCCACCCCCAGTTCTTCCAGTCCGAATCCGCTGATGTTGGCTGCCCGGCCGACCGCCACCAGGATTTCATCAAATTCCTCGGATACGTCTTGGCCATCATGTTCGCACACCAAGATTTTCGCATTATTTTCAATTCGGATTTCTTTGGCCCGGTGACCGGTCAGCACCCGGACCCCTTCGGATATTAGTTTTTCCGTCATCAAACCGGCAACATCCGCGTCTTCCCGGCCCATGATCTGGGGCATCATTTCCACCTGGGTCACCATTGACCCCAGACGGCAGAATGTCTGGGCCAGTTCGCACCCGATGGGACCGCCCCCCAATACCACCAGCCGCTGCGGGAGCTTTTTAATCTCCCATACCGTATCCGATGTCAGGTAACCCACTTTGTCCAGGCCGGGAATGGGGGGAACAAACGGACGCGCACCGCTGGCGATCACGATTTTTTTCGTGGTCAGGGTTTTGCCGTTGACGAGAACGGTATACGGGGAGGTGATTTTTGCATCTCCCTGGATGCATTCCACGCCCAGCTTGCTATACCGTTCCACGGAATCATGGGGTTCAATTTTCCCGATCACCTGATGCACCCGTGCCATGACCCGCTCAAAATCAAATTCCATATTTCCGCCGTCAAACCCGAATTCCTTGGCCCGTTTCACGTAAGACAGGATTTTGGCCGAACGGATGAGGGCCTTGCTGGGCACGCACCCGGTGTTCAGGCAGTCGCCGCCCATTTTGTCCTTTTCTATCAGGGCCACTTTGGCCCGGACTGTTGCGGCGATATAGGCGGTCACCAGACCGGCCGCACCCGCGCCGATTACCACCATATTATAATCGAATTTTTTAGGCCGGGGGTATTTCTTGAGTATTTTTCCGGCCTGAAACGCGACAACGCTTTTTTTGGCAATCAACGGGAAAACGCCCAGCAGCACAAATGAGAATATCAGCCCCGGCGACAAAATGCCGGATATAGAGTCGATTTTCGCCAGTTGCGTGCCGGCATTCACAAAGACAGCCGTTCCGGCCAGCATGCCGACCTGGCTGACGATATAAAAAACGCCGACCCGGATGGGGGTGAGTCCCATCACCAGATTGATGACGAAAAACGGGAATACCGGCACCAGTCGCAGGGTGAATAAATAGAACGCGCCGTCTTTTTCAATCCCCTGATTGACGGCGTTTAACCGGTCGCCGAACCTGTTTTGAACCATGTCTTTAAGTAAAAACCGGGCCGCCAGAAACGCGAGGGTCGCGCCGATGGAGCTGGCAAAGGAAACCAGCACCAGCCCGAGCATAAGGCCGAAAATCGCGCCGCCAGCCAGGGTCATGACGGCAGCGCCGGGAAGCGACAGGGCCGCCACAAGGATGTACACCGCCATGTAAACCGCGATGGTTATGAGCCGATGGCCGGCATAATAGGATGCCAGGGCCGTTTGCCGGGATTTGAGAGCCTCAAAAGACAGGTACTGTCCAAGATCCAACCAAAAAAAGACGGCTACCAGCACGGCAACCGTCAGAATGATCATTATTTTTGAAAAATTAGATTTCAGTTTTCTTTCTCCGATGGGTTGCCGAGCGGTGGTTGACATGGAGGATTAATCTATTAAATCGGTAAATTGTGGGGGTAATCCCTTTACACAATCCCTTCCCTTTCATTGGTGTATTTCCAGAACTGACTGTACAGGCTCAGGGCTGAATAATGGATCACCTCGTTTTTCAATTTTTCATACCAGCGATCCATCCAGCCCCTCACCAGCTCATCGGCTGCTTTCAGGTCATCCGTCGAGGGATGAAAATCATTGTTTCCTACCATTCCAAGCATCTGGTTTTCCGTTTGGGCGATGGATTCCTGAAGTTCCTGCCGCTCTTCCTCTTTAAAAAGAACGCGGCGATGGATGTGTTCGTTTCGCTGCCATAAGGAACCGTCCACTGTTTTCTCATCCTTGTTCAACACGCTGAAGGGAATTCCCCCGTCAAACGCAACGGGCTTGAAAAGGGAGAGGCAGGGGGCGGAGGTGCCGGTGAAAAAATGGGTATTCCCGAGCTTTGAGAGCCGGGAGACCATGGAGCCGCAGGTCTGGCTCCGCCGGATAAAACCGCCGGCGTGCATGCAGATGTCCCGGTTGGTTCCGGACGCCGGTGCGGCTTCGGGGTCATAATGGGTTCTTAAGTTATACATCATCTGCTGCACCTGTACTTCCGGCTCAAGGATGGTTCGCTGGAGACAGTTGCGGCCGGAACGAAGCCGGCGGCGGGAGGCCGCAAAAAACGGGATAAACCGGGTGTCGAATGCTTTTTTAAAACTGAAATTGCCCTTGCCGGAAAAAAAACCGCCTTTACGGGCCTTGTCTTCCAACCCCTCTGATTTCAGGTCATAGTTTTCGCCGATAGTCAGGCAATTTGAAATTGCGCCGAATGTGGTCACCTGCTTGGCGGCCCAGAACCGGCCCGCGGTTTCCAGAATCCAGGCGCAGGATGGGTCCGCGATGATGAAGCTGTTGTCATAGCGCATGCGCTTGTCCCGGAATCCGCACTCCCCGCCCTGCCCGTGTTTCTCGATGAGTTCGATGATAATGTGCATGGCGTGTTCGGCGGTGTCCCCCCGTTCCAGTCCCAGCCGGAGAAGGTCCATGCCGATGAGGCCGCGGGTTTTCTCATTCAGCCGGGTATAAACCGCCTCATTGCCGATGACCACCCCCCGGTCATTGGCCCCCATTTCCGCGCCCCATATCCAGAAGGGTTTGCTGAGAAGCACCCCGTGCCGGGTGGGGGATTGATCGATGGTGATATAGGTAGCGCTTAGTTTTTCCGGTTTATGGCTCACTGCCTCCGGAATCCGGACCACGAGCTGGGCCTCGCCGGGTTCACGATCGCTGTTTTTGGCGAAATAAACCACATCGTTTTTAATGAGTACATGGGTGTCGCACATAGACGTTTCTCCTGTTTGGCCGGATTTAATCTACCGTTGAATTTTTCCCGGCAGCATAAAATTATACCGCAGCCCGAGGATCCGGGTTTTCATAAACCGGTCCATCCGCCGTAAGGATAAAAAAACCGTCCAGATGAACGCATCATTCTTATAATAAGCGTCAATTTCCGGGCGGGTCAGCGGCTTTATCTCCGGGGTGAGTTTTTCACTTTCAAGCCGCCCATTGATGGTCTGCAGGGCGTGTTCGATCAGGTCATCCCGCCCTTCCTTGTAAAAATTGGCCACCAGATCCACCAGAATCATCCGCACATCATGGTACCGGTCCAGCACTTCGGCCAAGAATTGCCAGCGGACCAGCCAGACCAGAAATGACGGGCAGCTTTTCAGGAAAATTTCCGTGTCCAGCAGATCCCGGCCACTCATTCGGATCATCGGGGTGGTGATGTCAAAATAGGTGGGAGAGAACCGGTTCCCCCCTGAGCCTTGAAAACTCCAGTTGGACAACTGGCCGTCCAGGCCGATGGAAATATTTTGGCTGTTGTCACGATTGAATTTAAAAAGCCTTATCAGGGGTTCGAGGGTGGCGTTCATCAAATGGTCAAGTTCGAAACGGGTTCCGGATTTAAGTATCTGATGCCCGATGGAGGATTCCGGCAGCCGGGTCTGGGCCACATAGAGGATTTTCTCCCCATGACGGTTTTCCATATCAAAAAAATCGTAATCCGCAACCCGGATGCCGCATTCATTCACTAACAGCCCGCAATACTTTTTAACGACGACCTTATAAGCCGCTATCTGGTCCAGGTTCTCAAAGGGCGGCATGCGTTTGAACGCCATGTCCGGAATAGTGGGTATGGCAAACGTCGTTGAAATTTCGCCATACCCGAGAATGGCCGGCCGGATGCCGCTCTGATCCGGATAGGCGGCATTTAATTCGTTTTCAAAGTCTTGCAGCAAGGTCTCGTCCACATGCATGATGCGATTTCCTTTTTAAAAAGCCGGAAAGTATGAGCCGAAAATCGGAAGATTGCCTTCGCGCGTCCTTCTTTTTGCTATCCCGCAAATGCCTTCATAAAAGCGTCCGCCTGGTGTACGGCCTGTTCCATGCGCTCCAGAATTTCCGCGGCAAGGGCTGTGGTGATAATGAGCGGCGGCAGAAACTGAAGCACGGAAGTGTCGTTTCCCGCATACACGCACAGGAGCCCGGCGTCATAGCAGGCTTTGGAGAGGAGCGGTCCTGTATCCGGATGCACGGTTTTTAAACTGCTCATGAGCCCCAGTTGCCGGAATTCGGTAAGCAGACCGGGATATTTCGCCAGGATGTCCGCCATGCCCTTTTTAAAAACAGCGGCCAAGGCTTTGACATGGTCTAAAAATTCCGGTGTGGATGAGATTTCCAGCACTTTCCCGGCCACGACGCATCCGATGTCCGCGCCGCCCGAGGTGGAGATGTGAATAAAGGGGTCTTCGTGAAACACGGATTCCAGATCCTTGCGGATAATGGCGGCTGTCACCGGATATATCCCGCCCCCCAGCCCTTTGGCGCTCACCATGATGTCCGGAACCGTTTCATAATGCTCAATGCCCCAGAACCGCCCGGTTCTGCCTAAGCCCGTCTGGACTTCATCAATAATGAGGAGGGAGCCGTTTTCCCCACACAACCGTTTGACTTCCTGAAAATAAGTAGAATCCGGGATGGGCATGCCGAGGGTGGCGGGGATGGTTTCTATAATGACCGCCGCGACCTTCGGATGTAAGGCGTTTTTGAGCGCAATCACATCATTAAAAGGGACCTGGATGAATTCCGGGACGCTGGAGAAAAAGGGATCGCGGTATTTGGGATCCCCGGCCGCCAGGGCCAGACCCGTATGACCGTGGTATCCGCCGATTGCTGAAATCACACCACTGCGCCGGGTGGCTTTGCGGGCGATTTTAATCGCCGTATCTATGGCTTCCCCGCCGCTGGCCCCGAAAATAACGTATTCCAGGTCTCCGGGGCACAATTCAGCCAGTTTTTCGGCCAACTCGGCTTTTTCCCGGCTGACAAAATGATGGTTGCCGATATCAAGGGTTTTGAGCGCACCGGCCAGCGCGTCCACAATCGCGGGATGACGGTGTCCCAGATTATAGAGTCCGCCGTTGGAATGGCAGTTGATCAGGCGTTTATCCCCGTCCATGTCCCACACATAGGGGCCTTCCCGCCGCCCGAAAACAAAATCAAGACCATAATCCTGAAAAAACCGGGCCTTGCCGGAACTGACATGCCCTGCAAACTTTTTAAAAACCGCTTGTTTGGAATCACTGGCCATTTTATTCTCCGTATATGGGGTGAAGAGATTAAGAATAAAGGGTAGTTGTCATTTTGCTGCAGGAACGGCGCCTGTCGGATCAAAACATGATGCGGGTCCGTAAAAAACATCAATGATAGCTTGAACATTTTTTATAGCTGAAAGAGCAGGGATAATCAAAATAATTTATCCCGGCCTCACAGACCAGTTTTCTGTTGCGCATAACCGCCCGTTCAGGTTAAATAGAGCGGTTTTTGGCAGGCAAACCCGGCATTTGACAGGTTCCGGAACATTCATCGACCCGGAACAAACCAGGACGGATCATCTTGCGGTGATCTGATGAGGCCCTGTTTCACAAACATCATCCCCGGTATGCACCACCGGCAATAACCCTATAATTTCCATAGATATGTAAACGGCATATGCGGCTCAAACGACTTGAAATCAGCGGTTTCAAATCATTCCCGGACAAGAGCGTCATTGATTTTCCTCCCGGCATTTCGGCTGTTGTCGGCCCCAACGGGTGCGGAAAAAGCAATATCATTGACGCGATCAAGTGGGTCATGGGTGAGCAGAGCATCAAGCAGCTTCGCGGAAAATCCATGGGGGACGTTATTTTTTCCGGAACGGACAAACGCCCGGCCCTGAACATGGCGGAAGTTTCCCTGACCCTGGCCAACGACGCCCCCGACACGGTGGATGAAACCGTGAGCCTGCTTTCGGAAATCATGATCACCCGCCGCCTGTTCCGTTCCGGGGAGAGTGCCTATTTCATCAACAAACAGCCCTGCCGCCTCAAGGACATCCTGAATGTGTTCCTAGGGAGCGGCATGGGGGCGAGGTCCTGCGCCATTGTGCAGCAGGGGAATATCGGCGCCATCACCGATGCGGCCCCTGAGGACCGAAGAACATTCATTGAAGAAGCCGCCGGCGTCACCCGCTACAAAAGCCGCAAGATTGAAGCCGTCGCCAAGGTCAACGCCACCAACCAGAATTTGCAGCGCCTGGAAGACATTGTCGAAGAAATCAAAAAGCAGATGAACAATCTGCGGCGTCAGGCCAGAAAGGCCCAAGCATACAAGGATTTCCGGGAAGGCGTCAAGCAGTCCGACCTTCTGGTCTCCGCATATTATTACGAACGCCATTCCGCGCAGATCAAGGAGGCGGAGGAGCTGCTTGACGAACTAAAGCAAAAGGACTCATCTCATCTCCTGGAGCTCAAGGACTTAAACGCCGCTCTGGACCAGATCAAGAATGACCGCTTTGCCAAAGACCGGATCATTGCGCAAAAAAAATCCGAAAAAACCGATGCGGAAAAAATAATTGATCAACTGAAAAACGATCTCAAGCATCTGCAAAACGAAGAAAAGCGTCTGGATGCGGAAATTATCGGGCTGGATGCCGCCATCAAAAACCTGGAAGAAAAAAACAGACAATTAAATGATGAAATCATTGAGGAAACCGAAAAACGCGGGGGGCTCGCCGCAGACATTGAAAATGCAAAAATCTCCTTAGGGGAAAATACGGCCGCTTCCGGGGATATCCGCAGCCAGCTTGTTGCACTCCAAGACTTGCAGGAAGATTTAAAAAAACAGCTCATGGGGTTTATGACCCAGAAGGCCAAATACCAGAACATTTTCAAAAACGCCCAGTCCACCAAGGAAAATCTCCGCCAGAGACTGCATCGGCTTCAAAAAGACGCGGATGAACTTTCTTTAAAAATCGATGGGTTGCAAAAAACAGCATTTGATGTCGGGGATACGGTGGCAGCCCTCAATGAAACCCTGGAAAGCATCCGGCGGCGCATCTCGGAAAAAAAGGAAACCCTGGAAGAACAGAGCACATTACTCGGCCAGCAGGTCAAAACCGTGCAATTGCTGTCCAATGACCGCAACCGGGTGAAGTCCGAATTTGCGGCCTTAAAGAAAATGAACGATAATTTTGAATGGTATAAAGAGGGCGTGAAAGCCATCATGACCCGGACACCCGCCGCTGTTCAGGATCTAACGGAAGATGAAGGCGGCGGCATACAGGGCATCACGGCGGACATGATCGAACCCGAACCCGGATTTGAACTGGCTCTGGAAGCGGCCCTGGGGGAATCCCTTCAATACATCCTGATCCGGGATCAGGCGACCGGGATTGCATCCATCAATTATCTCCGGGATACCAACAGCGGCCGCGGGGGCTTCATACCGGTATCCACAAATGCAAATGCTGACGTACAGCCGGCCGCCGGAACAGCGGATGCAAACCTGCTGGTCCATCACGTAAAGGCCAAACCCGGTTTTGAACTTACCTGCGCCGACCTGCTGAAGGATATCGCGGTGGCGGAGGATTTTGATGCGGCCCTTAAGATGTGCGCCTTGCCCCACCCATACCAAAAAGTAGTGACCCGGCACGGGGACATTATTGCCGCAAACGGCACCATGGTGGGGGGCAGCGCAGAGAAGCTTTCCGGCATCTTTGAAAAAAAACGGGCCTTAAAGCAGTTGGACAGCGACCTGTGCCGTCTTGATGAGGATCTGGACTCCGGCCGCAAAACGCAAATCGCCCTGGAATCGGCGGTCAAAGGCCTTGAAACCGACCTCCAGAAACTGACGGTCCAGAAAAACACGGTGGAAAAGGAAATTCAGGAAGCGGAGAAAGCGCATTTCCAGGTCAGTGAAACCCTGAAACATACCCGGCATCACCATGAAATCATCACCTTGGAACGGGAAAAGCTTCTGGGTGAAAAATCCGAAATTGATGATGAAATCTCCGCACATGACCGGGTGCTGAATGAGATTACCCGGAATGAGGCGGCCACGGAAGAAGAAATCAAGTCGATTTCCGAAAAAATTGTATCCCTCTCTGTCCGGATGACCGAGTTTAACCGCAGCGAAATGGATATTAAACTGACCCTGACCCGTCTCCAGGCGGAGTTTGACAACGCCCATAAAACGCTGAACCGCCTGCGACAGTTCCAGACGGACGGGACCCGGCAGGTTGAAGAGATCAAAAACGATATCACGGTGAAAACCCAAAAAAAACGGGGGGCGGGAGAAACCATTGAGGCCATGGAAGCGCGCCTTTCCGCCGGTATCGAGGAGCTGAACCGTCTCAACCTGGAGCTCTCGGATGTGGATGCGGATTATCGGCAGATTGTGGAAAACATCACCCGAACCGACACCCACATCTCTGATGCGAAAACCGCCATTGAAACCATCCGGCAAAAAGCCCATGAACTGGAACTGGAACTTTCCGGCCTGAAAATTAAACGCGAAAACGGGGTCAGCCGGTTTCTGGAACGATACTCGCAATCCTTTCCGGAGGCCGTCGCAAGCGTCCGGGACACGGTCCTCGCCCCGGATTTTTCCATCGAAAAAGTCGAGGCCACCCTGGCTGCTTTCCGGAAAAAAATGGAGCGCATCGGCGAAGTCAATTTAGGCGCCATTGATGCCTATGAAACGGAAAAAACCCGGTATGAATTTCTGGTAAAGCAGCGGGATGACCTGGTGGCGGCCATTGAAGACCTGCAAAGCGTGATTAAAAAAATCAACCGGATCACCCAGAAACTGTTTCTGGAAATGTTTGACCAGATCAACGAACAGTTCAAGGCCATGTTTCCGCGGCTCTTCGCCGGGGGCTCCGCCTGGCTGGAACTGACCCAGCCCAACAACCCGCTTGAAACCGGCGTGGAATTGATGATCCATCCCCCCGGCAAAAAAGTCACCCGCCTGAGCCTGCTGTCCGGCGGGGAAAAAGCACTTTCGGCCATCGCGTTCATCTTCTCCATTTTTTTGATCAATCCGTCATCTTATTGCCTTCTGGATGAAATAGACGCGCCCCTGGATGAAGCCAACACTTACCGGTTTAACGAATTGCTCCGGATTATCGGTGAAAAATCCCAGATCATCATGATCTCCCACAATAAGAAAAGCATGGAATTTTCGGATATGCTGTTCGGGGTCACCATGGGCGAAAGCGGCGTGTCCAAACTGGTTTCCGTTGATATTGAACGACTGGCCAAAAAAGACGATTCACAGAAATAATTCAAAAAATAAAAACCCAAAATAAATGAGGTAATTACAAATGTTGGAACCGATCATCAGATTCTGGGTCAAGATGATGGAAACCATATACGGAATCAGGTTTGCTGAATACACAGAAGAAATTCTCGGGTGTTTCACCGTCCTTCTGCTGCTGGTGATTTTCAGAGGGATCAGAAAACGCCGGAGGATGCGGCAAACCTGGGGCGAAACCAGGGCTGAAGCCGGGTCCGGCCGGGGAAAAACCGCCATGGATGCCGGGGAAACAGCCGATGAAACCCTGGAAGAAGGTTTAGAAGAAGCATGGGTCGAACCATCGGATGAAGACTGGGCAATCGATGAAGCCCTGGCGTCGGAATCCGCCGAACCGGAAAAATCCTTTATTCCGGTGATGGAAAAGGAAAAGTCGGAACCCGAGACGCCGGATTCTGAAATACCGGAAGAAGGCGCCGGATTGTTCCAGCGCCTGAAATCAGGCCTCTCCAAAACGCGCCAGTCCCTTTCCAAACGGTTTGACGGAATTCTCGCCGGCAACCGCAGAATTGACGATGCGGTTCTGGAGGAAATCGAAGAAGCCCTCATCACTTCCGATATCGGCGTGCCGACCACCATGACGCTGATGGCGCGGATATCCCAAAAAGCCGATAAAATCACGTCCGCAGATGAGTTTAAACGCCAGCTGAAGGCGGAAATGCTTTCCCTGGTGGATGTGGCGCAGGTTGAAAAAATATCGGCAAAACCCCATGTCATCATGGTGGTGGGGGTCAACGGGGTGGGGAAAACCACCACCATCGGAAAGCTGGCGGCCAAATTTTCAAATCAGGGCAAAAAAGTGCTGTTGGCCGCGGCGGACACATTCCGGGCCGCTGCCGCCGATCAGCTGGATATCTGGGCCAAGCGGGCGAATGCGGACATTGTGCGCCACAAGGACAAATCCGATCCGGCTGCCGTTGCCTTTGACAGTCTTGAGGCGGCCATCGCACGGGGCATGGATGTGGTGATCATCGACACCGCCGGGCGGCTGCATACCAAGGTCAACTTAATGGAGGAGCTGAAAAAAATCAAACGCAGCATCGGCAAAAAAATTCCCCATGCGCCCCATGAAACATTGCTGGTGGTGGATGCCACCACCGGCCAGAACGCGGTATCCCAGGCAAAACTCTTTAACGCGGACATACAGATTACCGGAATTGTCCTTACAAAACTCGACGGCACCGCCAAGGGCGGCATTGTGCTCGCCATCTGCGATCTCCTGAAGGTACCCATCCGATATATCGGCGTGGGTGAAGGCATTGAAGACTTACAGGAATTTGACCCCAGACTGTTTGTGGAGGCCCTGTTATAAATCGGCAGAAGGAAGAAAAAAACAGGTTCCGAAGGCCCTTCCCGCAGCCCCTTGATATATAAGGAAACGGTTTACTAAATCATTTATAACAATTTGTTTTTTAAATATATAAATCTATTAATAATTTATAAGACCAATTGTTCTTCTCTTCGCTCCCGAGGAGAACTGATGAACCGCTAACCCCTGATCAAAACCTTTTTTGAACATACGGAAACAGAGACTCTCCACTCATCGTAATTTTCAAACTCAATTATAAAGCAGGATAACATCATTTTTTTTTAATAAAAATTCGTAAAAACCCATTTTATATATTGACAAGCCCGTCAACCTCCTTTAACGTGTCAAATATTCAGGGTTTTTCAGATCCACTAACTTTAATTCAGATGGGAGGGAACAATGACAAAGGCAGAATTGGTAGACAAAATGGCCAAAGAAGCAGGGATTTCCAAAATTGCCGCCGCAGCCGCTTTAAATTCCTTCATGGACGGCATTATCAAAGCGTTAAAGAAAAAAGAAGGCAAAGTAACCCTCGTCGGCTTCGGCACGTTTGCTAAAGTTCGTCGCAAAGCCCGCACCGGACGCAATCCCCAGACTGGTGACCCGATAAAAATTAAAGCCCGCAACGTGGTGAAGTTTAAACCCGGCAAGTCCCTCAAAGAGTCCGTGTAATCACACTTCTTTTGAAGTTAAACAAACGGGGCTGCATGTTGCTTTCAATCATAACATGCCAGCCCCGTTGTTTTTATTCCAATCCCAAATCATAGCGCTATCTTCGTTGGCTCGTCTTCGGCTCCTCAACGTACTAACTGTACGCATTCGTCGCCTCAATCCTCGCCGCCGTATATCATCTCTGATTTGGAATTGGAATTATATTGGCCGAATCTACTCATACCGGATGGAAAAATCCGCATATTCGCCGGTATAATCCAGATCACGGACCGCCACACCCGACACGGATGCCATTCCCGGACCTCTTTTGCACCAGTTGACCAGTGCGTCCACATTTTCCGAGGCGCCTTCAAAAACAGCTTCCACGGCCCCATCGCGCCGATTTTTCACCCAACCCGTGACATTCATGCGAACAGCCGCTTTCAGCGTCTCCATCCGGAAACAAACACCCTGAACCCGACCGCTGACAATTACATGAACCGCTTTATTTTTCGACATATCGACACCTGCTATTCAAATATAAAAAGGTCATTCAGCCTTGATGGTTGATTGATGGCCCATTAACGCCATAAATTCCGGCTCCCCGATGATTTTCACGCCCAGCTCCCTGGCCTTATCCAGTTTGGAGCCCGGAGACTCCCCGGCCAAAAGATAATTTGTTTTGCTGCTGACCGATGATGCGACTTTCCCCCCTGCCCCTTCAATGATTTTTTTGGCTTCGGACCGGGTCAGCGTTTCAAGGGTTCCGGTCAGCACAAAGGTCAATCCCTCAAGCGGAAGGTTGCCCGATGGGGTTTTTTCATATTGTATTCTCACGCCGCTGTCCATAAGCCGCCGTATGGTTTCCCGGTTTTTTTCCTGATTGAAAAAACCGGCAATGCTCCGGGCCACCACAGGGCCGACCCCTTCAATGGCTTCAAACTCCGCCGGTGTTGCCCGCAGCACCGCCTCCATGTCGGCAAAACGGGCGGCGATCAGTCCTGCCATATGCTCGCCCACATTGCGGATGCCCAAACCATACAAAAACCGCGAAAAACTGACCTGTTTGCTTTTTTCAATGGCAGCCACAATGTTTTCCGCCGATTTTTCCCCCATCCGGTCTAAATCCTTCAGTCCATCCACGGATAAGTAAAAAAGGTCTGCGTATGAGGCAATCAGCCCCTTGTCCACCAGTTGATCGATTAATTTTTCCCCCAGGCCGTCAATGTCAAAAGCGCCTTTGGACGCGAAATGCCGGATATTCCCCTTGATCTGGGCCGGGCAGTTGATGTTGACGCACCGGATAACCGCCTCGCCCTCCGTTCGCACAACCGGCGACTGGCACACCGGGCAGGCCGCCGGCATGACAAATTTTTGTTCGCTTCCATCACGAACGGATGTGATGACCTTCACCACTTCAGGAATCACATCCCCGGCACGCTGAACAAACACCTGGTCATTGATGCGCACGTCTTTTTTCTCGATCTCATCCTCATTGTGCAGTGTGGCCCGGCTCACCACCACGCCCGCCACATTGACCGGCGCAAGAATCGCAACCGGCGTCAATGCACCGGTGCGTCCCACCTGGACCTGTATGTCAAGTATCCTTGTGCGTTCCTGCAGGGCCTTAAACTTTACCGCAAGGGCCCAGCGCGGGCTTCGGGCCGTGGCCCCAAGTGCTTCCTGCTCGGTGAACCGATCAACTTTCACCACCACGCCGTCAATTTCATAAGGCAATGTCAGGCGCGTCGCATCCAGCTCCTGATAATACGCCAGCACTTCAGAAAGCCCCACATGGGAACGAATCAGGGGATTGACCCGAAACCCAATTTTTTTAAGTATTTCAAGTGTTTGTCCATGGGAACCGGCCCCGAGCACCTCGGCGTCGCTGACGTTATAAACATAAATTTCAAGGGGTCGAGTGGCGGTGATACCCGAATCGAGCTGGCGCAATGATCCGGCGGCCGCATTCCGGGGATTGGCGAAGGGCGGCTGATTGTCTTTGATGCGCTGGTCGTTTAATAATGCAAAATTCGCCGTGCTGATAAAAATCTCCCCCCGGACTTCAAGCAGGGGCGGCACGGGAAGCCTGTTTTCAAAGGAGAGCTTGAGGGGAACCGTGGGAATGGTTTTGACATTAGTGGTGATGACCTCGCCGGTCTCGCCGTCTCCGCGGGTGGAGGCTCTCAACAGCACCCCATTTTCATACACCAGCTCCACCGCAACCCCGTCGATTTTCGGTTCCGCGGTATACAGAACCGGCGCTGTGGATTGTAACAATTTTCTGACCCGTTGATCAAAGCCCTTCAGATCTTCTGCGTTAAACCCCTTATCCAGACTCATCATGGGTCTTGAATGCCGGACCGTATCAAACTTTTCCAGCGGCGGGGACCCCACCCTGGCGGTGGGTGAATCGGGGCTACGAAGTGCTGGCCAGGCAGCCTCGAGTTCGATAAGTTCCTGCATCAACTGGTCATATTCCGCATCCGAAATCACCGGATCATCCAGCACGAAATACCGATGATTATGGTAATGAATCTGGTCGCGAAGATATTCAACGCGAATTGCGGGTTCATCGTTTGATGAATGGGTCATGAGGACTCCCATAAAAAATAAACTGAAAAGAATAAATAAAACTGCCGCTAGTCGGTACATGTGGGCCACAAGTCCCGAAGCATTTCGCAGACCTGACGGCGCCGTTCGACAAAGCGCGGATTCTTAAATCCCGGCACCCACGAAAGCGAAGACAGCGCATCGGACACCACCAGAATGCAGCCCACATCGATATGGCGAAAGGCGCCGACGGCAAAAAGGGCCGCTGTTTCCATTTCCACTGCCAGGGTATTCCGGGCCTGATAATGCAGGACTTTTTCCCGTGTTTCCCGGTAAATGGCATCCGTTGACCAGACAGACCCTTCATGAAATGGGAGATGATGGTTTTGGCAGGCGGATTTCAGGTGGGATTGAACCTTAGCGGATGGGGTAACATCACGGGACGGACTGGTGATGTAATTTCCGGAGGTACCGTCGTCTATAAAGGCGGCGCCGGGAATGATGAGATCTCCGGTATGGACATCGGGGGACACCGCACCGCACCAGCCGAAAAAAACCACCTCCCGCACGCCCCATGAAACCAGATTTTCAAGCAGTATCGCCGCATACGGCGCGCCGATAAAAGGGCCGATCATACCGGCCCCGAAATGATCATTCGCCCAGGTCAAACGGCTCATCAAAACGCGGCGGCCGGTGCTGTCTTTTGCGTCCACCAGATGACGCAGCGTGTCGATATCCGGCTGATTGGCGACCATCAGGCACCGATGCCCCACTTTGGGCGGATGCTTGCCTGGGATTGGGTTGACGATTGCTTCACGCATGGGCATATAAAATTTATTTTAAAGGGTCAGACAATCCTTCCAGTTCTCCCTTTATTTCATCAAACGTATCATACAGCCATTGAACATCCTCAATGGTGAGGCGGCCGGCCTTGGCGGGGCGGCCTTCGGTGCCGTCCTTTTTTTGTAAAATCCGGGGGCCGATCTGGAGCTTGGGCTCACCGTCCCCATACTGATTGATGGAAACCATGAGCCCGGTTTCCTTGCATCGCCATTCTTTCAGTGTCTTGTCTTTTTCAGGATCATAACCTGCCATATCTTGTACGCCTCCATATTAAGTTGAAATTTTAGAAAAATCCGCAAGCAAATCAAATAGTCCGGCGATCTGGCCAAGCAGGGCCAGACGGTTTTTCCGGATGTTGATATCTTCGGCCATGACCATCACGTCCTCAAAAAACCGGTCCACGGATTCCCGCATGCCGGCGATATCGGCAAATGTCTGGTCAATTTGACCGTTCTGGATATGGACCAACACATTTTGTTGCACTGACTGGAACTGTTCCAGCAGAGCCTTCTCGGATTCATGTTCAAAAAGAGAGGGCTGGACTGCCTGGCCACCTGTTTCTGAAATATCCGCTTTTCGGATGATGTTCACCACCCGCTTGAACGCCGTGGCCAGGATTTCAAAATCCGGGGCTGATTTTAATTTCTGAAGCGAATGGGCCTTTTCCCATACGCCCCCAATAGTGTCGGTGGATACCGACAGCACCGCCGCCACCGCATCTTTTGAAATGCCTTCCTCTTCCAGCAGGTGGGCCATGCGTCCTTTGAAAAAATCAACGATCTTGTCTGTCAGATCATTCATTTCATCAGCATTTTTTTGTCCGAACATGGCCAGGCTTTCACGGATCAGAGCGCTTAATGAAAACGTAAACCGGTTTTTCAGGGCGATCAGAATAATCCCGTTGGCCTGCCTGCGGAGCGCATAGGGGTCCGCCGCACCCGTGGGAATCAGCCCGACACTGAAACACCCGCAAATGGAATCCATTTTATCGGCGATACTCAACACCGATCCTTCGATGGTTTCCGGGAGCGGCCCCCCGGAATAGGTGGGCCGATAGTGCTCTTCAATTGCGACAGCCGTCGGGGTCGACTCCTTTTGCTTCAAGGCGTATACCCGGCCCATGATTCCCTGAAGTTTGGGAAATTCAATCACTGCATGACTCACCAGATCTGCTTTGCACAAATGCGCCGCCCTTGCAATCGCCCGTATCTTGTCATTCTCACAACCATCGGCCTTTGCCAGCCAATCGGAAAGCTGCACAATTCGCCGGGTTTTGTCATGCATGGAACCTAAGTTAGCCTGAAACAACACGGATTTTAATTTTTCAACCTGATCATCCAGGGATGTTTTTAAGTCCGTTTTGAAAAAGAACTGGGCATCGGACAGGCGGGCTCTTAATACCCGTTCGTGTCCTTTTGTCACCAGGGCCATGTCCCTGGCTTTTGTATTGTTGATCGCCACAAAATACGGCATCAACTGATCTTTTTGATCCACCACCGCAAAATATTTCTGATGCTCCCGCATGGCGGTAATGAGTATTTCCTTGGGCAGTTCCAGAAATGTGTCGTCAAAGCGGCCCGCAATGGCGGCCGGATATTCAATTAAATGCGCCACTGTTTCCACCAGTTCTTCATCTTCGATCACCCGGCCGTTGACGCGGGCCACAGCTTCAATCATTTGTTTTTCAAGGGTTTCGACGCGCTGCCGGCGATCGGCCAGCACCCATGCTTCGGACAAAGATTTTAAATAATCCTCGGATGACGTTAATTTAATTTTTCCGGGTTTCATAAACCGATGGCCAAATGTGGCGCGTCCGCTCATTACATTTCCTACACGAAACGGGATCACCTCAGTCCCCAGCAGGGCGGCAATGGTATGAATCGGACGGGCAAAGGCAATGGTCAGATCCGCCCATCGCATGGATTTGGGGAAAGGCACGGACAGAATCACTTCCGGCAGCATTTCCCTAAATACTTTTTTGGACGCGGCACCGCGTTCTGTTTTCACGGCATAAAGGTAGCGGCCTTTTTCGGTTTCCCTGATCTTCAGCTGACTGGCCGGAACACCGGCTTTTTCGGCAAATTTTTGCGCAGCCACCATCGGTTTACCGCTTGCATCCATGCCGATGCGTTCCGGGGGCCCCATCATCTCAACGGACAGGGACAATTGCTTGGGTGCGACATCCGCCACCATGACAGCCAGACGTCGCGGCGTCCCATAGGTGTGGACCTCGCCGTGCGGTATGCGTGCATCGGCCATTTTTTTAACCAAAATGGCGGAAAATGATTTTAATGCCGGTTGAATGTACCCGGCGGGTATCTCTTCGGTTCCGATTTCAACCAATAACCGGTTCATGATCACTCCTGTGAATTTTTTAAAAGCGGAAAACCCAAAGCTTCCCGTTGTTGAACATAGCCTTCGGCGCAGGCCCGGGCGAGATTCCGGATACGGGCGATATAACCGGTTCGCTGGGTGACGCTGATGGCGCCCCGGGCGTCGAGAAGATTAAAGGCATGGGAACATTTCAAACAGTACTCATAGGCGGGAAGCACAAGCCCGGCAGTGATGCAGCGGCCTGACTCGCCCTCATACATATTGAAAAAATTAAACAGCATGTCCACATCCGCCACTTCAAAATTATAGGTGGATTGCTCCACCTCCTGCTGATGGTGCACATCCCTGTATTTGATACGGCTGTTCCACTTTATATCAAACACGTTGTCCACGCCCTGGAGATACATGCAGATGCGCTCCAGGCCATAGGTGACTTCCACGGAAACCGGGTGCACATTAATGGAGCCTGCCATTTGGAAATAGGTGAACTGGGTGATCTCCATGCCGTCGAGCCATACTTCCCAGCCGAGCCCGGCAGCGCCCAAGGTCGGGGATTCCCAGTCATCTTCAACAAACCGGATATCATGGTCCAATGGATCGATGCCCAGCGCCTTGAGGCTTTTCAAATACAGTTGCTGGATGTCCGGCGGAGAGGGTTTAAGGATCACCTGAAACTGGTAATAATGCTGCAACCGGTTGGGGTTTTCGCCGTACCGTCCGTCAGTGGGCCGCCGTGACGGCTGCACATACGCCACATGCCAGGGTTCCGGTCCCAGCGCCTTTAACAGCGTGGTGGGATGAAAGGTTCCGGCCCCGACCTCCATGTCATAGGGCTGGACCAGAATACAGCCGTTTTGGGCCCAGAATTTTTGAAGTCCAAGAATTGCGTCCTGAAAGTACATGAATCTATCCTTGTTTGTAATCTCTAACGTTCTAATTTCAAATGGATTTGAATATTTTAAAAAGTTTCCGACCGCAAACCGTCCACATCCATCGTCATGTCCAAAAGCGCGGCGGATGGTGTTTCGGCCAGGATTTTCTCCCATGCGGGCTTTAATATGGCGATTTTATCCGTATCTCCAAGGGCCCAGACGCACCCGCCCCCGCCCGCTCCGGTAAACCGTGAGCCGCAATGGTGATCGCAGGCTGCGCCGACCAGTCGTCTACCGGTTTCATCCAGCACATCCGGGGTCATTTCCACCCGGATCTCTGTTTCACGGTTTAACTGGGACACAGCTTCACCGATATCGGACTTAGAAAACGCCTCCACAAAAGCGCTGGTGCATCGGGCGATGTCCACCCAATGATTCCGGGTTTCGCCAGCGATGAATCGGTTTACCCATATGCCGTTGATGTTTTTGGATTCATGGGGCATCCCGCAATAGGCCACCAGCAGATGATCGGACAGGTTGGCGCATATCCCGGAACCGGACAAAGACCGGCGGGCATAAGGCAGCGCCGCTCCGGCCCCTTTCCAGAACCAGGCGTTCACGCCGCCGTAAACCGCGGCAAGCTGGTCCTGCAAGCCGCAGGGCACGCCCGCCACGCTCTCTTCAATGCCATGGGCCAAGAGGGCGATACGATCTTCAGGAATGGCGGGCCTGCCCAGTTTTTCCATCAGTTGATTAAACGCGGCGATCAGGGCGACAGCCGCCACCGATGACCCGCCCAGGGCGCTTCGGGGTGGAGAGGCGGATTCGATTTGGATGTGGATGCCGTCGATCTGAAAATAAGCGGCAATGGCGAACATGAGCCCCATGGGATGACGAAACGGCACCTGATCCAAAGGATACTGCGCGCTGTCAAAACCTTTGGAGGATATTTTGACCCACCCTTTTTGAAATGCGGAAATGGTCACCCGGGTTCGCAGGGACATGCTGATATTGAACGTGCACGGATTGACGTATGTCAGCGGGTAGTAAAAACTGCTGATGTCCAGCGTCCCCCCCATATCAATGCGGCAGGGCGCGGATGCGGAGACCGGTTCCATCTCCAAAATTTTATGTAAGCTTTGATCCATGATTTTGAATTTTTCTAATTTTTTATCGATTTTGGATGTCCATCAGTGCTGCCAACCGTAAATCCTGTAAAAACTTCAGGCTTTTCGGCTCTTTGCCCAGGTGGAACACCACGAATTTTTCAAGAAACCGCAAGCCTTCATTTAAAGCGGCCTGATTGAATTTCAGCTTGCCCGCGGTCCGCCAGTCGTTGCTTTGGGTCCATAGGAGCTGCTTGACTGTGCCCTTGGAAAGGCTCACCCGTGAAAGGCCATTTGCCGAACATCCTTCGCACAGTATCCCGCCCTTTGCAAGTTCAAAAAAAAGCCGTGAACCGGGGATCTGATCCATGGCCGTCTTGCATTTGCCGCACCGGGAAAAATCGGGCGACAGGCCGGAAAAGCTTAAAAACCGGAGGTGAAAAATAATGCTGAGCGGCTCATTGCCCGTGGTTCCGGATTCCAGAAGCTGGAGACAATCCTTAAGCAGATAAAACATCCGGAAGTCTTCTTTGCATTCTTCCATCCAGACATGGATCATCTCGGCCCAGTAACTGGCGTAGGCGGTTTTCATAATATCGCCCCGAATGCCGGCGCATGGATTTTCCAGAGACGCTTCCTGGAGAACCGCCATTCCACCGCCCCTGGGGTCTGTGCATGAAACCTGCAATAAAGAAAACGGCTCCAGCACTCCGGCAAAGCGTTTTCGGCTTTTTTTGGCGTTTTTGGCGATCACCGTCCGCTTGCCGCCGGCAAGCGTCAGCAGGGTTACAATCAGATCGTAATCACCGTAGGAAGTTCGACGCAGAAGAATGGCCGGGGTGGTCAAAGTACCCATGAAACATTTAAATGCCAAGCATGATGGTGGCCACCTGAAAATAGATTGAAACACTCAGGATATCAACAAAGGACGTGATAAACGGACCCGTCGCCACGGCAGGGTCGATGTTCATCCGGGCAAACATCATGGGCATGAAGGCCCCCATCAGCGCGGCCATGGACATGGAACACAGCACGCCGATGGCGACAGACAGGGCAAGGGCTTCCCTGCCGAATTGAAACTGGACAAGGGTTCCCAGAAGAAGCGCGTAAAACAGGCCCAGAATCAACCCGATGGCCATTTCCTTGGAAACCACAGACCATAAATGCCGCACATTGACGCGGCCGGTGGCGATTCCCCGCACCACGATGGTGGATGACTGGATGCCGATATTGCCGCCCATACCCATGATAATGGGAATAAAAAAAGCCAGGGGCGCCACCGCCTGGAGGCTCTTCTGAAAACCATTTAGAACCAATATGGCGACAATGCCGCCGAGAAAACTGGCGAACAACCATGGCAGCCGGATGCGGATACTTCGGACAATGGACTTGGTTTCCACCAGCTCCTCACCGACACCCGCCATTTTCAAGATATCTTCCGTGGCTTCTTCCCGCAAAACGTCAATGACATCGTCTACGGTGACAATACCCACCATTTTATCGTTTTCATCCACAACCGGAACCGCAAGGATATTGTAACGGGCGACGATGCGGGCCACCTCCTCCTGATCCATGTCCGTTGTCACGGAAATGACATCCCTGGCCATAAAATCACGGAGCGGGGTTGCCGCCGGCACCACCACCAGTTGGCGCAGGGAGCTGACCCCGACCAGCCGTTCATTTTCATCCACCACGTAAATATAAAACGGCATTTCCACATCCAGATGTTCCTCGGATTGAAGGGATTCAATCACATCTTTCGCGGTCATGTCCTCTTTTAACGCGATAAAATCGGGAATCATGATGGCGCCGGCGGTGTCATCCGCGTACCGGAGCAACCCTTCCACCTCTTCCGATTCCTCTTTTTCCATCATGCCCAGAACCGCGTCGGCCTTATCCTGGGGCAGCATTTTAATGAACGCGACACTGTCGTCGGACGGCATGTTGTCGATAATCTCGGCCAGCTCGTCAATAGTGAGCAAGTCAATGATATTAAGGCTGATATCTTCATCCAGCTCGCTGATGACAAAAGCCTTTTTTTCCGGATCATCGATCATCTGAAACAATTTTCGCTGATTGGAACCGGACAACGACGGAAAAACACCCGCCAGATCCGCCACATGCACCTTGCTGATAATTTTGGCAAGACGGGCGGAAGACCCCCGGCGCAGGAGGCGTTGCATCGTCTCCGTTAGAATTTTGTTCCGTTCAACCAGCATGGATCATCGATTCCCTATTTGGGATGGGTCAGCTCAAGGGTTACAATTTCACCGTTTTGTCCGTTAATGGCTACCGGCTTGTCATTCAACAGCACTTTCACACCACCGGGATTGCCCACCTCCATGCGGATCCGGGTGGCGGCTTCCAGTTCAATATGATCCTTCGGGTTGAGCAGATACGCCACAAGGTCCGCGTCATCAACCCCTATTTTGATCATTGTTTCCTCGATGGCGTCAATTTTCAGAAACAGTTTGCCGGGTGTCTCCGGCGGGATCACGGCTGCGGAGGGCTCAAGCGGCTTTTCGGTTGCGACTTCCGCAGCCGCTTGCGGTTCCGCTTTAACGGCGGGTTCTTTTTTTACCTCAATGGTTTCTTCGGCTTGGGCATTGCCGGCTGCTTCCGGCTGATGGGTCCGGTAATCGTTATATATATAGGCGGATAACCCGGCAACAACGATTAAAAACACCAAGGCCAGGGACAAGCGCAGATAAAACCGTTTATCGCGTTTTGACGGCACATCATCCGGATTTTCTGTTTGATAAAAAAAGGAACGGTTGATTTCATACCGATCAACAATATCATCTTCATCCACACCGATCCATTTGGCGTAGATCCGGAGAAGGGATTGCACCTGACCCGCTTCCGGCAGTTGATCATGGTCTTCTTCCTCGATCAGCATCAATTTCCGCAAACTGATCTGGGTTTCATACGCAACCTCTTCCAGAGATATCCCCTGCTGCAACCGGATGGCTTTCAGATACCGGCCGAACGGCATGGCGCGGGGGTCCGGATTCATGATAATGTGGTCGTTCACTGTTCACTTCCTGATCCTGCGAATAACCCAGCCTGGGAAGAATCCCGATGGTTATCCCGGATAATTTAGAAATAGTTAATTTTACTGAATAATTTTAATATGCGCGTCTTTCCGGAGCGTCTCTATCCATGACTGAAACTTTTTATTGACTGCGTCTTCATAAAGCGTCTGCCTGATTTCATCAGCCACTTCGCTTAATTCCTTTCCGCCGGAGTCCTGGATTTCTTCAACATAAAAAATCTGGAATCCCTGATCGGTTTCAACAATCGGTGAAAACGCTCCGGGCTTAAGGGGCGCCACCACCGCCTTGATGTTTTCAGCCAGTTCGTCAAGGGCGAAAAGCCCTAGTTTGCCGCCGTCATCGGCATTCACCGCTTCAGAATGCTCTCTCGCCATTTTATCAAACGCCGCACCTTCGGACAGTTGTTGATGAACGCTTTCCATTTTCGCACGGATGCCCTGCTTCGCAGACTTGTCAATACCCGGTTCCACGGGCATCAAGATATTTCGAATCATGTATTTTTTTTGGGATGCGTAGATTTCCGGATGATCATTATAATATGCCGTCACATCGGATTCCGTGATGATAACCTTGGACTTGATCTTCTGATTCACCAGTTGATTCCGGTGCATCTGCTTTTTGATCTCATTGCGGTAATCGCTCATGCTGATTCCGCTGGCCGTTAATGCACCCCGGAGATCTTCATCCGAATAATAATTTGCTTTCTTCACCTGCTCAATGGCTTGGTCAATTTCCTGTTCATCCACAAAAATACCGGCGGTTTTAATCTCCTGGTCCGCCAACTTGTCGTCAATCAGACTGTTTAACATTTCCTGCCGGATACGGTAAATTTCTTCCTGCTCTTTTTCCGGTGCATAGTCTTTTAAACGGACCTGTTCTTCAAGCGGCGCCACCGCTTTATTTAATTCCGTAAGCCGGATAATATCATCATTGACCACGGCGACGATGCGGTCCACCACCTCGGCGGAAAAAGCCGGATGGCCGAAACCCGTCCCAAAAAGCAGCACAATTCCCGACAACCAATAAACACCAAGCATTTTCTTTACATCAGCAGAAAAGGGATTCTTTTTCATAGGGGGATCATCTCGCGTGCGGCCTTAAATAACTCATTATTTTCATTAATATTTTAAATATTTTAAAAGGCCTAACCATTAACATATCCATAAATTTCCATCAAGATATTTTTGGTATGTCCGATAATACTCCCGATGCCTTTGCCGCTGTGAATGACTTTCAACCCATTGTCAGGCAGAAAAACATAGCGTTCCGGATTTTTATCCACCATCTCCAGCAGGCCGAAAGGCCGTTTTTGATGCAATTCCGAAAACCAGAGGAACAAAAACCGTTCGTTCAAATCCAGACGTTTGACCCCGGCTTTGATGGACAGAATCTTCAGCATGATTTTCAAAAGCAGGTTGCCGGCCTCCTGAGGCAGCCGGCCGTACCGATCAATCAATTCCGTTTTAAAATCGGACACATCAGAGAGTTCCGTCATTTTGGCCAGCCGCCGGTAGGCCATCAGGCGCTGATCGATGTCAGCGATATAGGATTCCGGAATAAAAACAGACATGGGCACATTAATTTCCGGTTCCAGTTTTTCGACAACGGACTCGCCTTTTAAGCGGGCGATGGCGTCTTCCATGAGTTGTAAAAACATATCGTACCCTACCGCCGCAATATGTCCGGACTGGGAGACGCCCAAGGCCGCACCGCCGCCCCTGATTTTCAGATCGTTCATGGCGATTTGAAAACCCGCACCCAGGCCCGTGTGCTCCATCAGCACCTTCAGGCGCTTTTCCGCATCCCGGGTCAGGGCCGCTTCCTTTGATATGAGCAGGTAGGCATAGGCCTGTTCACTGGAGCGCCCCACCCTGCCCCGCAACTGGTAGATCTGGGCCAGGCCGTAGCGCTCGGCCCGGTTGAGGATAATGGTATTGGCGTTGGGAATGTCCAGGCCGGACTCCACAATCGTGGTGCTGACCAGCATATCGATTTCCCGGTTGAGAAACTGAAACATGGCGGTTTCCAGTTCTTCTTCACTGAGGCGGCCGTGGGCCACGGCCAGACGAACCTCCGGAACAAGCTCTTTGAGATATTTGGCGATATTCCATATGGTATTGATATTGTTATGAACAAAAAAAATCTGACCCTTACGGTCCATTTCCTTGCGGATGGCTTCCGCAATGATCGCCGGATCAAATTCGGATATATAGGAGATAATGGCCTGGCGTTGTTCCGGCGGGGTCTGAATCACGCTGATATCCCTCACCCCCATCATGGACATATGGAGGGTTCGGGGAATCGGGGTTGCCGACATGGACAGCACGTCCACCTCCTGTCTCATTTTTTTTAATTTTTCCTTGTGCTTGACCCCGAACCGCTGCTCCTCATCAATCACCGCAAGCCCTAAAGCCTTAAAATTCACATCCTTCTGAACCAGTCGGTGGGTGCCGATGACAATATCGATTTTGCCTTCCTGCAATTTTGTTAAAATATTCTTTTGTTCCGTGTTCGACCGGAACCGGCTCAGGCAGGCGATATTGACCGGATACCGTTCAAAGCGTTCGGTAAAGGTCTTGAAATGCTGCTCCGCAAGCAGTGTGGTGGGCACCAAAATGGCTGCCTGCTTGCCGTCATTAACGGCCTTAAAGGCAGCCCGCAATGCGATTTCCGTTTTTCCATAGCCCACATCCCCGCAAATCAGGCGATCCATCGGATATGTGGCTTCCATATCGTTTAACACATCGTCAATGGCTTTCAGTTGATCCGGTGTTTCTTCATAAGGAAATGCTGCTTCAAAATCCTGATAATAATTATCCGGCGGACTGAATGCATGCCCCTGGATGACCTTGCGGGATGCATACAGATTCAGCAGCTCCCCGGCAATTTTTTCAACGGATTTTTTGGCTTTTTCCCGAACCCGGAGCCAGGATTTCCCACCCATTTTATCAATCACCGGCTGGGTGCCGTCAACCCCCATATATTTCTGCACCATATCCAGGCGGTCCACGGGTATATACAACCGGTCCTCGTCCTTGTATACAAGCAGGAGGAAATCATTCGTTATATTATTGATCGTTAACTTTTCCAGGCCCTTGTACATACCGATGCCGTGCTCCACATGCACCACCAGATCATCCATGGCCAGATCGCCGAAAACCAGGAGTTCCGTTTTCACAGATCCTTTGGCTTTCTGAACCCTGCGGCGTTTCTGCCGGGAACCGAATATTTCCCGGTCGGTGATGACGGCAAGCCGTGCTTCCTGCCATACAAAACCAGCGGACAACGAGCCCGTGCAAATATATATCCCCGGCTTTCCGGCTTGTATTTTCTGCAAAGGCGATTGGGTCAGGCGGGGGGTAATCCCGTATGGCGTAACGAGCGATTGCAGTCTCTGGATCTGGGACTCGGAGCTGCACACCATCATGACCACGCAGCCGCTTGCCGTGTTTTCTTTAATCCACTCAGCAAGGGGCATCAGGATATGATCGTCTTTTTTCTCACCCAACAAATCAGCGGCGATTTCCGAGTTGTCATGGGATGAAAAAAAGATCCGGGCCGGAGGGATATCAGTATCCTGGTCCTTGGCGGCTTCCGGCAGCAACCGAAACGTTAATCGGATGATGGGGGCGAGATCTGATTTTGCCGACGCCCATTTCAGATAAATCGTCTCAGGATCCACACACAACCGGTCATCCTGGCAGGCGGTTACATAATTTTTGACTGCCTGATCTTCCGCAAACAGGGCGGCTTTTTCGATTTCCCCAGGGTCGGCCTGAATCCAGACAGCTCCTTGCGGCACATAGTCGAAAAAGGTATCCAGGGATGGGTAAATCAGGGGCAGCAGACTTTCGATGCCGGGGAACACCCCTTCCCTGCGGATGCGGTCAATAAATTCCTCGGCATGCTTCTGGGACAAATCGTTTTCGCCGACCATCTGCCGGATGCGAAGCACGGTCTCGCTTAATCGGGATTTTTCCAGAACCGCTTCCCTTGCCGGAAGGATGACCGCCTCATGAAGATTTCCGGTGGTGCGCTGGGTGGCGGAGGAAAAAAAACGGATGGAATCCACCGTATCTCCGGCGAGTTCAATCCGCAGGGGTTCCGGATACATGGGAGAAAAAATATCAATGATCCCTCCCCTGACCGAATATTCACCGTAATCTTCCACCAGGGTCACATGGGTATACCCGCCTGCATGCAGTTTTGCCACCAGATCATCCCGGTCGGTTTCCTCGCCGCACATGAGCAGTTCGGCATAATCCCATAGCGTCTTTCTGGGGATCAGCCGCTGAAGAAGGGTTTCCACCGGCGTCACTACGATTTTGGGCGCGTTGCCCTCCCCCAGCCGATACAGGGTATTGATTCTTTGCGCGGCGGTCGCATTGTCATAGGATGTCCGCTTGAACGGCAGAATATTATACGCCGGAAAAAGAATGATTTCAGGCGTGTGTTCATCTGAAAAGAAACGCAGGTTATCGCAGAATTCTTCACACGCCTTGAGTGAAGGCAGCACCACAACAATGGGTTTGTGAACTTCCCTGCCCAGACACGCGGTCACATATGCCCGTTCCGCCTGGCCGATGCCGATGCATCGGACCTGCTCCGAATGCTGCTTGATCAGATCAATCAGCAACCCAATGGAGGGATTATTGCTTAAATTTTCCATAGTTAAAATTCTTTCCGATAACTGTCGCCCCAATCAAATAATGTCACGGCATCCCCTGACACAGCCATTTTAGACGTGCAACCACCCTGGTCAACTGCCAAAAACAGCTTGACGCTAAATATCGAGCGTGTTAATAGGCATGAAGTTTTTTTGAGGGCTTGTTGTGGGCCGACGTAGCTCAGCTGGTAGAGCAGCTGATTCGTAATCAGCAGGTCAACGGTTCGATTCCGTTCGTCGGCTCCATAAAATCAAAAGGTTGCAAGCAACACCAAAAACGCTACTCTTAAAAAATGTAAAAAACCCACCAAAAAGCCACCTTTTATTTCAACCTCAAAGAACGCTTTTTAATCAAAATATTATCCGGCGTCAATGGGTATATAAAACCCATTTCCTTCACTTTCTAAAAACTCAATCAACCTCGGCACTACGCTCAGGTCAATATCTGAATCATCATGATAGGCGCACAATCCACGCGCCAAGATTGGGAAGGAGCTCTCGCAATGAATGAACATTGATCTTACCAGAAAATCCGCCCACTTCTTTGGTTTTCAAACATCAACCAATGAACCCAGTGACCATCATTTGATTTCCGGCTTCCCAGGGATTCGTTATTTCGGGCGATGAAATCTGTCACAGGGTAATTTTTTAATCTATTCTATTTTTGCTTCCTTTGTATTCTTTTCGATTTATATGATTTTTAATACTGATTTTATAGGAAATACGCTATATTTTCTTTCACACACATAAAAACACTTTGTTTCAACGAAAAATTCTGGACAACACCAAAACAAAATTTTGAATGTGAAAATATGAATGGATAAAAACCAAATGGCCTGGTGTCAGAATAGGGAACATAAATCCTGAAAATCGGAATTCAGAAGGACAGATATTTTCCATTTCGCTAAACATTGAAAGGCAAAGACAAAGAGGAATAGGGTCTGAGATGGGCTTCAAGTGGCTGGGCGCGAAAAAAAGCATTTATGATATGGTGGATAAAGAAAAATATCCTGGTGGCTCCGGCATCGAAACGTTGCAAAAAATAGATAGGCTGCCAAAGAAAAAACGCACATTTTGTGTGTCAACAGTCTCGAAAAATTTTACCACTTTCCCAAGCCTTTTTTTAAATGACCGACTCCTCCGTTCGTTTTCTGTCTTTCAGACATTATTGTTGCTCCGGATATTATCGACAACTTAAACCCCTTATTGTTCTGGTCTATAATAATCCCACATTCATGGCCCTCATGATATTTTTTTATAAGGCATTTGATTTGCGAGTGTTAATCTTTACATTCTATGAACCAAAACAGGCGGTGGATTTTTAGATTCCGTTGACAGATTAAAGCGATTACCAGAATAAATGAGCCTCTGAGAAAGAGGCCTTTTTTTTTTAAAAGGGCGGCG
>JBAQUK010000063.1:0-2532 GCA_049297455.1 Desulfosalsimonadaceae bacterium | reverse complement strand
TCAAAAGTGGCTTAGCGCTATGTTTTTGATACCAAAAAGAGCACTTTAAGAAAATATTGGATTTGCAGAAAGGGTGGATGGCCGGACCTTGATTTTTGATTATGTCTAAGATTTTGGCGGCGGTTATTGATTTTTCTTTAATCGCCGTTTTCTTTTTGATGATTGGCTTTCAACTTTTCGATTTTCGCCGGGACCATTTCCGTTCAAAAAATTACATCTCCTGATCAAAAAAATCGTCTGCCCGGAACCCAAAAAAGCGCAAAGCATAAAAAAAATCTCCTGTCAAAATATCAAAAAGTAAAATCCGGATTGCTCTTTTTTTTTGTTATCTGCTCAAGCGGCGCCCGGCCTTTTACAAAAAATAAAATAAAATTTACGCGCAGCCGTTTTCATTTTGCATGTATTTTTTAAAATTTGCTGACCGTCGCTTTGCTTTTTACAACACGTTTTGCCGGAGAAAAAACGATTGAACGTTGGCGGCGGATTTCGGCAAAAACAGGAAAAACGACACACCCGACGCCATGACAAAAAAATGGCTTAAAAAAACCGCCAAAAAATCTTGTAAATCAAATAAAATCAAAGCGTTTATTGTCGGACAATTGTCCGACATTTTTATAATCGACGAAAAACGTCCGACAAATTCAATTAATCCTCTGAAATAACATTAAAAAAACGTCCGACATGGCATAAATATGTAAAATATTTGACTGTTTTCCTCTTAAAATTCAAAAAACGTCTGACAATTTTTAATTAACTACATGAAATAACAGTAAAAGAATGTCCGACAGACTTTAAAACCAGCAGGAAAAGGCGACAGGTGTGTCAGATTAAAGAAATTCTCTTTGCCCGCAGCATTTTGATTTTTTTTCAACTTTTACAGAGGCATGCTGACTGGTTTTACGATCACTGTAAATTATCATAAAACGACGAAGGTCATTAAAAAAATGATCAGCGGCTATCGGTTTTATTCAAAAAGCTTCCGGATAAGGAAGCAGGCGCAATGCTTCAATAAAACGATAGTCCCGCTGGTTTTTTGAAATAAGCTGGATATCTGTGACAATCGCTGTTGCGGCAATCAGTGCGTCAGCTATCTGCAAGCCGTGGCTGAGGCGATATTGTTTTAATAAATCAATGGCTGTATCAGAGATTTGTTCACTGACATTGATAATCTGAAACCTTTCTAAAAAATGATCCAGGGAACGCAGCTCATTTTTGTCCCGGCACCCGATGATCAGTTCCATTTGCGTGACACTGCTGACAACGGCAGAAAACTGCTGGTCGACCTGCTGGAGGCAGTTTACGGCTTCATTCACATTGCGAGCGGCATCAATGAGGATATCGGTGTCAATGAGTATCATATCAAGTTGTCCCGCCCCATTCAGACTCCCGGACATTGCGCACCCATTTGCTGCTGTCCTTCATATCTTCACGGTCCTTCCATATACCGATGAACGGATCATTGATAATATTATTCCGACTGGCTGTCTTTTGCGGTTTTTTATATCGTGTTTTTAAGAAAGAAATAAAATCAGCAACCTGTCGTTGTGCTTCCGGGGGCAGGTTTGATATGTCATTATAAATTTTTTCCGGTTCCATTTTTTACCTCTTTATTTCATTGCCAGTTCTTCAAAGCGATGCTTTTTTATAAAAGCTTCAAGAAGCGCCTTGAGCATATGGCGATCTTCTTCCGGCAGTGCGTCTATCTGAATAAACTGATCAACCAGTTCAACGTCTTTGACCTTGCCTGTAACCCGATTCTTACCATTTTTAAGCAGATAATCAAGGCTTACGTCCAGAGCGTCGGAAAGCTTTACCATAATTTCGGTGGTTGGTACCAGGACACCTCTTTCATATTTGGAGATTCGCTGGATATCAGCCCCGGTTTTTTGGGCAAGCTGGCCCTGAGTTAATCCTTTTTGCTTTCTTGCCTGTTTTAATTTGTCTGCAAGTTCCGGCGAAACAGTCATGGTTATTGTTTTGCTTTGCATAGTTACCCTCCGATTTTTATCAGTTTATGCGCTATATTTTGTCAGGGCAACTAAAAATATATTGACAAATGATCATGTCTTGCCAATTAATAAGTCAATTATGCCATAATATTTTATATTTTTTAAGTGAAAAAAGGGAATTTCGGCAGAAAAAAAGGCCATCATCCGGAAACTTTGGCGAGTATCAGATGATGGCCGATTGAAAGTACTCCGGTGGAGATATCCACCGTGAGAACCTTTTTATTTTTCTATCGCATCTCCTTGCAAAAATCAATCTGAAAGGAGGTGATCAAGTGAATACCAGCAGTTTAGAAACAACCGATATATTCCGTGGCGCATTCTTTATGTGCATGGGCGGCGACCTTCAAGATATCCGGTTCAGATCCAACGGCAAACAAATAGCAACATTCTCTTTTACCGGCGAAGACCTGCACAAGCACGACAATGCCTACAGAAACGGCCGCGCCCCCTGTTCAAGCCAGGGGCAGGCTCTGGTAAACCCCTTGCAGTTCCGAGAAGCCTTGAACCACCTGCGGGACATCCT
>JBAQUK010000062.1:0-11073 GCA_049297455.1 Desulfosalsimonadaceae bacterium | reverse complement strand
GCAAGTTAAAGGACCGCAACGATTAAAATCCCTTATCCAGAAGGCTCTCAACGGCAGTAGTACCGTAGGATATCATGCAATATGCGGGTTTGCTGGGATTTGATTTTTTTTCATTTAACATTTAAGTATAAGCGCCTGTTTGAAAACCCCGCCTAAGGCCTGCTAACTGCGTTGACAAACGGCTCAAACTGCTCACATAAACTACTATGCTGCGCTTTTTCGCCGTTTTTCGCCTTGTTATCAGACCTGATCCGGACTTTTCAAACAGGCGCTAAACTTCTCCCGGATGCTTTGACTTTTTTTTAAGGCGTCTTACTTTGAAGTAAACGTTTTTTTAAACAACCAACTAAAACTTCAAGAAAGGAGACATCTATGAGTCAGACCCAGAAGAATTTAATGGATGCGTTTGCCGGAGAATCCCAGGCCAACCGGAAGTACCTTGCGTTCGCCAAAAAAGCCGATCAGGACGGCTATCCCCAGGTCGCCAAGCTGTTCCGGGCCGCGGCAGCCGCCGAAACCGTCCACGCCCACAGCCATCTGGGCGTTGCGGGCGGCATCAAATCCACCAGTGATAATTTAAAAGAAGCCATTGCCGGGGAAACCTACGAATTCACGTCCATGTATCCGGAGATGATCAAACAGGCGGAAGCCGAAGGAAACGCCAATGCTGTGCGGACGTTTACGTTCGCCAATGAAGTGGAAAAAATTCATGCGGCCCTGTATCAGAAAGCCCTAGCCGACATGGATGCCAAAAAAGATGTGAACTATTATGTATGCGGCGTTTGCGGATATACCTGCGAAAATGAAGCCCCGGATGAGTGTCCGGTCTGCAAGTCAAAAAAAATGGCGTTCTCCAAAGTGGAATAAGGTTGTTCAGGCTGTAGGCTATAGGCTGTTAGCTTTTTACCGGCGGTTGGACCAAACATGTTACAGCCTATCAGCCTTCAGGCTATCCACCTGAAGCGCGGTGCCCGCGGCCCTGTCTGTTTCAGCGCCGTAGGCACCGTTTTCTTTTCCGCCCGAACTCCCTATCCGGTCCGAATCACCGCCTCTGGATGAAAACAAAGGGCGGATCTATTTCCATTTGTTGGGCCGGCATGCGGCGGTTTTTTTCGGCCAAATCCCGTTACCGTCACTGGTGATTTTTTTTACAAATACCACAAACAGAAGGTAGAGGGACGCCAGGAGCAGGGCCATATCCCTGAAAATCGTGCCCAAATCAATGACATCGGTTGAATCTGATGAAAAACAGCCGCAATTGATGTCCAGCCCCCGGACGGCGCTGATGATCAGGGCCGCGATAAAGGCAACCATCAGTCCATTGTAAATGACGACCGCTCCCGGCAGCCATATCCCGGCTATCAGGAGGGTTCCGACGACAACCTCCAGCCAGGGAAGGGACATGGCGAAAAGATTGATCAACATATCCGGCAATAACTGATAGTTATACACCGCCCCGGCAAAAGCCGAGGTATCCATAATTTTGGGAATTCCGGCAAAAATAAATACGGCGCCCAGAAAAAACCGGATCAGCAGAAATATCCAGTGATGAATTTCCAACCGATGGTTAAGGGTCATGGGGTATTTCCTGTCGCCACCGGGAGGTTGTGCTTGTTCCAGCTCGTCCATCCGTTGATCAGCGCACTGACGTGTTCAAAACCCAGATCGCACAAAAAAACCGCCAGGTTGTCGCACAGTTCACAGTTCACCCCATCGCAATAGGTGATAATCGGCATGTTCATCGGAATCTTTTCAACCACCCCACAACATTTTTCTTCAGCGGTCTCCCAGGGAAGACTTAAGGCCCCTTTGATATGACCTTCAATATAAAAGGATTCAGGCCGGGCGTCTAGAAAAATGGCTTTTTTATTTTTAAAAAGCGCGGCCGCTTCTTCAATGGAAATGATATGCACCGCTTTGGACGATCGGCTCACCTGCAACTGTTCACTCCATTGGCAAACCAGCGGCATCTGGTCGTTGCGGACCTGGTTGAAACCCAGCGCAAGACATGTCGTGACCAGTAAAATGGCCGGAATCTGCCACAAAGCCTTCATGAAAATCGATTTAACCATGATTTTTTATCTGGATATCCATTTGATTCGTAAATAACAAAAAGACATTGCCCATAGGCGGCGCACTGTGTATGTATTTCGTTTATTGAATACTGCATATCTCATGATTAAAAAAATAAATCCATAAAATAAAAGAGGCTGGAGGCGCAAGTGAAAAAAAAAGGAGAACCCCTGAGACCGATTTGGCTGGACGCCTTAACGGACACCGTCATGGTGATTGACCAGCGGAAACTGCCCCATGAGCTGGCAATCATGGATCTCTGTTCCGTGGATCAGGTGATCCATGCGATTCGGGAAATGGTGGTGCGCGGGGCTCCGCTGATCGGGGTCACGGGCGCTTACGGGGTGTTTGTGGCCCTTAAAACAAACCCGGACAGGGTTTCGGATGACGGGTGGATAGCCCGTGAAGCTGAAAAAATCGCCGCGGCCCGGCCCACGGCGGTGAACCTGGCCTGGGCGGTGGAAAAAACATATTCCGCCGTGATCCGGGAAAAAGACCCGGTCCTGCGTACGGACGTGGCCCGGAAAATTGCAGGCGACATCGCCGAAGAAGAGGTGGAAAATTCCAGGCGCATCGGCAAGCACGGGCTGGCACTGATTCAAGAAATCGCCCGAAACAACCCCGGCCGGCCGGTCAATGTCCTGACCCACTGCAATGCCGGAAGTCTGGCCTGCGTCGAATTCGGCACGGCCACGGCCCCCATCTACGCGGCCCATGAAGCGGGAATCCCGGTGCATGTGTGGGTGGATGAAACCCGGCCCCTGAACCAGGGGGCGCGTCTGACGGCCTGGGAGCTGGGGCGGGCCGGTGTGCCCCACACGGTGATCACGGATAATGCCGGGGGCCACCTCATGCAGCATGGGCAGGTGGATATGGTGATTGTGGGAACGGACCGGACCACGTACACCGGGGATGCGGCCAATAAAATCGGCACGTATCTGAAGGCCCTGGCGGCCTTTGACAACCAAATTCCGTTTTATGTGGCCCTGCCGTCGTCCACCTTTGACTGGACCATCCGGGACGGGGTGAGGGATATTCCCATTGAGGAGCGTGATCCGGATGAGGTGCGCTACATGCCGGGCATCGCCCGCAGCCGGGAAACGCTGCTGGTGCCGGAGGATTCTCCTGCGGCCAATTTCGCCTTTGATGTGACCCCGGCCCGGCTGGTCACCGGATTCATCACCGAGCGGGGGGTGTGCCGGGCCACGGAACACGATATCCGGCGGCTGTTTCCGGAAAAACAATAACAAGTTGAAAGTCCTTGACTTATAATGGCTGCTTTGGGTACAAAACCACTCATGTTTACGGATCTGGAAAAAAAAATCATCGCTCTGGTTCAGGGGGATATCCCCGTGGAACCCCGGCCTTATCTCACCATTGCCGGAAAGCTCGGGGTGGATGAGGAAACCGTGCTGTCTGTTTTGAAAGACCTGTGCGACCGGGGCATTATCCGGCGCTTCGGGGCCACCCTCCGGCATCAGAAATCCGGGTTTACGGCCAATGCCATGGTGGCATGGGTGGTGGACGAGGACCGGGTGAATGAAGTGGGAAAAATGATGGCCGATTTCGACCAGGTTTCCCATTGCTACCGGCGGGACCCGGCCCCCGGCTGGCCGTATAATTTTTACACCATGGTTCACGCAACCGATGAAACCGCCTGCCGGGAAATCGCTGGCCGCATCTCCCAAAAAACCGGCGTGCACACCTATGCGGTGCTGTTCAGCCGGAAAGAGCTGAAAAAAACCTCCATGCAGTATTTTGACGATGATCCGGATTTTACCGATTAACCGGCCAGAGTGAAACACTCCCCGCCCCATATTCTTCTGGTCAACCCCTGGATTCATGATTTTGCAGCCTATGACGTGTGGGCAAAACCCATGGGCCTGATGTCCATTGCGGGAATCTTAAGGCTTCACGGCTGCACCGTCTCCTATATCGATTGCCTGGACCGGTTTCATCCCAAATCTCCAAAAAAAACCGATCCCTTGGCCAGGCATGGCCGGGGGCCGTATCCCAAGACCCCCATCTCCAAACCTGCTGGACTGGAATCCATCCCCCGCACCTATTCCCGCTACGGGATCCCCCCCGAATGGATGATGGCGGATTTAAAGATTCTTCCCCGGCCGGATCTGATTCTCGTCACGTCCATGATGACCTACTGGTATCCGGGGGTGTTTGAAACCATCCGCATGATTCGAAGGGTTTATCCGGATGTTCCCATTGTTCTGGGGGGGATTTACGCAACCCTGTGCCATGACCATGCAATAAAATATTCCGGAGCGGATGTGGTGGTGGCCGGGCCTGGGGAGAAAAGTATCCTGGACCTGGTGGAAAACATGCTGGGCGTGTCTTTTCCCCTTAAATTCGATCCGGACAACCTGGATAGCTACCCCTACCCGGCTTTTGACCTTCAGCGCGAAATCGGCTATATCCCCCTTGTCACTTCCCGGGGCTGCCCGTTTTCCTGCGACTATTGCGCGTCCAATGTGCTTGCTCCGGTCCGGATGACGCGGAATCCGGAGAAGGTGGCGGAAGAGATCCTTTTCTGGCAGGACCATTTCGGGGTCAGGGATTTTGCCTTTTACGACGACGCGCTGCTGGTCAATCCGGAACATCACGCCATCCCGATGTTTGAGGCGATTGCGGCATCGGGCCGGACGGTTTATTTTCACACCCCCAATGCCGTTCATATCCGGGAAATCACTCCGAAAATGGCGGCGCTCATGTTCCGGGCCGGCATGAAAACCCTCCGGCTGGGCCTTGAAACATCGGATTTTGAGGGCCGGGAGATGGACCGGAAGGTCCGGGAAGCTGAATTTCTGGCGGCGGTTTCCCATCTGCGGGCCGCGGGTTTCAGAAAAGACCAGGTGGGGGCCTATCTTCTGGTGGGACTTCCGGGTCAATCCACCAGTTCGGTTGCGCGTTCCATCGAGACCGTAAAACAGAGCGGCATCACCCCGGTGCTTACGTATTACACCCCGATTCCCCATACCCGGATGTGGGTGGATGCCCAGGCCGGCTCCCGGTATGACCTGGCCGCGGACCCTGTGTTCACCAATAATGCCGTCATGCCCTGCCGGCCTGCCGGGTTTGACTGGAAAGAGCGGGCCCAGCTCAGGGCGCTGGTGAAAGCGGAATAGTAGAAGGAGGGATTGAGCTTCGCGTAATTCACCCTTTTCAGGCCAATAATCCTGAGCCTGTCCCCAGACATAATCGTGCTTGCGGGGGAATTCCCTTCAGCCCGTCACTGCATCCGCTCTCCCCGCACGAAAGCGACAGCGGCGCTGACGGCGAACCAGAGACAGGCCACCAGAATAATGGTCGCGCCGGTGGCAGTATTCGCCCAGGGCTGGGCGGAAATCACAAGGCCGCTGACGGCGGAGGAGACGCTCACCAAGAGCGCCCACCAGAACATGCCGCCGGCGGTCCGGGACAGGTTCCTGGCCGTGGCCGCCGGAACGATGAGGATGGCCGTCACCAGAAGAACCCCCACGGCCCGGACCGAGAACATTACGATGAGGGCCAGAAGCCCGGCGAACAGGTATTGCAATAGCGGCACGCGGACCCGGTGAGCCTTGGCGAGGGCCGGATGAATACCGATATAGAACATCCGGTTATAGGCCCATGCCTGAAACGCCATCACCAACCCGAACAATGCCGCCAGCCGCAGGATTTCCCCATCCGTGATGGTCAGGATGTCGCCATATAGAAAGCGCTGCAAATCGCGTGCCGTCGAAGGTTCCCGGCTTACCACGGCAAGCCCGAACGCGATCACGGCGGAAAAGAACACGCCGATAACCGTATCGGAAGACAGGGCGCTCTGCCGCTGCATGGCCATGATGCCCAGCCCCACCAGCAAACCGAAAAGCGGCATGGTCCAGAGGGGGTCCACTGAAAACAGAAGGCCCAGGGCCACCCCGGTAAACGCCGAATGGCTGATGGCGTCTGAAAAAAAAGCCATGCGGAAGTTCACCACCTGAACCCCCATGGTCCCGGCCATGGGTGCAAGCAAGGTGAGCCCCACCAGGGCCTGCTGCATGAACCGGGCCTGGAGGCAGTCAAAGGGAAGCAGGCGGGCGGCCAGATCGTAAATCGTTGAGAGTTCAGTCATGGATGTCCTTTGTGCAGCATTCCGCGGTGCAGACAGCGGCTCCGTTCGGCATGGAGCGGGAGTCCACCAGGCCCATGTGCATGCCGAAAATGGCGGTGAGGGTGGCGCTGGTCAACGCCTCCCTGGGCGGGCCTTCGGCAGCCACCTTGCGGTTGAGACAGATCACATGGGTGGCGTGGTGGGTGACCGTGGCCAGATCATGGCTCACCATGAGCTGGGTAAACCCCATTTTTTTCCGCAGCCCGTCAAGCAGCTCGCAGAATACATGCTCCCCCTGAAAATCCACCCCCGCAGCCGGTTCATCCAGCACCAGCAGTTCCGGTTCCTGCAAGAGGGCCAGGGCCAGCAGCACCCGCTGGAATTCTCCCCCGGAAAGGGCCCCGAGCTTCCGATCCGCCAGGTATTCGGACTTCACCTCCGCAAGCCGTTCGACCGCCTTGTTTTTCAGATCACGGCGGACCCCGAACCAAAGGGGCTTTTTCTGGGTGCCCATGACGAGAAATTCGGTGACCGTGATGGGAATCCCCCGGTCAAAGGCGAGGCGTTGGGGAACGTATCCGATCCGGGAACATCCCCCGGATACCCGGCAGGCCGTATGGATTCGGCCCTTGTATGGCACTTCCCCCAGCAGGGCCAGGAGCAGGGTGGTTTTCCCCGCGCCGTTGGGACCGATAATGGCCGTACAGCCGCCCCGTGGCACGCTGGCGGATACGCTGTCCAGAATGGACACGTTTCCGAGTTCGACGGTGACGTTTTCAAATGACACGGCTGTATCAGACGGCTTTCCGATGAAATTCATCTTATTTCGTCCCAAGTGTTTTTTCTATTATTTTCATATTATTACGCATAATTTGATCATAATAATCCAAAGGCGCGTTTTCCGGCCCGGACGCAGCCGGGTCCAGCACGGCGGCGGGAATGCCCGCTTCCTTTGCGATAGTGCGCCCGATTTTTTCCGGATACTGGGGTTCGGTGAAAACAGCACCCGCCTTTTCATGCCGGATGGTTTCGATGATGGCAAGCATTTCAGAGGCCGAAGGCTCCTGACCGGCATGGGCCTGAACCACCGCCACCACGTGGAGCCCCGTGTCCCTGGCAAGGTAATCGAACACGCCGTGCTGGGTGATGATCCGGTTGTTTTTCAGACGCCGGCCGAGGGCCGCAAAATCGTCCGATAGTAGCTTCATTCTCTCGGCATATACTTTGGCATTGGATGCGTAGAGTTTTGACCCTTCCGGATCGATCCTGGAGAGCGCATCGGCGATACCTGCCGCGAGTAGCGCCGACATCCGCGGACTGGCAAACAGGTGGGGATTCGGCTCCGCATGATGATCGCCATCCGGCCCTTCTTCATGATGATGACCTTCATGCCTTTCCGTTTCCGAATACCGGAGGATATCCCGGATTCCGGCGGAACTATCAATGATTTTCAGGTTTGCGTTTGCCTTTTCCAGGGGCGCACCGAGAAATTCCTCCATGCCCAGGCCGTTAATCACCAGCACGTCGGCCCCGGAGAGCTTCCGCATATCCCGCGGGGTCAGGCCATAGTCGTGGGGACAACCCAGTTGGGGGGGAATCATCAGCGACACATGCACGTTGGTCCTTTCGGCCGCAATGTTCCGGGTGATCTGGAAGACCGGAAAGGTGGTGGCCAGAATTTCGAGCCCCGGCCCGGCAGCGACAGCGCTGGAGGGAAAATAAACAACCGGAAAGCAAGCCATCAGGATAATAACGGATATCCATATATAGACTTTCAGAAAATTCATTTCACAAGGCAGCAGGAAGGGGATAGGCCATTTTAGGCCATCCCCGACCGATAACGCAGTGAAAGTATTTTTCTGAAAGTCTATAAGACGTTTTTTCACAGGCCTTCTCCTTGGATGGTCATAATCTATTGATGCGAATTTGTTGCATTATATATACTTTCAACCTTCCGTCAAGTGTTTATGCAAAACCATTTGCAATAAGAAGACCGATTATTTATGCTAAAAGTCCAAGCGAGAGGAACGGATCAGAAAATGAAACGGAAAACATCCCAGAGAATGACGATTGAACAGGTTTTTCGCGACCAGGACAGGCCGCTGGGAATCGACGATATTCTTCAAAATGGACGCCAAAGCGTGGCGTCCCTGAACCAGGCCACCGTGTATCGGAACCTGAAGCTCCTGGTGGAAAACGGATGGCTCAAGGCGATCAACCATCCGACTCGGGGGCTTCTGTATGAGATGACCGGAAAGGAACACCATCATCATTTTCACTGCCATACCTGCAACCGCGTGTTTGAGTTGCCGGGGTGCGCGCTGAATGAGGCGGATGCGGCCCCTGAAGGATTCCGGGTGGAAAATCACGACGTGTTTTTATATGGCGTTTGTCCGGCCTGCACAGGGAGCCGTTGACATGAACGGGCACCGGTTTATGATAAAATTAAATAATATATTGAATTTAAAATAAATTTATAAAAATCCGGAATCGGGTTTTAGTGGAGACATATGTCTCCACTAAAAATCATGCACCGGCAGGCAGGCGGGCCGGGTTTTACCTGCGAAACGTTTCCCAGGTAAAAATCCCTTCACACGGCCTTGATCATCGTTTCGGCCACTCAGAGCCACGACTGTCAGGGAGTGGAGTGGTTTCGGTCGCTTACGCTCGCGCCTCGGATTGGAATTTTGGCCGAAACGAGGATCAAGGCCCTTCACACATTTTCCGAAGAAGCCGGGTTTTCAATCTCCGTTTCAATCTCCGGACCTTGGGGGGATTCGGTCATCATGGTCCTTCTCGTTGATAAAGGCGACAGCTTCAGCGATCCCGGCGTCGTCATCACAATTTCCGGAGGCAGTGTTTCGGTCATGGGCGTATCTTTATTATATAGGGTGACGGGTGGATGAAACAAAGGCTGTGAAAAAACGGCTGCTTGCCGGATAATTTTAACAGATGGCGGAGCCGGATACAAGAAGGATTCCACCTGTCCGGCATCTTCTGCTTTATCAAACCCGCTGAAAAAATATTAGTTTTTTAATTGAAAAAATGGTAAAGAACAATTTCAGTTGAACTCAACCGCTACGCGGAAGGGGCATCCTTCCGGAAGGCTTTGATTCACTTTCAGGATGACTGGTTTTTTAGAAATCGGGGTTGAAATGAGCGGATTGATATATGAAGCGATGACAGGCGACATCCCAACCGTCTGATTAAAAATAGAATGTATACAATCCCCATAGCTGGCGCAGGCAGGGCCAGCGGATTGAGTTCAACAACGTTTTATCCATCATCCTTTCGCAATGGAAAGCGTTTCGACTTCGATGAGCAGGGTTGAAGTGATCCTGCTCGTGGTTATTCTGCTATGGGATGAAGGATAAAACGCTATTTGTTAGTGACTTTGGAGGCTTTGTTGAAATATTCGGATTGGCGCGAATATCAAGAAAAAGTGGCTGCTTTTTTTAGACGACAGGGTTGCGTAGTTGAGGTAGAGAAAAAAGTCCAGGGTGTGAGAGCTAAGCACGAGATAGACGTCTATGCTTCATTTACTCGCTCTGGCATCAAATGCACTTGGATAGTCGAATGTAAACTTTGGAAGACAAAAGTCCCCAAAGAAAAAGTTATGGCTCTAAAGTCAATTGTTGATGATATAGGTGCTGATCGTGGCATTATAGTTAGCGAGGTTGGTTTCCAATCTGGGACTTTAAATGCAGTCCGTGATTCAAACATCACTCTGGTTACTTCTCTGGATGATTTTGAAAGAACGACGTCCACAGTAGCAAATTTACAGCATCTGTCATACATAAGCGAAGAACAAGGCGCATCTATTTTTAAGTTCCCAGACGGTTCAAGACCTCAGCACTTGCTAAAATATGGCAATTGCCTAATTTCTGCTAATTGGGGAAGTGGGACCATATCAATAATTGATCCTAAGAATCGAACTATTGTAAGAACCATAGACCTCGATAACTATGAAGCAAAGTCGCCAGTCACAGGGGAGAGAATTATACGAAAGTATCCACCAGGTAACATGGCTATTGCTGAAGGAAAGCTATTTGTGGGTCAGGTTTTTTCTGAGTTCTTGTTGGTTATTGATATAGAGACTCAATCTATAGTAAAACGTATTTACCTTCCTGGTGGTGGGGAAGGCCAAATAGCCGCATCTCCCGATCAGAAAACACTTTACTTTGCCAGCAATAAAGAAAACCAATTTTATGTTATCGATAGCGCAACATACAAATACAAAACAGTATCTTATCCGTCTATTGGGCGAGGTTGTATGTCAATATCAACTCATCCGAATGGAAAAATTCTTTATATTGGCATTCAACGAGGTGGAAGGCTAAATGGAAAGTCATATTTTGGAGGAAATTGCTTTTTAGCCATTTACGACCTAAAGAATAGCTCTTATTTAAAGACGCTATATTTGGCGGAAATTATTAATGGAAGATCAGATGATGCCACTCCTGCATGTATTGAAATTGATCCTGAGGCTCAAAAAATTTATGTGGGAATGTTCCAGTCATTGAGGGGGATCTGCGTGATAGACGCCAATACCAATGAGGTTGTCAAGGATATACGATTCTTAAAAAATGGACGAAATGAACATTTCGAATGGGTAGATCCATTATCTGTCAAGATTGATGGAAACAGGTTAATTTCATTAAACAGGAATAATCGTGAATTAGTGATACTGGATAAAGACAGCTATAAACCGATTAGGCAAATTTATTTGGGTGAAGCTCCCAACGGCCCCAGAGACATGGAAGTGATTGATAGCGAGATTGTCGTAAGGAACGTGCATGAATTAAGTTATGCAACTTCAAGGATATATTGAGTCAAACCCCAAATAATCGGTTTACGGGACAAGTAAACTTCGTTTATAATCAAAAGATGATCAAACCTTACCCAAAAGA
>JBAQUK010000061.1:0-22084 GCA_049297455.1 Desulfosalsimonadaceae bacterium | reverse complement strand
CGGAAGCGGCATTGGACGATAATTTTAGTAGTCTTTTCCCAGTACCACAAAAATCCGTCGTTAATTCTCTAATAGCCGTACTACTACGCATGGCGGCATGACGCTTTTTGGGGAAACTTCAGTAATAAAGAATCTCATCTTTTTATCTGAAAACAATCATTTGTCTTTTCCAGTTCCGCCCATCAATTTATTAATGCCTGATTTGACGGAATAGAAAATCAGATATCTATTCAGCTTCTTTGTGAAAGGATGCTTGGGCGCAAGTTGTTTCAGGATATTGTAATTCATTTCAACCTGCTCCCTGTTGTCAATATGAGCAAAATATAAACCCACAATACCTGTAAAATTAACCATTTCCGTTATATGGAAAACATTCCGCTCCGGGTATAATACTTTGATAATAAATTTATTTTCCAATATTTCAGGGATTTTATCATAATTCCCCTCATTCATGCATATTTCAGCATAGTTCAATTTTGCAAAAAGATACCGCGGATTGTTCCGGTAATTTGCTTCAACGTAGTGTTTTGTTTTTTCCCTGTCGCCCATTCTCGAATAAGCGACACTGATATAATTATAAAATACTGGAATATTTGGATATTTTTTGATCAATGCCTCAAGTCTCTCAACTGCAAATGCCGGAGTGTTTAGACATTTTTCAAAAAGAATTTCCGCCTCGTCTTTAAGTTCATCGGGTATGGAAGGATCCTCAATCGGTTCGCCCGTTATTTCAAATGAGGAATGCTGGAGATGTGAATATTTTTTCAATTCATTGCCCCTCAATTCCTGACGTTTTTCTTTTACAAGAGAACCCTTTTTGCTTTTCTTCTTTTTTGGTTTTTTTTGTGCCATTAAAAGATATTCTCTCCTTTCAAATCTTATGTTTTATTCAATATTTTCAAACAGATTTCATCTATCTCCGGCAGTGTTCGGGTGAGTGGTTTTCCCTCCAGGCTGTTCATGAACAGGGCATGATCGTTGGGGATGACGCCGACCACTTTGGCTGAATCCAGTTGCTGTTTCATGAAACCTTCGATTTCCGGCTCCACCTTGTTTAAGACAAAACAGATGGCCTTGCCGCCGGTTCCGGCCATTTGCGCCATTTTCCGGGCCAGGAGAAAGGATTCGGCGGTTGGGTCCACCACGCCGATGACCAGATCGCATTCCCCCACGATGCCCCTGCCGAAATGCTCCACCCCGGCCTCGGCATCCACCAGGATCACTTCGTTATCATTGGTTTCCAGGCTGGCCAGAAATTTCTTTGACAGAACCCCCATGGGGCAGGCGCAGCCTTCGCCCATGTGATGGATTTTGCCGATCACCAGGACTTCCACCCCGTCTTCGGACACGGCGATGCATTCGCGCGGCAGATCATCGATTTTCTGCTTTCCGGAGAACAACCCCGCCGGATTATCGGTCATCATGGTCTGGTTTAACCGGGCCTTGAATCCCTTTTTGCCGCCCAGATAATCCAGAAGATGGACCGGACATGTGACGCCAACAAGGTTTTCCAGTCCGATGTTGGACTCATCCCCGTCCACCAAGAGCACCCGGTATCCCAATTTTTTCATGGAACGGGCCAGGAGCACCGAAACCGTGCTTTTGCCGCTCCCGCCTTTTCCGGAAACCTCTATTTTCATTTACAACTCCTTATTGAATAATTTCAAATGCTATGGGGATTTTTACCGGCGCTGGCCCGTTAAAATATTCTTCGGGTAATGGTGAAAACGGGGCCGCATTTTTGACCGCCGATACGGCCGCCGCGTCCAGCGCCTCATTTCCCGAACCGCTGGCCACGGTCAGGCCTGAAACGGCCCCGTCGGGATTAATCACAAAGGCCACCACTGCAACCCCCTCAATAAGTTGCTTCCGGGCAATTTCGGGATATGCCTTATGATTTTCAATTTTAAGGCGCACGGCATTAAAATAGTCCATCCGGGGATCAATTCCCCCGTCAATGGCGGCGGGTGCAGACGGAGAAGACACTGCCTCGCTGGGAACCACATCCGGAGCCGCTTCTGGAACGTCGTCTTCGGCCACAGCTGGTTCCGGAACCCTGTCCGTCGTCAGCGCTTCCGCAGGCGGCATTTCAATCGGCTTGATATATGGGGATTCCTCGGGTACCGGCGCAATGGACGGGACGGTCTGATCCGGAACCATACCCGGCAGAGGCTTCGGGGAAGCCGGAACCGGGGGCCGCGCCGGGGGCTTCGGAATCGCCCGGGCCGGGGGTTTTATGTCTTCCCGGATGCTGATGGGGATACAGGATGATCTTTTAAAATCCACTATCCCCGACATCCGGAGAAAAACACCCGCGTGAATGACGATGGAGACCGCCACCAAAACAACCAACAGCCAGTTGATATTTATCTGTTTGTTTATATCTTCATCTATACGCACAACCTCAAGCCCCATTTTCAATGCCCTGACTTGAACCGGCCCTGGATTAATTTCGTTTCTCCGTGGCAAGGAACATTGACCGGGCTCCTGCGGCCTGGGCGATATCCATCACCTGAACCGCACGATCCAGCACAATGGACCCGTCTGCCTTGACCACCACGAGCTGTTTGGGATTTGCCTGAATCCGGCCTTTCAGACGGTCGAACAGATCATTGAAATCCACCGGCTGATCACTGATATACACCATCCCCGCTTTATCAATATATACCGTGATTTCCTGCCGGGTCTGGGGCGCGGACGCTTCGGCGTCCGGAAGATTCACATCAATGCCCTGCTCTGTGATAAAATTGGTGGTCAGCAGAAAATAAATGAGCAGGAGAAAAACAATGTCAATGAGGGAGGTCAAGGGCATCTGGATTTGATACCGTTCCCGCTTGCGTGGACGCATCCGCAATTTAATGTCCCCCGTCCGTGTGGTTCAGTTCCGTGATGAATTTTACGGCCCCATCGTTTAAGCGTGTTTCGTATTTATCCACCCTGGCCAACAGATAACTGTGCGCCACCACGGTCGGCAAAGCCACCGCCAGGCCGAACGCCGTGGTGAGCATGGCCTCCCAGATGCCGCCGGCCAGCACGGCGGCGTTGACCTTGCCGCCCATCTGCTGAATCACCATAAACGCTTTGATCATGCCCATCACGGTTCCTAAAAGCCCCAACAGGGGTGCGATATTGCCGATGGTCGCCAGTGCCTGAAGATAGGAAGACATATTGCGCACTTCCTCTTCCGCGGCATGCATGACCACGGTTTCGAGGGTCTCCCGGTCCCGGTCCTTGAACCTTATGGCCTGGGCCAGCACCCGTCCCATGGAAGAATCACTGTTGATCGCCTTTTCCTCAGCAGCCTTAATTTCACCGGTCTTAAGCAGGCGGATCACCTTTTCCGACAGTCCCGCCCCGCGACTTCGCATGCGGGAAAACCGGACCAGCCGTTCCAGAAAAATAGCCAGAGCCAGTACCGAGCACATCAGGATGGGCCACATCACAACCCCGCCTTTTGCCATAAATTCTAACATGTTATATCCTCCAATCACTCCTCGTTTTCAGGGTCATCCGGCGTTTCAACAGCGCCCGAACCGGAAACCGCATCCGGTTTTTTAAACTCTTTCGTCACATCCGGTCTGCCGTCCGCATTCAAATCCTTTGACTGCCGGATGATGGTCTCCGACGCGTCATATTCTTCCCACAAATCCGGACGGCCGTCATGGTTGGCGTCCTCCCGGACGGATGACAGCCGGCCATGATTATAATAATACCAGATCTCCGGACGGCCGTCCCCGTCCCCGTCTTTTTCCGCACGGGCCGGGTTCCCCGTTCCATCATAAAACCAGGCAAGGTTTAAACCGGCCGCGCCGTCAACCGCCTCTTCACTTTTGGTCAAACGGCCGGATGGGTCAAAATATTCGCGCCGGTCCACGCGCCCGTCCTGATCCGCATCTGTATCTTTTTGCGTCAGCCCCTCAGCGGTATAAAATGATACGGATTCCGGAAACTTATTTTCATCCGCATCGGTTTCAATCACCACTGTCCAGGGCTTTCGGTCAAACCACTGGTTGATTTCAAAATATCCGTTGTAATCCTCGTCTTTGATCAGGTGCTGTTTTTCACCTTCAATATAGAATATTTTCAAATCCACCTGTTTATCATGATTTCTGTCTTTTTCAAACAATTCCAGGCAATCCTGCTTGAACGTCTGCCACTCGTCGGCAAAACCGTCGGCATTGGCGTCAACGACAATTTTTTCCATTTCCCCCGCCGCATCAAAAAACGTGGTGCGCTCCATTGCCCCGTCAAAATCCAGATCCTGTTTGATGAGGGTCCTTTTTCCGCTCTTATAAAAGGTTTCCATGTCAAAGACCCCGTCAAAATTGACGTCCTGGCGCTCGATTGCCCGATCCAGGGGTTCGTAGACAATGACGACATCAAACACCCCGTCTTTGTTGGTATCTTTTTCCGCGCGTCTCAGGATTTTGTTGGTGTAATGCTGAACAGCGCTCGGATGATCCGGCCCATCATTATATAATTCAAGCCGCAGGATATCTCCCTGATCGTCCGTATAGGCGATCTGATCGATAACGCCGTCATGGTTGATATCATGCTGGACTGTTTTTTCAGCGGCAACCGATATATTGCTGCCATCAAACACACAACTAATTGATATCAATATAAAAAAAATATCTACGGGCATTCGACGCAACCGATTCAACGCCCTGTTTTCCTTAAACAGATTCACTCACGTTCCCCTAATTTAAAACGAATAACAAAAAAACCACAAAAGCAGAAAGAATCCTGCCGCCGTGGCTTTTTTGATATATCTGCCAATAATTTTGAATATCACATGTCCCTTAATCCCACCGGCGGAGCCAGTATTTCAGCCCAGACCACCGCGGTTCTCAATGCTTCCTGCGACAATTTTTGAGGTATTTTTTTATCTGCCGCAACCGCATAATAGTCTTTTTTTTCAACAGCAGCGGGTTCCGGTTTCACCGGCCTCTCTTTCAAAGGGGTCCGTTCCGCTGCTCGCGACTGTTTTTCCTGCAATCGAGATTGATTGCGCGAAATACCCGCCCGGCTCAGCTTCATATCCCCATGAACCATCTGATAGCGATGCTGTTCACCGCACGCTTCACAAAAAACGATTCCGCTCTGCCTGCCGCTGCCCTGGTCTTTGATCGGCTTCATGGGTTTGCCGCAACGCATGCAGGCCGTCTCAAATACCACCTGATCCGCAACCGTCTCCCGGGAAACGGCCGTCTGTCGCCGCGCTTCCCGGGCCTTCTCCGGCTTGGGTTTCTCCAGTTTTATTTTTTCCGGTTGGGCCGATTCCTCAGACGGATTGACGTCCGGCGCGGATTGCAGGATGCCCTCCCATCCGGTCGGTCGACCGGCCATAGCCTCGGCAGGCTCTTGTTTGGCCTGGTTCTCCATCTGTTTGCGGGCTTCCTCCAGAACCAGTTCCAGCGCGGTCTTCCAGCCGGATTTTTTCACCGGCGCTTGGCCCCCGGATGTGTTGAGGCGGGCCTTTTTCATCTGTTTATACACATTGGAAACGATGATAATGATAAAAACAGCGATAAAGAAAATATCCCCGAAGTCCATGGCCGGCCTTTCAATAACCTTCTGAATTCAATTATTATTTCTACGAAGTTTCCGTCGGATTCTTGGCGTCTTTCCCGCCGCCGATGGTGTCCCGCATCTGGGTGTCGGCCTGGATATTGCGCATCCGGAAATAATCCATGACCCCCAGGTTGCCCTTTCGGAAGGCTTCGGCCATGGCCATGGGGATCTCGGCTTCGGCTTCCACCACCTTGGCCCGCATCTCCTGAACCCTGGCCTTCATCTCCTGCTCCACGGCAAACGCCATGGCCCGCCGTTCCTCCGCCTTGGCCTGGGCGATTTTTTTGTCCGCTTCGGCCCGGTCCGTGGCCAGCTCGGCCCCGATGTTTTTCCCCACATCCACATCCGCGATATCGATTGACAGGATTTCAAAGGCGGTTCCGGCGTCCAGACCTTTTTCCAGCACCCGCTTGGAAATATTGTCCGGGTTTTCCAGCACATCCTTATGGCTGTTGGCCGAACCGATGGTGCTGACAATCCCTTCGCCGACCCTGGCCAGAATGGTTTCCTCGCCCGCCCCGCCCACCAGCCGGTCAATATTGGCCCGAACCGTGACGCGGGCGACTGCCTGCAACTGAATGCCGTCCTTGGCCATGGCCGCCACCAGCGGGGTCTCAATCACCTTTGGATTGACGCTCATCTGGACCGCTTCCAGCACATTCCGGCCCGCCAGATCAATGGCGGCGGCCCGGTTGAATTTGAGATCGATATTGGCCTTGTCCGCGGCAATGAGGGCCTGCACCACCCGCATGACATCGCCGCCGGCCAAAAAATGGGATTCCAGATCATCCGTGGTGATGATATCCAGACCGGCTTTGACCGCCATGATTTTCGAATTCACGATCAGCCGGGATGGTACTTTGCGGAACCGCATAAATACGATATTGAACAAGCCGACCTGGGCCCCTGAAACCATGGCCTGAACCCACAGGGAAATCGCGGACCCCACAAAAAACAGCAGCAAAATTCCCGCAAGACTCAGCAGTATCACAATGACAGTTGAAAATCCCATGTTCGAAAGCCTCCTTATATTTTAAAGATTAAGTTTTTCTTACCACTACCCGGTTCCCTTCCACTGCTTGTACGAGAAAATCCGATCCTTTATCGATATATTCTCCCCGGCTGACCACATCCACCCGTTTGCCGCCGATCAGCCCGATTCCCGCCGGACGCAGGTCCGTCAGCGCCTTGCCGGTAAGCCCCGCTAATCCCGCCAGGTCTTCATGCTGTGCCGAATACCCGTTCTCCTTTGACAGGGACGTTTTCAGGGTGACCGGGGATTTGACCAGCAGCTTGATGCCCGCAAACAGCACCACCGGCACCAGCACCACATCCGCCGCGACAAACATCATTCCCGCAGCAGGGGAAATGCCTGTAAACACAAGAAAAAGGGAATACCCGAACAGGCCTGCGGTGATAATTCCCAAGATGCCGCCGGTGGGAATAATGATTTCCGCAATGAGAACCGCGACAGCGGCCAGTTGCAGAATAATGGGAACGATGAGTGCGCCTGTCATGAATTATCCTTTATTCACTTGCCCTGGATACGATAATCCGGTTGCCCTTGACCTCCGAAACCACAATGGGCGTATCTTTTTCCATGAATTCCCCTTCCGTGACCACATCGAATAAATCGTCATGGATAATGGCTTTGCCGGACGGCCGCAGATAGGACAGCGCCACTCCCCGGTCCCCGGCATGAATTTTCGGGGTCTCGCTGGAATCCGCATGGGCCTGTTTTAAATCCGTCGTCAAAAAAGGCCCCTGCCGCCCGATGGAAAACCGGGGTAAAACAAACCGCAAAAAAAGCAGGGCACCCAGAAACGCCCCGATATACGCAACGATCACCACCGTGACATTATGCACCAGCAAATCCGCTTCCCAGGGAATTTTTGGGTCGGGGATCACAAAATCCTGAAGGGTCAGGATCATGCCCACCGTAATGCAGGCGATGCCCGCAAACCCGGCGATCCCGAAACCGGGCAATACAAATACCTCAAACCCCATAAGCACCAGCCCGAAAACGACGATCAACAGCTCCGTATAATCGGCAAGACCTGCCATGTATTGACTTAAAAACACAATGGCGAGACAGGTGATGCCCACAACCCCCGGCAATCCGAATCCCGGCGCCTTCATTTCCAGATAAATCCCCGCAAGGCCGATCATCAGGAGAATCGGCGCGATCCTGCCGATCAGCCGGACCATTGATTCCGACCAGCTCTCCTCAATGGGAATCAACGTGTAATTTTCAACCTTCATCTGATGGAGCATGTCTTCCACGCTTTCCGCAGTGAATTTCGAAAATCCGAGCTCCACGGCCTCATCGGCTTCCATGGTCAGGAGTTCACCTTTTTCCACAACGGTTTTTTTACTGGTGATTTTCTTTTTTTGCGCATCCGTGAGGTCTTTATAATCGCTTGCATCCATGAACTGCTTTTGGCCGTCCAATTCCACGAAATAGACTTCCTTGTCCGACGACACCATGGCTTCCGCCAGTTTCTCCGGATAGCCGTTGCGCTTCGCCAGTGCCCGGAATTTCGCCCGGATCGGGGACTGGAATTTTTCCCCCAGCATTTCAACGCCTTCCTGGGAATAGGAGATGGGCGCGCAATCGCCGATGGTGGTGGCCGGGCGCATCACCAGATCGCCGCAAGCCAGGGCGATTAGGGCGCCTGCGGATATGGCTTTTTTTTCCACAAAGGCGATGGAACGGTTTTCGGGAATCTTCAGCAGGGTATCCACGATTTCAAGGGCCGAGTCCACCCGGCCGCCGAAGGTGTCGATTTTAAACACCACCAGGGCATCCGGATTTTTGGATGCATCCTGCTGGGCTCGGTCGGCAAACGCAGCCATGCCCGGATCCACTTCGCCTGAGATGGAAATGAGGTATACGGTTTTTGGGAGTGCGGCAGATGCTGAACCTGCCGCGCCTTGGGCGGCTGAATTGAAAAAGGCAACCGAACCCGCCAGCATCAGACTATGCAGGATTAAAACGCGAATGGCCAAAAGCATTGTCCGGGTTTTTAAAATGGGCGTCATTGGCCTGCTCATGACAAAAAAATATGTTGTTTCGGAAGGTTATAAAGCATAGACGGCTTTAAAGCTACTATGATGGAGGATGGGTGTCAATCGCTAATGCGTTCTTCAAATTCCGTTTTTTCGGCAGCAGTCCATTTTCCGAACAAATCAGAAAACATTTCCTTCCTGGATGCTTTTTGATCGGATAACAATGTATTTTGAAGTAGTAACTTCACCGTACGGTTCTGGCTCAACCCGTACTCCCTGGATTTTTCCGATATTTTTTTATCGAGATCGCTATCGATCCCATGAATTGTAATTGATTTCATGTGAGCCCCCTTTGTGAACCATTTTTGTGATAAATATAGTTCATTTTCTAATTCTTTCCAACAAAAATATGGGAATTTCAAACCCATTGACATTATTTACTTCTCCCTCCATAATGCCCATAAAAAACAACCGACCGATTTTCAAAAAAAAAGTGAAATAATGGCCTCTCCAAAAGACTTCAAATTAGGCCTTGCGTTGTCCGGGGGCGGTTTCCGGTCCGCCCTGTTCCACATCGGGGTGATGGCCCGGCTGGCTGAGCTGGACCTGCTCCGCAAAGTCGACGTGATCTCCTCGGTTTCGGCGGGTTCGATTATTGCCGCCTATTATTACCTGAAGGTCAAGGCACTGCTTGAAAAAAACCGTGCAGACGGCCAGGAAGCGCCGGGCCGGGAGGCTTATATCCGGTTGGTTGCCGAAATCGAAATCGATTTTCTGGCGGCAGTCCAGAAAAACATGCTGATGCGCACCTTCCTGGATCCGGTCAAAAATGCCCGGATGATGACCGCGGACTATTCCAGCACCGAGCGCCTGGCCGAGCTTTTGACCATATATTTTTACCGGCCCATCTGGCAAAAGCACAATACAGGGACAAAACATGACCGGATTCCACTAAAAAACATTTCCATCCATCCCCCGTCCGCCTATCTTTCCCCTGAAACCCGCGTTCCTTTTCTGATCATCAACGCCACCTGCTTAAATACAGGTCACCTGTGGCAGTTCACGGAAAATTCGGCCGGTGAGCAGCCCATCGCACATGAAGCCGGAAATGACCCCATCGGATTTTTAAAAAAATTCCGGATTGACGATGACCGGCTGACCATCGAACAGCGGAAAATCCTTTACAACATCACCCTGGGCCAGGCAGTGGCGGCATCCTGCTGTGTGCCCGGCGTTTTTGAACCCCTGCAGATCAGAAATCTTTATGAACCGGGAGGCGAACCGCTGACCGTCCGGCTGGTGGACGGCGGCCTGGTGGACAACCAGGGGTTGGCGTCTTTATTTGTCGAAAAATGCACCCATATCATATGTTCGGATGCGTCAGACATTTTAAAACCGGAGCATGACCCATCCGGGCAATTTCTCAATGTGGCCCTGCGGGCGAACGATATTCTCATGGACCGGATCCGCAGCAAAAGTTTAAACGAACTCTTTCAATACGGGCCCGGACGGTTTGCGTTTTTCGACCTGGGAGATCCCAAAACCCGGAACCACATATTCCCGGGTGATTCCGAAAAAATGGTCCATGCGTTAACCCGGATACGCACGGCCATGGATGCCTTCACTGACCGGGAGGCTTACACCCTGATGTATTATGGGTATGCGTTAAGCCGAAACGTTATGGAGGGCAGCGGGTTTGAACTGGTTCCGGAACCGCTGTCCGCTGCAAGGAACTGGCGGTTTCTGGAAATCCTTCCTTTGTTTTTAAAAACAGAGGAAGGGCGAAAAGACCTGCTGCTTCATCTGGAGGTGGGCTCCCGCCAGATGTTTAAGGTTTTTCTGCTAAAAAAAGCCCTGCCTTACCTGATTCTGCTGCCCTTTCCCCTGGCCGCCGCCTTAGTCACGCTTTTTCTGATCATCACCATTTCGCCCATGGTTTTTTGGGGATTGGCGGCCTGCGCCGTTCTGGTGCTGTTTTACACCCAAAATCAGAAGATACTGAAATTCATGGACAATGTGGCTTTTTTAAAAAAGACCAAGCAACGGATTTTAAAAATCCTGATCACCCTTCGCCTGCCCGAGCCCTTTTCATATATCATGTCTCTGACGTCCTGGATTCAGCTCACTATATTTGATCCTTTGTTCCTGAAGTATGGCCGCATCCGGGAGACGTCCGGAAAAGAGCGACGAAAACAATAACGTTATTGGTGGTGGTTATCGGATTTATTGATTTCCCTTCAACTGCCGGGTCCAGAGGACCAGACTTTCGAGCATCTGGGCGATGAGTTCTCTGGACTTATCGTCGATGAGGTTGCCATCTGCGTCGAACCGCTCGGATGCGAAAGGAATCATTATTTCCGGTTTGTTCAGCGGATACATATTCAGATAGATGCAGCACTGGCGGAGATGATATTGGGCCCGGGCCGACCCCAGCATCCCGATGGATGTCCCCATGATGGCCACCGGCTTTCCGTCCCAGACATTTTCCCCGTATGGACGCGAGGCCCAGTCGATGGCGTTTTTCAATACACCGGGAATTGAGTAATTGTATTCAGGTGTTACAAACAAAATGGCATCTGCGGCCTTCACGCCGGCCTTCAATTCAACAACTTTCCTGGGAAGATCTTTCTCCTCGTCCTGATTAAAGCCCGGAATGCCATGCAGCTCGAATATCTCGAGCGTTGTGTCCTTGGGCCTTAAGGATTTGGCGGCCCGCAACGCCGTGCTGTTGAAAGAGCCTTTCCGAAGGCTTCCCGAAATCCCGAGAATACTGATAGGGTCCATTTTTAATCTCCTTTTTTTAAGTTGGAATGATAATCAAGTATTGCCTGTATACGCCGGCCATGTGTAGCGGACGTTAATCGGGCCACATCATACGCGGACGGACCGTCTTACCGAAAAACAAGATCCTGTACCTCTTTGGCATCAGCCGCCGCCTCTATTGAGTGCACCACAACACCCGTATGCGGAGGCACCGGGTCCTGCCAGGGAGAACGCTTCAGCAGCAGGGAGGCGTCGCGATGGCCGAGACGCCAGCGCTCCTCGATAGCCGCCTTTGAGAAATCAGCATCTTTGAAGCAGGATTCCCCTCTTTTTTCAGGATAGATCAGTTGGACAATGTGCATGGTGGTTTCGCAGCCCTGCTCCCCCATTTCCCTGATTTCCGGGTTATTTTTTACGTCTTCCGGCAGGAGCGCGTAAATGGAGCGAAGCGCCCGTCGCAAATTATGGATTCTCCGGTACGTCCGGACATGCTCCTGCATGCGTGTGCCGTACATAATATCCTTGCGCCGCTCCTCTGCTTCGGCGATTGAACCGGGCGCTGCCCCCGCCGGATTAAATAAAGAGAGCATCAGACATAACGTATTGACGCGCGGCACGTCATCCAATACCACTTCAATGGGCGTGTTCGAGTATATGCCGCCGTCCCAATAGAAATCATCCCCGATCCGCACCGCCGGAAAGCCCGGAGGAAGGGCGCCGCTGGCCAGGATGTGTTCGGGTCCGAGGCGATCGCTCTTGCTGTCAAAATACCGGAGCGTTCCTTTGGTGATGTTCACTGCGCCGACACTGAGCCGGATCGGTCCTGCATTGATCAGATCAAAATCAACCAGACGTTCCAGGGTCTTGCGCAGGGGGCCGGTATCGTAGAAACTCGCCGTTTCAGCGGACCCGACCGGAAAAGCCAGCGAAGGGTCAAACCCGCGCGGGGAAAAGAAACCCGGCCGGCCCATGATCATGGATTGAAGGATGCTTAAAAAACCGGTGGCGCTTTGCTCAGCACCGGCAATTTTTATGCCGCGGGAAAGGTCTGTTTCTGAAACCGTATCCCAGAATTCTTTCAACCGAAGAATCCGTTTTTCGGGCGTATTGCCTGCGATAATCGCACCGTTTATCGCACCGATGGAGGTCCCGGCAACCCAGTCGGGAGTGAGGTCATGCTCCGCCATGGCCTGAAAAACGCCACCCTGATAGGCGCCGAGCGCACCTCCGCCCTGAAGAACAAAGGCGATGCGTTCGAAGATGCCACTTTTAGGGGATTTGGAAAGGCCCATCCTGCGAAACTCCTTTCGATGTCATTGCAAGCTGAAACCGATGGACCTGATGGGGCAGCCGCATAACAGTCAATGTTTCATTTTATGATCAGATCGTTTTTTACCGACACGACTCCTGAAACACTGCGGGCTATCTCTCCGGCCTTTTCCACGTCATTCCTCGAATTGACAAAACCGTTTAATTGGACCCTCCCTTTATAGGTTTTGACCCCTATCTGGAATGTTTTCAGTGAAAGTTCATCAAATAATGCAGCTTTCACCTTGGTCGTGATTGTCGAGTCATCAATATACTGCCCGGTACTTTCGGATTTTGGTGTGGCTGCGCACCCGATAAGGGCGGTTGCCAGTCCGATGCATACCATCATTTTCATCATGCGATATAATCCGGCCATAATCGTTCCTCCTTATCTGATTGATCAAAACTGCAAATTCCGGGGCGCCCTTCCCCATGCATTGTCATTGACCTTCCCCAAACTTTTTATATTTATGGTCTATAACATAGGGAAAATGATAAGGATATCAGGTGAAGTCAGTATTTTAATTCAGGAAAGTATGTATTAAAACTTTTTGTCATTTTTCCTTCCATCTTCAGAACGCGTCTCGCGGCAATAATTTAAAATCCCATTGACCTCCCGCGGATGTGTGTTACATTATTAAGCACATAACGGCGTTCCGGAATAAAAACGATATTCCTTCCACCGCCGCAAGATAATCGGCCCGCTGCCATCAATCTCCGGAGAACAAAACCGATGACCACCCCTTACTGGCCGGATGCCTACCTCAAAAAACGGCGCGAAGCTTCCGAAGCGATTCATATGATCCGTTCCGGCCAGCGGATTTTTATCGGCTCCTCCTGCGGCGAGCCCCAGCATCTTGCCAACACCCTTATCGGGATGGCCGACTATTTTTCGGATCTCGAAATCGTCCGTCTCATGAGCATTTCAGACTCCCCCATCACCCGGCTGGCCAATGAAAACATTTACGGCAATTTCAGCATCCGCAATATTTATCACGGCTCAGCAACCGCCAAACACCTCGCGCCCAGCAAACCCTATATTACGCCCATCAATATTTCAGCGGTGCCGGGCCTGTTTTTAAAACGCCAGCTCCCCTTGCATGCCGCCCTGGTCCAGACTTCTCCGCCGGATGATTTCGGTTGGATGAGTCTGGGCATTTCCGTGGATATCTCCATGGCAGCGGTCCAGTCCGCCGATCTGGTCATCGCCCAGGTCAACCCGAAAATGCCCAGGGTTCTGGGGCGCAGCTTCATCCATGTCAATGACGTGGATGTGGTGGTGGAAAAAGAGGAACCGCTCCTGACCATCGACGACCTGCCGGAATTTGAAACCGCCCACAAAATTGCGCGCCTGGTGGCCAACCTCATTGAAGACGGCTCCACATTCCAGCTCGGTCTGGGCGCGACCCCCAAGGCCATTTTAATGGCCCTTGCAGGTAAAAACGATCTGGGAGTGCATACTCAGTTCATTATCGACGGCATCATGGATCTCGTTTCCATGGGGGTCATCACCAACCGGAACAAAGGCATCAACAACGGCAAGCTGGTGGCCAGTTCTGCGGTGGGATCCACCAATTTGTATGACTTTATCCATGACAACCCGTCCATCGAATTTTATCCGTCGGATTATGTCAACCACCCCGGCGTTATCGCCCAGCACAATAAAATGATGTCCGTCAACATGGTCATGGAAATGGACCTTACGGGCCAGGCTTCCGTGGACGCCCTGCCCAATAACTATTTTGCGGGGGTCACCAGCATGATTGATTTTGTCCGGGGCGCGGCCATGTGCCCCAACGGCAAATCCATCCTGCTCATCCCTTCCACCTCCATCGACGGCGAGAGCACCCGCATTGTCGGCGCCATGGAAAGCGGCGGCGTGGTGATTCCCAGAGGGGATGTCTCCTATGTGGTGAGCGAATTCGGGGCCGTGAATCTTTTCGGGAAAAACCTTCAGGAACGCGCCACCGCCATGATCAGTCTGGCCCACCCGAAATTCCGGGATGAACTGTTCGCAAAAGCCAAGGAACTGGGCCTGATGACCCATTCCCGGCAGCTCAGCGAATCCTTGCGCAGCGTGTATCCGGCAGGTTTGGAGGAAATCCGGCGTTACGGCGACCAGACCGTGACCTTCCGGCCCGCCAAACCCGTGGATGACCGCCGCATTCAGGAGCATTTCTACAACCTGGACAAAAAGGACGTGGTGGCCCGGTTTTTCCACGAAAAAACATCGTTTCTGAGGGATGATCTCGAAGCCATGTTCGAAACCGATTATATTAAAAACCTGACCATCCTGGCCCTCACCGGGGAGTTCGGTTTCGGCAGCGTCATCGGCATCGGGGCTTACATGATAGAGCCCAAAAAAAACATCGCTGAAGTGGCATTTTCCGTGGCCCGTGAGTGGCAGGGAAAAGGGATTGCCTCGGTGCTCCTCCTGAAACTGGCCCATGCCGCCAAAGACAACGGCATATTGGGCCTTGCGGCCTACACCGCGCCGGACAACAGCAGTATGATCAAATTGTTCAAAAAACTGCCCTGGCCCGTCAAGCAATCGCTGGACGACGGCATGATGATTTTAACCTGTCATTTTGAAGAAACGGCAAAATGACATAAAGGTAGTAAAAACCACGGAAAAAAACAAAGCAAACCAACATAAAGGAGGCCGTATGACCGAGTATCCGAAATCTTACGACGCGCACCTGGCTGAATACCGAAAAATCGCCCACATCAACAGCATGGAACAATACCAGACGATGTACCGGCAATCCATCGATAACCCGGACGCATTCTGGGGGGAACAGGCGAAAAAATACCTCACCTGGGACAAAAACTGGGATTTTGTGCTGAAATATGATTTTTCCGAGGCCGACATCCAGTGGTTCGGGGGCGGCAAACTCAATGCGTCTTACAATTGCCTGGACCGGCACATGCCGGCCCTCAAGGACAAAATCGCCTATTACTGGGAAGGGGACCGGCCCGAGGACGCCCGCACCTATACCTACGGCGACCTGTATGACCGGGTCAACCGGTTCGCCGCCGTCCTGAAATCCCGGGGCCTGGAAAAAGGCGACCGGGTGATCATTTATCTGCCCATGATCATTGAGCTGCCGGTGGCGCTTTTGGCCTGCGCCCGCATCGGCGCAATTCACAGCGTGGTGTTCGGCGGGTTCAGCTCCGAAGCCATCGCCAACCGAGTCAAGGACTGCGACGCCAAACTCGTGATCACGGCGGACGGCGGGTATCGCGGCGGCAAACCCGTGCCATTGAAAAACAATGTGGACGCAGCCCTGAAAACCTGCCCCAATGTCCAGACGGTTGTGGTTGTCAAACACACCGGCGCGGACATGGCGCTGGCCTCCCCAAAAGAAATCTGGTGGCACGAGGCAGTCGCTGACCCGGCCCTGCCGACATATGTGAAACCCGAAAGCATGGACGCCGAAGACCCCCTGTTCATCCTGTATACCAGCGGCAGTACCGGGAAGCCCAAAGGCGTGGTTCATACCCACGGCGGCTACCTGCTGTATGCGGCCATGACCTGCGAACTCACGTTCGACCTCAAAAAAGATGAGCTTTTCTGGTGCACCGCAGACATCGGCTGGATCACCGGGCACAGCTATATTGTCTATGGCCCGCTCATCAACGGGCTTTCCAGCGTGATGTTCGAAGGAGTGCCGAGCTATCCGGGTTTTGACCGGTTCTGGGCCATTGTGAGCAAATACAGGGTCGCCAAATTCTATACCGCCCCCACCGCCATCCGGGCGCTGGCCAAGGAAGGCCCGACCCATGTGCAGAAGCACGATATTTCCTGCCTTAAACTTCTGGGCACTGTGGGAGAGCCCATCAATCCGGAAGCATGGCGCTGGTATTATCACTATGTGGGCCGGGACTGGTGCCCCATCGTGGATACCTGGTGGCAGACCGAAACCGGCGGCCACATGCTCACCCCCCTGCCCGGCGTGGCACCCATGAAGCCGGGTTCCTGCTCGTTCCCCTTTTTCGGGGTGGACCCCGTCATCATCGACGACACCGGCGTTGAAGTGCAGTTCCCCAATGAAGAAGGCCTGCTGTGCATCCGCAAGCCCTGGCCGGGAATGGCCCGGACCGTGTACGGCGACCATGAACGGTTCCGGGATACCTATTTCAGCCAGGCCAAAGGCATGTATTTCACGGGTGACGGGGCCAGAAAAGACGAAGACGGGTATTTCTGGATCATCGGCCGCATTGACGACGTGATCAATGTGTCCGGCCACCGGCTGGGCACCGCGGAAGTGGAATCCGCCCTGGTGCTCCATCACAAGGTGGCGGAAGCCGCCGTGGTGGGTTTCCCCCATTCCATCAAGGGCCAAGGGATCTATGCGTTTATCATATTAAAAAGCGGCGTGACACCAAGCGCGGATCTCAAAAAAGAACTGGTGGCCCAGGTTAGGAAGGAAATCGGGCCCATCGCCACCATCGACGTGATCCAGTTCACCGAGGGGCTGCCCAAAACCCGCAGCGGCAAAATCATGCGCCGGATTTTGAAGAAAATCGCAGCCGGAAAGCTGGATGAGCTGGGGGACACCTCCACCATTGCCGATGAATCCGTCATCACCGCACTGATTGATAAGCGGGAGGATGTGTCGGCGTTGTAAGGGATTTATTGAAAACCCGTGGAAAATTTTCCATGCATCAAGAATATTTGCTGTTAAAATGGTTGCACGGAATTGGATGTAATACTATAATGGTATTACATCATAAGGAGGTGAAATATGCGTGTAACCACAAAAGGTCAAGTAACAATCCCCAGAAATGTCCGAGAAGTTTTGGGCATTGTCCCGGAAACAGAGGTTGAGTTTCAAGAAGACAATGGAAGGTTTTATATTGTCAAAGCATCAAAAGGCAAGCCAACAGCCAAATTCACTAAATTACGAGGAATTGCAACTGCTACGATGTCCACAGATGAAATTATGAATCTGACAAGAGAGAGACAATGAATGGTGTCTTTGTAGACTCATGCGTTTTACTTGACTTATTCACGGATGACCCCAAATGGGCTAACTGGTCTGAAAGCACATTGGGCAAGTATGGACAGAGAAATACTCTATTCATAAATTCAATTGTTTATACTGAAATATCAATTGGATTCAATAAAATAGAGGAGGTTGAAAATGCTATTGAGCAAGTAGGGGTGAAAGTATTGGAAATACCTCGTGAAGCTCTTTTTTTAGCTGGAAAGGTATTCCTGTGCTATCGAAAAAATAAAGGCTTTAACAACTCAACTTTACCAGATTTCTTTATCGGTGCACACGCTGCCGTTTCCTCATTTGATTTAATCACGCGAGACACAGCGAGATACAAAACATATTTTCCACGCATCAAATTGATTTGTCCATAAATGAAAATAAATGCAAATAGTTACGAAAAGCGGAACACGTTGAAAAAAAACCGGGTTGATCATCGTTTCGGTTATTAATGACGATGCATCAATATTATTCTGTCCGTAGGAACGATGTTCAAGCCCAAAATACGCAATCGCGACAGGCTTAGTGAAGATAGCGCAGAACCTGCCGCACCTGATCCATCAGCTTCAATTTGGGGTCGGGCTTAAATTTGGGCTTATTTTCCATGTTATTGGATATAGCCATGCAAACATGGAAAATATAAGATGATTTTTTCCATGTTTACCCACTTAATATTAGAATAGATGGAAAAATTTCTGTTATATATGAGTCATACATGGAAAAATTTCCATGTATCAACAATGTTATCCCGTAATACAAAGAATGGAGCTTATATCCCATGAAATTCCTATTGTCAGGGCAGTTTTATAATCTTGGTGACTTGACAGAAGAAATGAACAAAGCTTTTCTTCAGTTACATGCCTCATATTTCGGAAACCATTATTACGATTTAGCGGAATTCAAAACTTCTGCATTAGCGTTTTTCGATGGCCACCAAGGTAATTACGCTGCTCATGACACTTTCTTTAATAATTTCACAATACTCTGGAAAAAACTATTAAATCAAAGTCGATTTAGCGAAGCTGAGGATTTATGGGATTTTTCAATTAACATAGCGCTTGAATGGGAGAAAGCTAACGCTGGACATTTTATTCACAAAGGTACTCCTTATTATTTTTGGGGAATGACGACAATTTTAAAAGGAGACCTTGATAACGGCTTTTCTCTAATGCACAAAGCTTTAGAAGAGGATGTGCGCACATCAGGCCAAGAATTCCCTGATACACCTGGAAGGGCTTTTGCGACGTTAAACTATAAAAAGATGGACCAAGCTTTTCATGGCTGGGTATTTGAAAAAGCTATTTTTTTGGCAAAGCAATTAGAAGAATATACAAATAATGGTGGCAACCTCGACCTCGATCAATTTCAATCAAAACTTCTCGCAAGCCCTCCAAGCAGGGATATCGTATTTTTATTTGCTCATACTATTGCAAGATTGCACAAAATTGTTAGTTCTCCTCACCACACCCAAAAAACAGATTTTGTAGGTCAATTATTAATGAACCTGTTTTTTGATATCACATTAGTAATTGACGCTGTCATCCAGACAAAAAATAATGCCCAGTGGAAATTCATTGACCATGCAAACTTCCTTTCCGGCCATGCAGGCTTGTCATTAAATAATAATAAGTTGGGAACTATCAACGGTAGATTTAACAGTAATTTTGAACAAACAATAAATGAAATACTCAATAATAATTTCACTTTCGATGATGGCTCTGTAATGAATTTGACAGAAAGTGGTATAGCCCTTTGCTATGGTGTGCGTAATTATGGTGCTCACCATGTTTCATCTGTAGCAACAATTTTCAATAGATCAGAAGAAATTAGAAATCATTTATTAAATACTCTTTTTCTCGCAATTGAAGTTTTGTATTGAGAAATTACAATGGGATAACCACGGCATTAAGGGCGACGGCAAAAAGCCGCCGCGCCTTATGCCGAGCGTTAGACACCGGGGCTTTCATCCATGAAGCCGAAAGACGCCGTACTCGTAGCCACCGCCACGGGTGCCGACACGTTCTCGGCCTTGCGGCTTTCGGTCGTTGCCGCGACGTTCGTGTCTTCAACTACCTGCCCGCGTGGGCTGACGCTCCTGACCCGCCCAGCAATCGACCTCCCAGCTTCCTGGGCTCCGGCGCTTCCCGTTCATCAGGCATCTTTCCTTCCCTCACCGGGCGCCGCCGCCCGAGCCGGGTACGCCTTCGTTCTTCTCAGAGGCTCCACTCGCCGACACATCCCGGCTTGCTCGGGCGGCTCTGGACCCGCATTCAAAACCTGCCTCCAGCTAAACTGGAGTTCCTCCGCTGAACACGCGGATCTCCAGCGAGAAGAGTGATTTGGCGTCATTTCGGCCCTTCGTCTACTGGGTACAGTCCGAGGAGCTGGAGTGCGCGTCTTTGAAGCGGGGTCGGCTCGGTGACCAGTGTGACTTTCTGCTCCGAGGTGGGCGAGTCTCCCTTGAGGAGGTGGGTCGTTCTCGCGCGCGTGGCGAGTTCTGCAAGCAGGGCACGGAAGCCTTGAACGGGGAGCCCGTCATCCGTCTGCCGCTGAGCCTTCTTGGCTTTCGCTGAAGGCGAAGGCTCGGCCTTGGCGACGGGATCGCGTGTGCGCCTGTCTTCCTCGACGTATTCGTCTTCGAAGAGCAGGGGCGCCAGTGCACGTCGCATGTGCCAGTCGACGTAGTACGCCAGCATGCAGAGCAGGACGTGCGCGCGGACGTGGTCTTCGGTCCGGTGTCGGATCGGGCGCACGGACAGGTCAATCTGCTTGATGCAACGGAAAGCCTGCTCGACCCGGGCGAGGCCCTTGTAGCTTCGGACAACATCCGCCGCCGACAGGCTCTCAACGGGCTGATTGGTCCGAATGACGTAGATCCCGTCGAGCTCACGTTCGCGCCGGATCGACTCCTCGGTCCTCACCCACGAGAGTCGCCCCTCGTTGATCGTGAGTTCGAAGTGCTTGGCCATCTTGTAGCGGTTCAAGACCCGTCCGGTTCTCACGCCGAGGTCGGCATCCGACAGTAGTTTCTTCGTGCGTCGGGCGGCCTCCTTGCTGATCCTGCGAAGAGTTTTCTCGGTTGCCTCAAGCAGGGCTTCACGTTTGCGTGTTCTCTCTTCAGCCAAGAGCGGATTGAAGCAGGCGATAAGCCGCTCTCCCGGGAACTGCGGCGAGCTGATCTCGGCGAGGTTCTTCTTGTCGAACAGCGAAAGCTGCAGCGGCCCGCTGTCAACCAGCTGGCGAATCGCCGGACTCCTCAGAGCCGAGATCCATCCCAGCCCCGGGTACTGCTTCACCGTCTCCAGCTGCGTCTGGGTCAGCATCCCTCGGTCCCCGACGAGGACGATGTCAGAAAGTCCGAATTCATCGCGGAGCTTGATCACCTGATCTGGGACCGTGTCCGGATCGCCCGTGTCCCCGGAATACACGTTCACCGCGACCGGGCGACCCTGTGGATCAGTCAGCAGGCCGTAGACGATGATTGGGAAGTCGCGCCTACGGTCCCTGTCGTGGCCGAGAGCAGCCAGCGTGCAGTGTCGGCCATAGTAGTAGCTGCTGCTGACGTCGTAGAGCGCCTGGCCCCCCGAGGTGAGGTGCCGGGCGGCCAACTTCTTCTCGATCCTCTTCTGACGGGCGAGGAGCCAATCGAGGGCGTCGTAGAGCTCATCGACGTCCGTCGTTTCGGGTAGGCCGAGTTCCTCGGCCAGAGTGCAGCAGTGCCACAGGCGGGACGTGGCGAGCTTGGAAGCGGGGTTCAGGAGCCGCGAGGCGATCATCGCGACGACGAGATCGCGCTCCCGGCACCGGGTCACCGAGAGCAAGCGATCCAGGCCGAGGCGACGGATGGTGCCGAGGACAGCCTCAACGTGGCCGTGGGGTAGGGATCGAAGGTCTACGAACAGATCGCGAGGGGACACGAGCACCTCGTCGCGGAGGAGGCGACGAAGGGTTTCGACCTTCTGCGAGGGCCAGTCGGAGAGGTTCGCAAGTGTCCGCTTGACGACCTTGCCGGCACGACGGAAGGACTCGCGGAGGAGGACCGCCGGGGAAGAGCCGCGATTCGGGACGCTCTCCACGTACATGGGCACATGGTAACGCCATATAACTTTTGCCGCAATGACATGGACATTAAATACATGGGTACAAGATCGAGTCGCAACAAGACGTTAAAACAAGTCCATCCAAAGTGTTAGCCGCGAAAACCAGCCGTTTATGACGGGAACTCCAGGTTAGACACCGGGGCTTTCATCCATGAAGCTGAAAGACGCCGTACTCGTAGCTACCGCCACGGGTGCCGACACGTTCTCGGCCTTGCGGCTTTCGGTCGTTGCCGAGACGTTCGTGTCTTCAACTACCTGCCCGCGTGGGCTGACCCTCCCGACCCGCCCAGCAATCAACCTCCCAGCTTCCTGGGCTCCGGCGCTTCCCGT
>JBAQUK010000060.1:0-6182 GCA_049297455.1 Desulfosalsimonadaceae bacterium | reverse complement strand
TTTTATCGTGTTCGTATAAATATATTACGTACACGTTAAAAACAGAAATAAAAACAAATTATTTCAAATAAATAGCGATCACAGATTGGTTTAAAATGTACGCTTTACACGACTTTCAGGTTAATATCCACAATGCCGATCTTCCATCCCAGTTTGGCGAATTCCAATGACAAAGCGCGCCCAAGACCACTGCCTGCTCCGGTAATAACAACTCGTTTGTTTGGAAATTTTTTCATGGGGCATATCCTTTTTGAATTATTTTTTATGGATTACTTTTTTCGCCTATCCATAAGTTTGCGGACATTGGTCCAGCCGGGAAGCATGGATTCATCAATTTTTTCAGGCGGATTTTCAAGATAGTGCTTAAGGTTGTGGGGTCCGCCGGATTTATACAGGTTTTGATCCGTATAAAAAGTCAATGCAGCGGGTATTCCGATGGCCGCTTCGTTTGTTCCAACGCCTGCCAATGCCCTGTCTCCCATTCCAAGTAGAACAAAGACCGGTTTCTTTGATTTCATCGGGATTAATGCCCCCTCATAACAGGAATCGCCGAACCCGGCGAGAACGGCCTTGGGGGGATATTTGCCTTCATAACTTAATGAATGCGCCACATGGGTCATCTGCTCAGGATTCCCGTATATGAGACATGTATCCGGAATGAAAGGAGTTTTAGATAGCAGCGCCACCAATACGCCTTTATGCCCCAACATCCGGTTAAATGGATAGTGAGCGGATAACCCGCCGAGTTTATAACGATGGAGGACTCCTCGAACCATGGCCATTCGGCTGTGAACCCATTGATTTTCAGTCTGACTGTTTAACAGCTCCCTCTGAGATACCCCTTTCACCCAGCCTTGACAGACAGAACCCGGGGTGCATGGGTTGTCATCGGCGGTTATGGCGATATTCTTCCCCCCCTCTCCGTGCTTCCCCCATGGCCATGCAAATGGTCATTTTCTTATTCAAATCTTGCACCGGCCGGATGAACTGATCCGGAATCTCGGAAAAATCTTTAATGTATTTGAAGGCCACAATGTCGGTTTCAAGTTTAAGTCTTTCAATCAATGAGTTGGCGATGTTCTGGTATTGATTGATCGAATATTTTTTTCCTGGCAAAAACATGGAATTCTCCCTTAAATTTTAAATTAAATATTTATGCCAACACGCCGGCTATTCTTTTAAGAGCGGCCCTATGAAATTCCATCCTCGTTTGAATAAAAATCTTCCGAGTCCGACGATCAAGGCAGGCGAAAGGCGATACATCAGATAATTCATCATGACATGGTATCTTGGCGTAGGGATAATTCCCTTGTTCTTCTTCAGGCCTTTGATAGCGGCTTTTGCCACTTTGGAAGGGTGGGTTCCCCAGGCAGCATAGAACTTCCGGGCATATGTTTTATTTTTATCGCCGGCGATGATGCCGTCTTTGATGATGTTGGTGTTGATAATGCCGGGGCAGAGGGCTGACACATTAATATTGTGGATTTTCAGTTCCATTCTCATGACATTGGTCAGCGTCACCAGCGCCGTCTTTGTCATGCAGTAAGGCGCCATGCCGGCTAAGGGGAACAGTCCGGCGCCGCTTGCGGTGATGAGTATTTGCCCCTGCTTTTTTGCAATCATGGCCGGCAGGAAAAAATGGATCATGTAGATGACGCCCCAAAGGTTGATGTCAATGACCCATTTCCAGTCTTTTAAAGGGATGGCATCGATTTTGGTTCCGTGACCGACCCCAGCGTTACAGCAGAGAATGTCCACCGGCCCGATTTCGGCTTGAATTTTCCGGAAAAGCGCTTCTACCGCCGATACATCCGCATGGTCGACTGTGTAGCCGAATGCTTTAATCCCGGCACTTTTTAAAACGCTGACCATCTCCGCCACCCGGTCGGTATTGATGTCCGTTCCGATAATGGTTGCGCCCTGCTCGCCGAATTGCTTGGCCAGTTCCAACCCAATCCCCGAACCGGCGCCGCTGATCAATGCGATTTTGCCTTGAAATTGATTGTCTTTCATTATGGATTGATCCTCCAAATGGAATGGAATGATTATTTTATTTTAGCGATCAGCAGATCAAGTCTTGTGAATTTTTTTCATGACATCCTCGCTTTCCAGGGGAACCCGGGTGGATTCAAGGAACCGGCTGACCATGTTGAAATAACTTACACATAAGATAAGTTCCGTCGACTCGCGAACGCCATACCGGTCAAGGATTTGCGAGAGCGCTTCGTCGCCGAGCCTGACATTTTTACTGATTTCATCCGCAACCCGACACAGAAGATTCCCCTCTTCATCAAGGGATAGAACAGGGTCTTCAGCCTTGATCTTTTCAATCTCATCGTCCGTCACCCCGCATTGCTTCGCCACAGCGACGTGGTGAGTCCATTCGTAGATCGCATTTGTCACCTTCGCCACTCGAAGGATGGCGATTTCACGTTTTCTTGCATCAAACCGGCTTTCAAAAAGGATGGACCGGGCCAACCCCGCCAAAGCCATGAAACTGGCCGGGGCGTTTGCCGACATACGAAATACATTGAGCGGTATTGCTTCTACGGCTTCCTTAATTCCAGTCGGAAGGGTTTCATTGTCCGGGAGTGGGATGCATGTTTTCATTTAAATTTCTCCTTTAACGTTTTTGGCTTTTGAGTTTACTTTTTTCACTGAAGCGTTCCCCGACGTTGTTTGTATCCTTCCATCATTTCCACAAACCCGTCGATTCTTGTGTTGATCGGCCCTTCGGCATATGCCCTGGGGTCGCAGTGGTCGGTATTTAACATCAGCACCGGTATGCCATGCTTTTTAACCAGGGCCTCTTTTAAATCCAGCAGTCCGGTGCTGCTGGGCCGGCAGCTTTGGTTGGCGAACAGGATAATGCCGTCAAGATCGTATTCATCAATGAGGCCGTCGAAATATTTTATCCGTTCGTCCAGATTTAAGGTAAACGGAACAATCATAAGTTCTTTCGCGATCTGCCGCAGGGCTTCCTTAAGCGGAAGTCCCGATTTCTTTCGGACCGCAAAAGTATAGGTATACGGCTCCATCACAACCCTGGCGCCTTTTTCAGCCAGCACTTTCCGGTAAAGATCCACTTTGTACCAGATGGTGATCCCCTCCCACAGAATCCGATACTTTTCCCTGCCGGATTCGATCACCTTTTTATCTCCATACCTTTTTTTCGCCATTTTCAGGTGTTTCTTATAAAATTTCACGCCGTCTTTTTCATTCCACTGGGGCACCAGGGGAAGCATGAATAATCTCACCCATTCGAAATACCGGTTTGCCGGAAATCTTTTCCGGTACTCATAAAGATCCATGAACAGACGGCACATCTCGGCGGACCGGTCTATGGTTTTTAAAAATTTCTTTTCATTGAATTTTTTGCCGGTGACATTTTCCAGAAACCTGATCAGATCCCACAACTGCTGCTCCACGTAATCAACGTATTCCTCAAGTCTTTCTTCAGTCTCTCCGGCCACATAGCTCGGAACATCCAGGCCGAAATGTGGCTTGTTGAAAATTTTGGCTTCGGTTTCAAACCATTTCATGTGGGTGTCGCACACCATGTTTGCGGAGAAATAAAAGTCTGAGGGTTCATTGCCGCCGAAATCTTCGGGCCAGTTCAACCGGGAGGCGCCGATGCTGGTTTTCATATAGCTGCACAAGTCCCGGCTGTATCCGAGGCTTTCCGCATGTTCGATGGAAGGTTGGGTGCTTTCAGCGGCGCCGGTCAATGCCGCATAGGCTTCCGGGTAATATGGAAACACGCCGAAGGCCCGCGCGAATTCCACCGGAAATCCGGCTGAAAATGACCCGGTTTTGATCCAGGGAAAAAGCTTCATCAGTTTGGTCCGGTTGATGTATTGCAGGATGATCTGAAACATCCGGAAGGTTAACGGCTGGTTCAGATACCCTTTGATCCCATTAATGAAGAGTTTAGGGTTTTGAGCAATAAAACGGGATATGCGTATCATGGCGCTCCTCCTGATTAGATCATGTCTTTAAAAGTTTCCAGCCGGCTGACAAGCTGCTGGTCGATGGTGGGCGTATATTCCCTTTCGATGGTCAGAACCTTATAGCCGCTCTTTTTGAGTTCCTCGGTATAATATGGCACATCCAGGGTGTGGGGTTCGCAGAATTTAAGGATCTGATAGACAACGCCTTTGACCGGGGTTTCTTTCAGGCATTTTCGCAGATAGCCGAGCCTGGCTTCAAACGGCAGGCGAGTGGGCGGCTGGGGAATTTTGCAATTATACTCTACGAGTGCCTCCACCGGATCTCCGGTTTCAGGGATGGACTCGGCAAAATACCGCTCGCCCAGCGACATGTCGTCGCGCACAATCCTGATCCCGGCCACCTCAAAAACGTCCATGGCTTCTGCAAATGTAATGTCGGTCCCGGTCACCAGCATGGGAACCTTATCGTTTGGGAATTCGGGCCGGTTTTGCCAGTCTTCTAATGTCGTCCCCAGCTCTTTGATCAGCGCGTCCTTGGGTGCCTGAACACTTTTGCGCATAATGTCATTATATTCAGCATTGGAAATATCTTTTGTTGACCTGAGAGCGGCGAGTTTCCGGAGCATACTTTTTATTTCGTTTGATTCCCGGATGGCATTTTTTAACTTATCCGTTGATATATTCACTCCGAACTTTTTTTCCAGGTGATCGATAAACCGGCGCAGTTCACGAACATGGAATGATCTTGACGCTTGGTTGTTATTGGCCGGCGTATTGATCCAGTAGAGAAAATCCGTTTTCACGTGATATTTCCAGATGTCATACTGATTGTTGGTGACGTCGCAGCCATGGCAGAATGCGATCCCGGCCCACTCTCCTGAATGCGCCATGCCTTCGGTAAGACAGCTCCTGGAAAAGGGGCATATGTAATTGTGAACATAGCTGTCCGCCGGATCAGTCGATTCATAAACATTTCCTAAAATCTTATACGGCGTAAACCCCGCTGCCATGGCGATTTCTTCGGCAAATTCATGACCCGTGTCAAAATAAGCGAATTTTTGCATAGGATTTTCTCCTTATTATTAGATAAATGGTCATTAATTTTTTTGCGCCAGAATCGCCGCTCCGATGGCGCCGTTCACCTGGGCCGTGGCCGGAACTTCAATTTTGATGTTCAGCTTTTTTTCAAGGGCGTTTTTGATGCCGATATTTTTTGCCACGCCGCCGGTCATGACCACCGGCTTTGCGACTCCGGATCGCCCCATCATGGATGCCATGCGGGAGGCGATGGATTCATGAATGCCTGCAATGATGTTTTCCCTTAATTCGCCTTTGGAAATCAGTGAAATGATCTCGGATTCGGCAAAAACCGTGCACATACTGCTGATCTTGGCGGGTTTTTTAGCCATGAGCGAGAGATTCCCGAAATCTTCCAGATTGAGTTCCAAAGCCCTTGCCATGACTTCCAGAAACCGGCCGGTTCCGGCGGCGCATTTATCGTTCATGACAAAATCCGAAACCCCGCCGTTGTCTCCAAGGCGGATGAATTTGCTGTCCTGGCCGCCGATATCGATGACTGATTTCGCCTGGGGAAGAAAATACCGGGCTCCTTCCGCATGGCACATGATCTCGGTGATTTTTTTATTGGCGATGTCCACATTGTTCCGGCCATACCCTGTTGACACAATTCGATCTACCGAACCGGCTTTCATTTGCAGATGATCCAGCGTTCCTTCGAGGATGTCCTTCCAGGCCTTTTCGGCGTTATAACCGGTAAAAGACAGATTCGTAAAAAGCAGTTTGCTGTTTTCCATGACCGCGATTTTCGTGGTAATAGAACCGATATCCAGTCCGACTGAAAGCATATTTACCCTCCTTATAATAAATTTTATCTGGTTATCCGCCTCACTGACCCGGATCTATGCCTGCCGGCTTGAAAAAACGCCGACTCGACGTCATGCGGTGGCCGGGCGGAACCATTTCGCCTTTTCCGATGTCCGCCGGCTGATAGCGGAAGCGGCATTGAGTGATAATTTTAGTAGTCTTTTCCCCGTGCCCCGAAAATCCGTAGTTAATTCTCTTGTATCCGTACTACTACGAATGGCGGCATGATGGTTTTTTTGGAAACTTCAGATAAGTTTCGAAAATTTTATTTAACTGACTGTTTTTATTAAAAATTTAACCACACCCGCAATTTGCGGGCCATCGCTGAAAACCGGGAAACTTCAGTTT
>JBAQUK010000059.1:0-6218 GCA_049297455.1 Desulfosalsimonadaceae bacterium | reverse complement strand
AAACCGGTTTACTTCTGTTGGGATCATGATGTATACTCCTTTTTTATAAATGCCCGAAATTGGACAGATACGTGGAGTATACACCATTTTTGATTTTTCCGCCGCGTAGCGGCTTCGTTCAACAATTGGCCCTATAAGGTTATTGTTAAATCCAAACGGGATTCCGCATCATCGTCAAGGGTTGGGGCGAAAAATTTTTCGCCCCTACACCTGACGGCGATGGGCTATGTCCCCAAACCCAATCCGGCATCATGAAGGATATCCTTCATGATCCATTTAATAATTCGGATGGGCGGCGATATAATCCAGATGCTCAGTAAGAGGCTGGTATTCTTGGCGTTTTTTGCGGAATCAAACTCCAAGCTTCTTGCGGGCACCGTCAAAGGCAAGGCCCTCCTTGCGGTCTGTTGGTTCCAGCGGGCGATTTCCCATTACCCAACCCCCAATGTTTCCCGCAATTCTTTGAGGGCCGGCCCATCCGACCGCCAGACATGGCAGGTGTTTTCCAGAAACTTCAGGGCTGTGCCGGAAACTGCTGCCCGGTCCACCGGATTCTGGGCCAAGGCGGCCCAGGCCCCCTGAACAGCAGCCGGGGCCATGGCCAGCAGCAGGGCCAACAGATGAGAACATCCGCTTGCGCCGCCCACAAGCTTTTTGACCTTTTCCGTAAACCCGCCCCGGATCTTCATGCCCACCACCGGCTGCAAAGCATTCTCCACCTCCCGGCAGTCCGCTTTCGGCACCGTCTGCATTTCCACATCAATGGCTTCGATGGCGAGCCCCGGCCCCCGGACAATCATCCGGATCACCATATCGTGCACAATGCCTGGCGGGCGGCACTCGCCGCTCAGATACCAGGTCGGCCGCAGCCGGTGGTCCGTCAGCCGGCCTTCCACCACCACCGCGTCCGACTCATGCACATAGGTGCTGATTTCAATGGTGCGGTCATGAATTTTCTTTTCCCGATCAATTGTTATCATTTTCATTTCCTTTATGGTATGTTTGCGGGCAGGTTGACATTCACGCGGCCAAACGGCTCTAATTTACCTTAGTATAACCAATTATTGAATACGATCAAACCTTTATGAACGCAAGAAACATTACCGTGGAATACGCCCCCATCGGCATCATCCGCTCGCCGCACACGTCCCTTGCGGGCATGCCCATTCAGCCCTCGGGGGCTGCGGGAATACGGGGGACTGTGGAACTGTTTCCGGAGTTTCAGGATGGTTTAAAAGACCTGGACGGCTTTTCCCATATTATTTTATTGTACCATTTTCACCAATCAGCCGGTTATAAGCTGAGCGTGGTCCCGTTTCTGGACAACCGGCCCAGGGGCGTTTTCGCCACCCGGGCCCCCAAACGCCCCAGCCCCATCGGCCTTTCCATCGTCAAACTGCAAAAAATTGAGGGCAGCGTCCTTTATATTGAGAATGTGGATGTGCTGGACGGAACGCCGCTTCTGGACATCAAACCCTTTGTGCCGGATTTTGACGCACAGACGGATGTTCGCGCCGGATGGCTCGAATCCGCTCAAAATAAGGCAGACACGCACCGGTCGGATGACCGTTTCAGCCGGACCGGCTCAGGCGATAGCGAAAATGGGATATAAGGAAATCACGCTTCAACTGCCCACCGGTTTTGGGCCGGACGAGCTGAAGCAAAGGATTGAGAAAACCCTGGATATCCGGGATTTTTCCTATCAGATTGACAGCAAAAGCCTGGATGCCCGCAAAAAAAGCCATATCCACTGGCTGGTAAAGGTGGGCGTGGCATCCCGCCACATCCCGGGACCGGACCCGGAACCAACGCCCGAACTCACCATTCCTTACCGGAAACGGAACCAGCGGGTCATCGTCGTCGGCAGCGGCCCGGCCGGGTTCTTTGCCGCCTATGTGCTCCAGAAAGCGGGGTTCGACACCGTCATTATTGAGCGCGGAACGGATGTCAGCCGAAGGGCCGACGGCATCAGCCGGTTTGAACGCACCGGCGCGTTTGACCCAAATGGCAATTATGCATTCGGCGAGGGCGGGGCCGGTACGTTTTCCGACGGCAAACTCACCAGCCGTACCAAACGCATCTCCCTTGAAAAACAGTTTATGCTGGACAGCTATATCCGGGCGGGCGCACCCGAAGAAATCCGGTACCTGGCCCATCCCCACCTTGGCAGCAATATTTTGAAAAAAATCGTCGTCAATTTAAGAAAAGACTATCTCCGGATAGGCGGGGATCTGCGGTTTGAAACAAAAATAGAGGATCTAACGGGCCAAAGCGGGCGCACCGTTAATACCGTCACCGATGCCGTCACCCCCGCCGAAACGGTGCCGGGGGATTATTTTCTCATTGCCCCCGGAAACGCCGCCCATGACACCTGCCGCATGCTCATCAAAAACGGCGTGCTGTTCCAGACCAAAAGTTTCGCCATCGGCTGCCGGGTGGAGCATCCCCAGGAGCTGATCAACCTGGCCCAGTGGGGCACCGAAAAACTTCCCGGCGTCAAAGCCGCGGAATACCGCCTGACATTCCGGGAAACGGGAGTTTTGCCGGTATACACTTTCTGCATGTGCCCCGGCGGAGTCATCGTTCCGGCGACCGCGTATCAGGACACCAACATCGTCAACGGCATGAGCCGGTATCAGCGGGACGGCCGGTTCGCCAACGCCGCCTGTGTGGCTGCCGTGCATCCGGACCAGTTGACGGGCAAAAAAGCCTCTCCCCTGGAAATCCTGGACTGGCTGGGGGCCCTTGAAGAAAAATTTTACCGGTTTTCAGGCGGTTTTCAGGCCCCGTCATGCAGCATACGGGATTTTATCAATGAAACCGAACCCGCCGCCCTTCCCGAATCGAGCTACCCGCTGGGATTAACACCCGCCCCCCTCTGGGAACTGTTGCCCAAAGACATCAGCCTGTCCATCCGGGAGGGTTTAAGAAATTTCAGCCGCAAAATCCGGGGGTTTGAAACCGGCCTTATTATGGGGCTTGAAAGCAAAACCTCCTCACCCATCCAGGCCCTGCGGGATGAAAACCGGCTTTGTCCGGGGTTTGACAATCTTTACCTGATCGGCGAAGGCAGCGGCCATTCCGGCGGCATTATCTCAAGCGGCGCGGACGGCATCCGGACCGCCCTCCGGATCATCGAGAAAAGCGCTTGACAGAAGATGTCCACAAAAAATAACGTTGTTTTAAAGAGGCAGGTTATTTAAACTAAAAACACTTAGCCTACGGGCGGTTTGAATAAATCATCGTTAAAAACAGCCCATACCGCCTGAACAGATGACCGGTTTCAGTTTTTCCGGCAAGCAATTCGGAAATCATCAAGAATTATTTGGAGGACTCAACCACCATGAAACAAACTGCCGCCATTTTCATCACGGGGATCATGCTCCTTTTTTCAACCGCCTGCGGCACCGCACGATGGGTGCGCACCCCGGTTCTGGAAGGTTCACGAACCACCGTGAACCTGGAGTACCGCGTGGAAAAAGACCAGATCCTGCCGCAGCACTATGATCACCCTTACCGCATGGCCACCCTGGATGTGGCAAAGCTTCTTGGCGACCTGGTGTATACCGAAAGGGGGGTCCTGATTGGCGGGGACAAAGAGACGCCGGTGTTTCAGGCCGAAGAAATCGAGGCCCTCGCCCCGGCCCTGACGGATGCGCTGGCCAAAGCCACTCCGGACGAGCGGATCCACTTCATTTCATTTAACAAAGGCGGCGGTTTGCTGTTTAAAAATACGCGAAAAACCGAAGGAATCCTGTTTGTGGAACCCAAAGGCCGGATCAATCTGGCGTTTGGCCTGATCAACGCCGATGTCATGGATGCCGACAGCGAGGATTCGCCGCAGATCTATACGAATTCGGACCCGTTAAAAATCAGATATGCGGATACCGCCCTTGTTCCGGCTGCATATGCGGTCATGAAAGATCTCGAAACCGGCAAACCCGCCCCCATGTGGGTGGTGGCGGATGCGGTTAAGCTTGCCGAAGCAGTGGCATCCGCGCCGAAACCGACGCCCGCCATTGTGACGCCGTCCCCCGCCCCGGCGCCCGCACCCGTTTCAGCAGCACCGGAGAAGGCCGCAAAACCCGTGATCGCCCCTCAGCCGGCGACACCGGCCGTAACGCCCCAGGCCGCGACCCAGGAAGATATTAAAAACAAACTCAAATACTTAAAAGATCTGTACGAGGGCGGCCTGATTTCCGAACCCGAGTATGCCGCGGAAAAGAAAAAGCTGCTGGACAAAATTGATTAACGCGTGCTTTAGAGCCGTCCTCATGATGATCCTTCCCATGTCCCTCTGCGCCTGTGCCCATACCACGGACAGGGTCCGGACAACATGCCTGAAACAGACGGCGCCAGCGGATGACTCCGTCCGGGTGACGTGGATGGGAACAGCCGGGCTGTATGTGTCGGACGGCGACACCGGCATCTACATTGACCCGTTCGTGAGCCGGTACGGTCTGCTTAAGGTCGGTTTAGGGGTCGCCTTAAAACCCCAAAACTCCCTGATCGACGAATGGATAACATTGACCCACGGCCAAAACGCGGCCGCCATCCTCGTCTCCCATTCCCATTATGACCATGTGATGGATGTTCCCCGGTTCGCTTTAAAAACCGGGGCCATGATCGTGGGGTCAAAAACCACGGCCAATGTGGCCCTGGGGGCGGGAATCCCGAAAGAACAGATCAAAACCATCACCGGCCGGGACACGGTGAGCATCGGAAAATTTGAGATCACGTTTATCCAAAGCATTCACAGCCCGGCCCTGTTCGGGAAAATCCCCTGGCCGGGAACCCTCGAATATCCGCTGCCCCAGCCCGCCCCCGCCTCAGCTTACCGGGAAGGCGGCGTCTACGCCATTTTGGTGAAACACCCCAAAGGCACGTTTCTGCATTACGGCAGTCCGGGCGTCAAGCCGGGCATTTTTGAAGGCATAGCGGCGGATGTGGTTTTTTTAAGCATCGGAGGCCGCAAGGACACCGGCTCCCTCATCGACCATGTCCTCACCCCCCTGCATCCGGAAACCGTCATCCCCATTCATTTTGACGACCTGTTCGGGCCGGTGGATAAGGAAATTAAGCCCCTGATCGGGGTGGACTTGAATGAATTCTGGACCCGGATGGCGAAAACGGAAGGGACATTTACCGTAAACACCCTGCCGGTGGGGGAAGAACGGGTGTTGTTTTATTGAGGTTGGTCCGATGGAATCCCGTTTATGAAACCGCTTGAATGGACCATGTTCTCACCCCCCTTCATCCGTCGGCAGGACGATATTCCACCACGAAGGACACGAAGTTCACGAAGATGTGTTTTGCCGGTAAGTTGCTTGTTAGTTATAAACACGCAATTGAGGGAAAAGGCATGGATGCTGCTTTTATAGATAACATCCCTTTTGCGGTACTTAATGGGACGATTTCGTTTGGCTAATAACTTGTTATATGAGTAGAGTTATGTTCAAAAAAATAATATATATCCTCACCATTTTATTTGTATCAATAACGCTGTCGGGCTGCTATCCATATTTAGAAACACTATATGATGTTGTTCTTTTGGAAGAAAATAAGAATTGGACCCAGGACTATAGAAACTCATTTGTCTTTTTATGCGAAGATTGTGCACTCAATATTGACTTTTGGATAGTTTATGATTCTGGGGATCCTATATTTCTTAAAGAAGTGAAGAAAAATCCGTTACTGTTAAAAATTGATATTCAAAACAAACTATATTCGATTCCTCTAAATGAAGGATCCTTCTCACTTTCAGACACATCAATAACTTTAACGAAAAATTCTAAACCAATCAATCTCGCTGATTTTCGTCGAGACATCTATGAAGATAAATATAGAAAATATAATCAAATATTTTTTGAATATGAATATGGATTGTCAGAATTTGATCCGGATAATAACGTTTATAGTTTAAAAGTAAATGACAAGTTTGAAATAGCCGATTCTAAGAATGGTTTAAAATGCAACTGTTCAATTCCTTCATTTGATTTTAAAATTATACGTTATAAAGAATTATGGGTATGGATACCGGGCCATGCCGGTCCTCTATTTTAATATGAGGTTTAAAAAGGAAATCATATAACGAATAAGGATAGATCGTGAGAGCGAAGCGAGCCACGATCTTATCCGGTGGTTGAACAAGCCCGGTGTCGATTGAATTTGTGTCTGTATATAAGAAAATATCTTTTTTTGAGCAGGTGGCAGGAAAC
>JBAQUK010000058.1:0-30931 GCA_049297455.1 Desulfosalsimonadaceae bacterium | reverse complement strand
TCTTTTGGGTAAGGTTTGATCATCTTTTGATTATAAACGAAGTTTACTTGTCCCGTAAACCGATTATTTGGGGTTTGACTCAATATATCCTTGAAGTTGCATAACTTAATTCATGCACGTTCCTTATCAGGAAAAATTCAGTCCTCTCCTTTGGGAATCGCCACAAAATGCAGACTTGTAGCAAGTTGAGACCTCTGGGGGGAGGGTAATTTAGAGCAATCAACCGCCTGAGGCCGTCATCGCCTTGCCTTTGATTTCATCACCCGCAACAGATCCGAATACGCATGATTGAGCTTGATGAAATACTCGTGGCTTCCGCCTTTGTCCGGATGGCGGGTTTTCGCCACTTTCCGGTACTGCCGGGTCAGAGTCCGGACGGTCATGGCGGCGAGTTCCTCTTTGGTGATTCCCATAACGGATAACGCCTCATCCGCCGGCATGGACGCGGCTGCCTGCGGCGGGCGGTACGCACGGTGCTGATCGACCCATTCCGTAAATAAATTTTCCATCAGCCCGACTTCTTCAAAATCATTGTCAAAAAACCAGCACACATACTTGACGAGATAATCGTCCATCGGGCCGGTTCTTTCCAGTCCCGCCCAAAACTCCCGATCATCGTTGATCCGGCAGACCTCTTCCAGAAAAAACGCATCCACCTTTTCCTGGGGCAGGGCATGGGGGAATTTTCGTGAAAAGATTCCCGGAAAATGTCCGGCCACATCAAAAATCACATAGGCGTAGGTCTTTTTCTCCGTATCCCACAAATCCCCCTCCATGCCGGTAAAGAGCTGCTCGATCTCATCCCGGGATTTATCCAGAAGGGGACGGTAAATTTTTCTGGAGGCCCGGAAAATTTTCGATTGGTCCAGTTCGCCGAACCGGAGATAATGCATGCGACGCTGGTCAAACAGATGGAACCGCTCGGTGTCGCACCGGGCGACCTGCTCACGGATGGATTCGCGCTGATTTCTGCCTATACTTTTATGGGAAAACCCTTCGATCACCCGGCGGGTGCGGCTGTTCAGAAAGGGAAAAAAGATCCGCTCAAGGGTGTCGTTGTCCGCGTTAACACCGATGGCGGCCAGTTGGTTATGGATTTCCTCGTGGATATAAAAGGAGGCACCGCCCGGATAAACGATAAAACGGGTCGGGTCCGGGCCAAGGTCAAACAGGTCGCGGCTTTTTAAACCCGCTTTATCCCTGTAACTTTCCCGGATGAAAAAATGAGTTTTCCCATCGATATATTTTTGTGCGAGATACATGCTGTCAGCTTACACCATTTATTAAGCCGCCTTCAACAGGTATCATCCATCGTATCGGTTGGTGCAGGTGTTTTCCTGAAAGTTTTGAGATTAGTCGGGCGCGTATTCAGGCATCCATCACCGGCAGCCCGGTTTACCCCGGTCGCCAATTCCCGGAAAAAAATATTTGACTTAATATATATTTTGTATATATAGAAATTATATATTAATCGGGACATCATATCAGGAGTCTTATCGTGATCAAATACGCCATCCTCGGACTGCTTCACTATCGAAATATGCACGGATACCGGATCAAGGAGCATATTGAGCGAAACTTCGGCCATATGTGGTCCATCAATTATGGTCAGATTTATCCGAACCTCAAAAAACTTCAGGATGATGAGTTGATCCTTATGGCGGGAGTGGTGCAGAACGACGAAAAAGGCCCTCCCCGGAAACTCTATGCCATCACGGAAAAAGGGCGGCGTGAGTTTACCGCCTGGCTCGATACTTCCCCTGAAAAATCCTTGCTGCTCCGGGACCCCTTTCTCATGCGGTTTGTGTTTTACGGATTCGGAGATCCGGGCCGGGCTGTGGAAATAATTGATGAACAGATCAAGCGGTATGAAAAAGACCTGACCCGCCGGGAAAACAACGTGGACCGATGGGATAAAAGCGGGCTGTATGTCCGGCTCATCGCAGAGCTTGGGGTCAACCTCAACGCCATGATGCTGGACTGGCTGAAGCATTCCAAAGAAGAAATATCAAAAGCCGAGGCCCGGGAGCTGGATAATGACGCGGAAAACCCCGACATCCGGAGGGCGGTCTCATGAAGTTTTCAGGCATTACCCTGGTGACCGGGGCTGCGGGTTTCATGGGAAGTCATGTGGTGGAAAGTCTGGTCCGGGACGGTGTAACCGTTCGGGCCACCTCCCGGCCGAAAAAAGATATCTCCTTTTTTACCCGCCTGGGCGTTGAGTATGTAGCCGCAGATCTAACAAAACCCGAAACCCTGCCGCCGCTTTTTGGCGGCAAAGTCGACCGGGTGTTCCATCTGGGGGCCATCTGCAATTTTTCAACCCCCTATCAATCCCTCTATCCCACCAACGTCCTGGGAGTGGATCATCTGAGCCGCCTGGCTCTGGACAACAAGGTCAAGGTGTTTGTGCATGTGACCTCCACCTCTGTTTACGGCCATTATAAAGGATATCCGTTTACCGAAGAAACGGACCGGGAGCCGATGGATAATTATGGCAGGAGCAAGCGGGACGGGGAGAATATCGTTTTTAACCGGATGAAAGAAGGGCTTCCGGCCATTATTGTGCGGCCGTGCACGGTATACGGCCCGAGGTGCAATGACGGGGCCGGCAAGGTGTTTTCAAGGCCCAGCGCCATCACGGCCATCCCCGGAAGCGGAAGTCAGAAACTGTCCAACATCCGGGCCGAGGATGTCGCCGATGCCGTAATCTATCTTTCCCAGTCGGATGACTCCGTGGGTCAGGTCTATAATCTCGCCGATGACTCCAATCCCACGATTGAGGAAGCCTTGGCCCTGGCGGCGGAAACCTTTGGGACGTCCGTGCCGAAATTGCATTTGCCCCTTTCCGTTGTCCGGTTTGTGGCAAAGCTCGACGGCTGGATTTCCGGCATGCGGGGAAAAATTCCCGATCTGGAATATGACGCTGCCAGGTATCTGGACAAAGATTATATCGTGGACAACAGCCGGTTGAAAAAAGCCGGATACACGCTCAAATATCCTGATTTTAAGGCATCCATGGCCCAGTTGGGGGAAACGTACCGAATGCATCATCTATTGGGTAACTGATTTTTTAAAAAACCTTTTGCAAAAGGAGCATGCCGATGACCCAGGTTGTCGTGATCACGGGGCTGGCCCAGGGAATGGGCCGGGAAGTCGCCAAAATGCTGGCCAAAGACGGAGACCGGATCGCCGGCTTTGATATGGACGGAGAAAGCATCAAAGCCCTCCGGGAAGAACTCGATGCCTTAAGCGCCACCCATCTCCTTGAAACCATGGACATATCCGACCGCAAGGGGATACTCGGATTCCGGGACCGGGTTCTTGAGAAATTCGGCCATGTGGATATTGTGGTCTCCAACGTGGGGATCGGGTTTTTCGGGCCGTTTGAGGAAATTGATCTTGAAAAAGCCCTTAAATGCCTTGAAATCAACGTCATCGGGGCCGCGGCCATTTTTCAGGCGTTTATCCCCGCCATGCGCCGGGCCGGGAAAGGGACGCTCATCGCCATGTCGTCCCTGGTGGGCCGGATTCCCTTTCCCTTTGAGTCCGTTTATACGGCATCCAAGTTCGCCATCCAGGGTCTGGTGGAATCCCTTCAATACGAGGTTGCGCCTTTCAACATCCGGGTGGCGATCATCGAACCGGCCCAGGTGTCCACCAGTTTCGCGGCCAAAATCCACAAATTGCCGGACTCTGGGTCGCCCTACCGGGACCGGGCCAAACGGTTCATCGACAGGGACAATGAGCTGATCAAAACCGCCACCACGCCGCTCCAGGCAGCGCAAAAAATTATCAAGGTCATTCGGAATCCCAACCCGAGATTCCACAATCAGGTGGATTTCAACAGCACCTTTTTCCTGGTGCTCAACCGGTTTCTGCCCAAGTTCATGAGGGATTTTATTCTGATCAATTACATGCATATCCGGGAATAAGGGAAAAGAATTCCCCGTTACCTTTGAAAAACAGGATGTTTTACAGGGAGGAACCCATGGAACAGGCATTGGCCGCTCCGGAACGTACTATCGATACCCGGGTCAGCAGACTCAGGGAGAAAATTATCAGCGCCCCCCAGGAAGTCTGCGTGGAACGGGCGAGGTATCTGACAAGGTCCATGAAACAGCATTGGGACAAGGACCCGCTGACGCGGATGAGCCTTGCCCTGGAACATATTCTGGGCCATATCAGCGTCGTCATCCGGGAGGATGAATGGATCGTGGGATGCCGGACCAGCAAGCTCAAAGGCGCGCCCCTGTTTCCCGAAAACAAAGTACGTTGGCTGGCCGGGGATGCGGAAAATTTCGACAAGCGCCAGCTTCAGCGGGCCCTGATCACGGAGGACGAAAAACAGGAACTCCTTAACAAGGTCATCCCTTTCTGGGAGGGGAAAACCGTGGAGGACCAGTTTGAGGCGTTGATGCCGGCGGATGTATTTGACGATATCGACAAGTACATCTTCACCATTATGCTGGAAATCACATACGGCATCGGCCATTTCACCATGAACCACCCACGGATTCTGGCGGTGGGGCTGTCGGGGATCATCCATGATGCCCGAAAAAAATACGACCAGCTTGCCCTTCATGACCGGGACGGGGAAAAGGGGAAATTTTATGAGGCCGTCATCCGGTCCCTTCAGGCGGCCATCGGTTTTGCCCATAGGTATGCCGAACATGCCGAATCCCTGGCAAAACGGGAACCCGATCCCGTGCTCTGGGGGGAACTCACAACCATTGCGGCGGTCTGCAGAAACGTGCCTGAGTTTCCGGCCCGGTCCTTTCATGAAGCCGTCCAGAGCCTCTATTTCATCCACCTCATCGCCCAGATCGAATCCGGCGGAAATTCCATTTCCCTGGGCCGCATCGACCAGATCCTTTATCCTTATTATAAACGGGATCTGGAGGCCGGAGCCGTCACTCCTGACAAAGCCCGGGAGCTTTTGTCCCTCTTGTTTATAAAAACCTGCGAAATCTGGAATGTCCTGGAAGAAGTGTTCACACCCGGCGGGGAAGGCCCGGAAGGAAAGACCACCCAGAACGTGACGGTGGGCGGAATGGACGAAACCGGCAAAGACGCCACCAATGAACTCAGCTACATCGGCCTGGATGCCTACGCGGCTGTCCGGACCGTTCAGCCCAATTTCGGCGTCCGCATCAACCGCCGGACCCCGGAGTTTTTCTTCATGCGGTCGGTGGAGTATGCGAAAAACGGGGTCCTGCTCCACTTTTTTAATGACGACGCCATTGTGCCGTCTCTGGTGGAGGCGGGCCATACGCAGGAAGACGCCAGAAATTACGGGGTTGTGGGGTGCCTGGAGCCCAGCGCCCAGGGAAAAACCTTTGGTTCCACTTTCGCCGTCCAGTTCAACGGGATCAAGTGCGTGGAGCTGGCCCTTTCAAACGGCATCGACAATATTTTCGGCCACCCGAACGGAATTGAAACCGGTGACCCGGCGGAATTTGAATCCTTTGACCAGGTCTGGAACGCCTATGACGGGCAGTTCAGCCACTTCACCCGCCAGATGGTCAAGGGAATGGCCTGTCTGGATCAGGCCATCGCCGAAAACGTGCCGTCTCCCTTTGCTTCGGCCATGATTGACGGACCCCTGGAAAAAGGACTCGATCTCACCCTGGGTGGGGCTGTGTATAATTCCACCGGGGTCCAGCTCATGGGATTTTCCAATATCGCCGACAGTTTGTATGCGGTCAAAAAAACGGTTTTTGAAGACCGAAAATTCACAATGGGTGATCTGTCGGACTGGCTTGCCGGGGATTGGATGGACCATGAGGACGCCCGGAACTATTTGCTCCACAAAGTGGCCAAATACGGGAATGATGAAGACGGGGTGGATGAGATGGCGGTCCGGGTGATGGACCATTTCTGCGACAGCCTGAAGCCCCACCGGAATTTCCGGGGGGGCGCATTCTGGCCGGGGGTCTTTTCCGTGGGGTTTCATATTACCATGGGAGCCTTTACCGGCGCCACCCCCGACGGCCGGTTTGCCGGGGGGATCTTGGGAAACGGCGTCACTCCGGGCAATGGGCTTGCCCTGAAAGGGCCGACGGCGGTGATGAATTCCGTGGCCAAACTGCCGCTGAAGCGGGTGTATAACGGGACGAACCTGAACATGCGACTGCCGGGGAAACGGATCATAGGGCGACGTCTGATGAACCTGATCCAGGCCTATTTTCAAAACGGCGGGGTCCAGGTGCAGTTCAATATGGTGGATTCCCAAACCCTCCGGGACGCCCAGCAGCATCCGGACCAGTACCGGGATCTGGTTGTGCGGATCAGCGGATATTCGGGCATTTTCATTAATCTAAGCGACATCGCCCAGGAGGAGATTATCAGTCGCATGGAGTATGAATTCTGATGGTTGTTAACTAGTCAGGTATTCAGGAGTCAGGAGTCAGAATCCAGAATTAGAAAAGGATGATATCGTTTTTATGCTGAATTCTGGCTCCTGGCTCCTGAATTCTCGCTTTACCAAACCCGATGGCTATGGCCGAAAAGATGATCAAGCCCCAGAAAAGGATGTTTAAATGACCAAAGTGATGACCACACGGGAAGCGGTTACGAGATTTGTCGCGGACGGCGACATGGTCTATATCGGCGGCTATATCTGCCGGCCGCCGTTTGCCGCGGTTCATGAAATCATCCGGCAGCGGAAAAAGGACCTGACCGTTGTCCGGAGCAACGCAGCCGATGATTTTGACATGATGATCGGCGCGGGTGTCGTTTCCCGGTTTATCGGCACCTTCCTGTCCCTGGGCGTGTACGGTTTGGGCCGGTGCTACCGCCGGTCCATTGAAAAGGGGATTCCCCGCAAAATCGAAATTGAGGAATACACCAACCTTTCCCTGCCCCTCATGCTCATGGCCGGTTCTTTGGGCATGCCGTTTGTACCGGTGAACGACATGAAAGGCTCGGATCTGTTAAACGTGAGATCCTTTATGGGCGACGGCAAATACAAAATCATCGATTCCCCGTTTGACGGCAGGCCCACGATCCTGGTTCCTGCTTTGCGGCCGGATGTGGCCATTATTCATGTCCAGCAGGCCGATGAAACGGGAAACGCCCAGATCTGGGGGATCGGAGGGGACTGCAAGGCCGGTGCGAATGCGGCCAAAAAAGTGATCGTTAGCTGCGAGCGGATTGTGGACCGGGACGTCATCGGCAAAGATCCGTCGCGCACCATTGTTCCGTCGTTTAAGGTGGCGGCCGTGGTGGAAGAGCCCTTCGGCGCCCATCCCGGATATACCCCGGGATTTTATGATGTGGATTTCAGTCTCGGATTTTTGTACCAGCAGGCCTCCAATACCGTCGAAGGGTTTGAAGCGTTTCTGGAAGAATGGGTCTACGGACTGGCGGATCGTGGGGCGTATATCGCCCATTACATCGAGCGGTTCGGGTATGCCGCCTATCAAAAGCTCATGGCGGAATTTGATTACAGCTATCCCGTGAGTTACGCCTATTGATCGGCAAAATTAAGGAAATCGTGAAATATGTCTGAAAACCCATACGATTATATAAAACCGGAACTCATGGCCTGTTGCGGTGCCAGGGAAATCAGGGACCATGATGTCGTTATCGTGGGAACCGGGTTTCCGGCCATGTCGGCGAACATCGCCAAGCACACCCACGCCCCCAACGCCATTCTCATGCAGGAATCCGGGGTGGTGGATGCCCGGCCCAAGCGCCCGGCCCTTTCCGTGGGGGATCCCTGCCTGAATCCCGGCGAGGCCATGGCCGGATGCCTCATTGATGTCATGGGGATGTTCCTCCAGGCCGGGTGGGTGGATGTGGGGTTTCTCTCCGGAAGCCAGGTGGATAAGTTCGGTAATATCAACACCACCTGCATCGGCGATTACCATCATCCCAAAAGCCGGCTTCCCGGAAGCGGCGGGGCCAACCCCATCGGCACACTGGCCAGAAAAACCCTCATTATCGCCCTTCATGACCATCGCCGCCTGGCTGAAAAAGTCGATTTCATCACCACCCCCGGATACATCGATGGACCCGACGCCCGGGATCGATGAGGATTTCCACCAAATACGGGTCCGGAATGCATTATCACCAACAAGGCCGTCCTGCGGTTTGACAAATCCACAGGCCAGGCCTATCTGGCATCCTATCATCCGGGGAACACCGTGGAGGAAATTTTGCCCCTTACCCCTTGGGATTTAAAGGTGGCCGACGATGTTTTTGAAACAGTTCCTCCCACCCCGGAGGAACTGCGGGTGATCCGAGAAGTTCTGGACCCCCATCGGATGATCCGGATCTATGAGGGCCGGGGATATGTTTAGATATTATTACGGGAGCTTTTGATGAATCATACGCGAAACCTGGCCGCATTTTGCGCGAATCTTTCATATGACCGATTGCCGAAGGAGGTTGTCGACAAAGCCAAGCTGTGCATATTGGATTATATTGCCAATATTTACGGCTCCCTTGAGCTTGACGCCGTGCGCCGGGTCATCGGCCATGTCCGATCCGTAAACCCCGGCGGGTCGTCCACGGTCTTGGGGTGCGGATTTAAAACCGACATCCATCATGCGGCGTTTCTGAACGGGACACTGGCCGAAGCCATTGAGGCCCAGGATGGATACCGGTTCGGAGGGAACCATCCCGGAGCTGCCGTGATCCCGGCGGCCCTGGCGGCAGCCGAAGTTCGGCAGGCCGGCGGAAAAGAGGTGATCGTTGCTGTGGTGGCCGGTTATGAGGCCGCAAACCGCCCGGCGGCGGCCATGCATCCCTGGCACAGCCTCTCGGGGTTCCTGCCCACAGGCACCTGCGGAACCTTCGGCGCGGCCGCGGCGTGCGCCAGAATCCATCAATTGAATGAAGACAAAACAGCAAATGCCCTGGGAAACGCCGGGTATCTGGCCCCCATTTCCATGGCCGAGCAGCTTATGGGCGGATTCACCATCAAGATCGTCCAGGCCGGTCAGGCGGCAAGCGCCGGGATCATGGCCGCCGGTCTTGCCGGATGCGGGTTGACCGGTGCCCCCTGGGTGCTTGAGGGGTCTGCATTAAAAGGCGGATTCACCCAGATCACCAGCCGGGTGGACCCGAAATCCGATAAGCTCAGCGACGGTCTCGGGGAACGCTATTCCATCATGGATATCTATTTCAAGCCCTACACCGCCTGCCGCCACACCCACGGCGCCATTCAGGCGGCCCTTGAGCTGGCCGGGGAGCAAAGAATTTCCCCAAACGAGGTTGCGGATATCCATGTTTATACTTATGGCATCGCGGCCCTGGCCGTGGGCAAACCCGTCAGGGAAAATGATTCCTTTGTCAACGCCCAGTTTTCCATCCCCTATGTTGTTGCGGCAGCCCTGGCCGATGGCCAGCTCGGGCCCGGGCAGTTGACGGAAAAACGTCTCTCGGACCCGGATCTCATTGCATTTTCACAAAGGGTTTCAGTAAAGAACGATGACCTGCTCAACGGGTTATACCCGGATAAAACCCCCAGCCGGGTGGAAATATCATTGAAGGACGGACGCAAGCGGGTCCGGCAGATCGATATTCCCAAAGGAGACCCCCGTGATCCCATGACGGAAGCCGACATCATTCAGAAGGTGAAAACCTATGCCGCTGGCCGTGATGCCGGCGGAATAACGGAAGCAATCGAGATGATCCTGAATCTGGAGGCCCTTGACCATGTCGCCCCCCTGATTCGGAAAATCTGAAATTTTACACGCATTAATTTAAAAATTAGTCAAAAATCATTCAAAAATCGGGCAAAAACCAGGAGGAACAGTGGATTTTTCTTTCACCAAGGAACAGCTCATGCTGGTTGATTCTCTTAAGGATATGGGCAAACGGGAGAACTTCCCGGAACTCGCCGCGCAAATCGACGCCACCGGAGAATTCCCCCACCAGTTAATGCCGAAATATGCCGCCATGGGGCTTTTGGGAATGACCTTGTCCCCGGAGTACGGAGGGGAAGGGGAATCGTCGCTCACGGCTATTATCGCCATCGAGGAACTGGCCAAACACAGCCCCATGATTGCGGCCCCGGTGTTTGAATCCAATGTGGGGCCGGTGCGGGTGATCGACCGGTTCGGCACGATTGAGCAGAAAAAGCGGATACTTCCAGGGGTATGCCGGGGAGAAAACAGCGTGTCTGTCTGTATGACCGAACCGGAAGCCGGGTCGGATCTCACGTCCCTGTCCACGGTGGCTGAAGATAAGGGGAGCCATTTTCTGTTAAACGGGAAAAAATGTTTTATCACCGGCGGCGGGGTCGCCAGCCATTACCTGGTCTATACCCGGTTCGGGGAGGTCAGGGGATACAAGGGGATCGGCGCGGTATTGCTGGAAAAGGGAATGCCGGGATTCACTTTCGGCAGGCAGGAGGAGTTTATGGGTCTGCGGGGGATGCCCTCGTGTGATCTGTATTTTGACGATGTGGAAGTCCCTAAGGAGAACGTGGTGATCAAGGCCGGGGATTTCGGCAATCTCATGCTGACTTTTGACATCGAGCGGTGCGGCAACAGCGCCATGTGCTTAGGAATCGCCGCCGGAGCGCTGGATGCAGCCAAGGCATATGCCCAGAAACGGCATGCTTTCGGCCGGCCCATCTGCGAATTCCAGGACATCCAGTTTACTATTGTGGATATGGCCATGAAGCTGGATGCGGCCCGGCTCCTGGTGTATCGGGCCGCCACCGGCGCGGGTCAGGGGCTGGCCTCCATTTATGAAGCCTCCATGGCCAAATGCTATGCCAATGAAATGGTGCGGGAAGTGACGGACAAGGCCATGCAGATTTTCGGCGGATACGGATACAGCCGGGAATACCCCATGGAACGGATGCTCCGGGACGCCCGGGCTTGGGGGGTGGCCGGCGGCACCCTTCAGATGCTGCGCATTACCATGGCCAGCATGTTGTTCGGACGGCGATTTGACCAGCGAAAATAAATGGATTCCACAACCTGATGCTATAGGCATCAAACTCGAAACAAGGGGGAGATATGGGAGAATATTACAAGGATGTTGCTGAGTTATATAAAATTTACGGCTATTTCATGCAAAAGATTTTAACCGACCCCAAGGTCGGCCCCAAGCTGGCCAAATCCGGTATCATCATCAAATGGATTTACACGGACCCGGACGGTGAAATCACCATTGACCTGAGAAATCCACCGGAAAAGGAAGGGTATTTCGGTTCTTACTATATTGGCCCTTGTCATCTGAAAGAAGACGTCTGGTCAAAACAGAGCGCCGATCATTCCCATCGTTTCTGGCACGGGCTTGAAAATCCCGTGGCTTCCGTGACCCGGGGCAAAATCAAGCAGGGCGGAAAAATTAACGCCATGCTCAAACTGCTTCCCCTGGTTAGGCCCATGTTCCAGTTTTTCCCAATGGCCCTGAAAGATCTGGGGTATGAACATTTGATTGTGTCCAGAAAATAATCATAAAAGGGGCGGAAACAAAACGCTGTATCCCCAATGATTTGCTTTTCACTCCATTAAGTGGATGACCAAACCTTCGTAAGCTGCAATGGTATTGGGGAACAGCCTTTGAATGTCTTTTTCTTTCTCCTTTATTTTTTTATCATCGTGAGAGGGATCATGATGATAGAGAACCAACTGTTTGGCATTCGTTTTTTTGGCCACCTCTGCTGCCATTTCCGGTGAACTGTGGCCATATCCCTGTTTGGGAGTGATGACATCGGCATATTCATTATCCATATGATATTGGGCATCGTGAATAAGAACATCCGCATCTTTGGCGAACCGGATCAACTTCTGGTTCCCGCCCACGTATCCTTCCGTATCCGAAGCATAAACCACCTTTTTATCCTGCCATTCCACACGATAAAATAACACGCCGTTTACAGGATGAGCATAATCTTTCTGTACAGAAATCCGGATCATGTCTTTATCCGGGATTTCCGGGTCGTGATGGATATTCCTCAAGAATGTCTTTCCCGTTTCCGGATCCATCAGGATCTCTTCTACTCCCCGCAGGTTATGGAATAACTTGAGTGAATTCAGGTCTTCCAGCCTGACGGGGGAGAATGGCGGCCGCATGATTTGGGAAAGCATCTCTTCCATGCCTTTTTCAAACATCGTGGGGCCGAACATGTAAAGGGTGGAACTTCCCAGATAAGCGGGTTTGAAGAAAGGAAAACCCTGGTTATGGTCATGGTGCATGTGGCTGAAAAGCATGGTCGCCACAATGGGATTGCCCGTGCGAAAATGTTCCTTGGCCAGGTCTTCCCCAAGGCTGATGATACCGGTTCCGGCATCAATAATGATAATGGCGTTGCCGATCCTGAATTCGACGCAGGATGTATTGCCGCCAATTTTAAGGGTGCCTGTGCCTGGAACCGGAAAGCTTCCCCGTACGCCTCTGAATCGGATCATAAAATTTTTCATTTTGAATTTTTATCCGCTTTAAAGTGAAGACGCCCCTCGTGAAAGATGAACCTTCCACGCCGGCCCCGAGCCATTTGTGAGTCATGGTAGCATTGGCTGTGACGTGTTGACAAGAAAAAATGCAGGCTGTTTTGTCAGCTCATTTGACGACGGTGATGGGATGTAATGAGCCTGACCGTGCCGGTGTTTCCATTGATGACCATGGAATGCGAGACGGCCCCTTGGGCATGGTATTTGACACCGTGCAGAAAAGCCCCTCCGGAAATGCCGGTGGCGGCAAAAAAAGCGTCCCTGCTTTGGATCAATGTCTCAAGTGTCAGAATCTCTTTTATGTCTTTGCCGTAGGCCGCTATTGCTTTCCGCTCTCCCTCGCTCTGGGGGTCCAGTCGGGCGGCCATCCAGCCGCCAAGGGCCCGGATGGCACAGGCGGAAATCACACCTTCCGGGGTTCCCCCGGTTCCCATCATCACATCCACTTCCGAGGTCGGGTCCGCCGCCATCAGTGAGCCCGCCACATCCCCGTCCGTATGAAGCTGGATGCACGCGCCGGTTTTCCGGATGTCCGCAATGAGTTGTTGGTGTCTGGGCTTTTCAAGGACAAACACCACCAGTTCATCCACATGTTTTCCGACGGCTTTTGCAATATTTATTAAATTATCTTTGACCGGCGCATCAATATCAATGCTGCCGCCGGCTTCCTTCGGGCCTACGATTTTTTTCATATAAAAGCTGGGTCCGGGGTCATACATGGTCCCGGCCGGGGATGCGCCCACAACGGCAATGGCATTTGCACGGCCCCGGGCCAGCAGGTTGGTCCCTTCCACCGGGTCCACGGCCAGGTCCATCTCAAGGCCGTTTCCGTTTCCGACCCTCTCCCCGTTGAAAAGCATGGGGGCCTTGTCTTTTTCCCCTTCCCCGATGATAATGCGGCCACTGATATCGATGGTGCTGAACGCTTTTCTCATGGCGTCCACCGCGGCCCCGTCACCGGCTTCTTTTAAGCCTTTCCCCAGAAACTTCCCGGCTGCCAGGGCCGCCGATTCGGTCACCCTGACAAGGTTTAACGCTAAGTTTTTATACATATTTTTCTTAATTTATTTGGATTTTTTGGCCGAAACGCGTTTAATGGTCGCCCCCAGGGAAGCCAGTTTCTTTTCAAGGCTCTCATAGCCCCGATCCAGGTGGTACACCCGGCTGACGATGGTGGTCCCCGTGGCCACAAGCCCGGCCAGAATCAGGGAAGCACTTGCCCGGAGGTCCGTGGCCATGACCGGGGCACCGGAAAGCTTGGGGATGCCCTTAATCATTGCATGATTGCCGGAGATGGTGATGTCGGCCCCCATCCGGCAGAGCTCGCTGACATGGATGAACCGGTTTTCAAAAATATTCTCGGCAATCACGGAAAATCCATTGGCCACCGACATCAGCACCATGAACTGGGCCTGCATATCCGTTGGGAACCCGGGGTAGGGCATGGTTTTAATGTCAATGCTGTTAATGACGCGGTTTCCTTTGACCCGGACCGCGTCTTCAAACACCTCAACGGCTGCGCCGGTTTTTTCAAGTTTGTGAATAACGGATTTCAGGTGATTCGGGTCACAGTTGTTGATCCGCACATCCCCTTTGGTGAGGGCCGCGGCCACCATCAGCGTGCCGGCCTCAATGCGGTCCGGAATAATGCTCACCGTCACGGGTTTTAATTTTTTGACGCCGTTGATGATGATCACCGCTGTTCCGATTCCGGAAATCTCCGCGCCCATCAGGTTCAGCATGTCGGCAAGGGCGATAATCTCCGGTTCCCGGGCCGCATTCCGCAAAACCGTCGTGCCTTTCGCCAGAACCGCCGCCATCATCAGGTTTTCCGTACCGGTAACCGTGGGGACGTCAAAATAAATCTCCGCGCCCTTCATCTGGCTGCATTCCGCTTCAACGTACCCATGTTCCAGGCGAATGTCCGCGCCCAGAAGGGCCAGGCCGCTTAAATGCAGATCAATGGGTCTCGCCCCAATGGCGCATCCGCCGGGCAGGGAAACCTTTGCTTTTTTCATTCGGGAAAGCAGGGGGCCCAGCACCAGAATGGAGGCCCGCATTTTGCGGACCTGTTCATAAGGCGCTTCAAAACAGTTCAGGTCGGCCGTATCAATGTGAACCGTGTGGCCATCTGTTTCCACACTGGCCCCCATATTGGACAGCAGTTCCTTGATGCTATCAATATCTTTTAAAACCGGGACATTATGAAACGTAAACCTGCCGCCGACAAGCAACGATGCGGCAAGAATGGGAAGCGCCGCGTTTTTTGCGCCACCGACAAGCACCTCTCCCTTGAGGGAGCGTCCGCCTTTTATAATAATTTCATCCATCAGTGGTGTCCCTGGTCCTGCCCATCATGCGCTTTCATATCCATGACGGATTTCACAACGGCAAAGGTCAGTCCCGCGCCGATAATGGACAGTGCGTACCATAATCCCCCCATGAACACCATGTGGGACATATCCCAGGCCCATTCAAAGCAAAATGGAAACATTTGTTATCCTCCTCCGTATTCCTTATTTTATTCGATGGGATTTAATTCTCGTTCCTGCGGGAAAACCGGCAGGTAGCGATAAGCCACTGATATCACAATCAGCCCGTAAGCCACCGGAAGGACGGTGGTCGCCACTTCCTGCCAGCTCGGCATATAGGTGAACCAATCGTCAAATGAAAACAACGGGACCGCCATGACCTGAAGCACCATCACCCATCGGTTGAGGGAAACGCCGATGACCGCCAAAATAGCGGCCGACATCAGCAAAAAGGAATTTTCCCGTCCCCGCCGGGTGATTAAAATCAGTCCCGGAACAAACCCGCACAGCACGATTTCGATAAACAGGAGCCCGATATTATAGGTGGGGCTGGAATAAAAATCCATTAAGGTGAACCCCTTGGAAGGCGCCGTGACAAACGCCCAGTAAAGGGTATCAATGGTCTTTGCAATGATATAGGTGATGATCATCCAGCCGGAGATTTTGGCAAGAAGCCGGATGACCTCCTGCTTGACCAGTTTTTTCCGGGTAACTTTTTCCGTCAGCCAGGTCACCAGAATGGTAAAACAGGGGCCGCAGGCGGCTGCGGACCAGGTAAACAGGAAAAATGTCCATGGCCAGATAAACACATGCTCCCGGTAGGCGAACGGCCGGCCATACAGAACCCCCGCCACTCCGCCCAGGGAACCCTGATGAAAAAAGGACAGAAACACCCCGGTTGCCGCAAAAACAGCCATTATGCCGTGCATGTTATGGCTCAAATGATGAAAGAACGGTTTCTTGGCCAGCCTGGGGTTTTCAAGAATGAGCGGGATAAACTCAATGGTCAGTACCGCAAAATAGCAGGACAGGCAGAACGCCACTTCCGTGAGCATGGAGTGGACATTGGCGTGCCAGAAAATAAACCATCCCCGCAAGGGCTGCCCGATGTCGATGGCCAGAATCAGGAGGGCGGAGCTGTAACAGATAAACCCGATAATGACCGCAAAGTTGATGATGTTTTTAAGCTCGTTTCGGCCGATAATATAGGTTAAAAACCCGGAAAAGAAAGCGCCGCCGCCTAAAGCGATCACCGCCAGGTCCGCCCAGATCCAGAGCGCGAACCCGTATGCGTCATTCATGTTGGTCTGGTTGAGTCCTTTGTACCAGATGAGAAACATGGCATAGACCCCCCAGATCAGGACGGCCGTAACAGCGGCCATCCAGAGGGAAAACTGCCATTTTGAACAGCGTTTAACACCCGCAGGAATCAATGGTGTTTCCTTCATCTCAATTGCTCCTTGCTATATTTCAGTTTAATGGTGTTGTTTATTGTTTTTTGTGATTTTACCCGGTTCTTCATCCGTCAGATAATTGTCCCCCTGCCGCCGCACCCAGTTTTTGGTGGTCAGGTAATAGACCTTGGGGTTGGTTTCCAGCCGTTCCAGCAGACGGAAGGCGTTGGGGCTGGTTTTTAACTGATGGACGGCATGGGTCTGATTGTTCAAATCGCCGAAGGTAATGGCGCCTGTCGGACAGGCTTCAGCGCAGGCGGTTTGATATTCGTCCTCACCCAAGTCGTCATTTTGCCGGTTTTCAAAATAGGCTTTATTGCGGGCCAACTGGTATCGGTGGAAGCAAAAGGAACATTTTTCAACAACACCGCGCATTCTGGGGGAAACATCCGGGCTCAGGTATTTTTCCATGTCCGCCGGCCAGACCGGATCCCACCAGTTGAATTTTCGCGCGTGATACGGACACGCCGCCATACAGTAACGACACCCGAAGCACCGGGTATAGATCTGACTGACGATGCCGGTATCATGGTCATAGTCGGTGGCCACCGCCGGGCATACGGAGACGCACGGGGAATGGCCGTGACGGCCCACGCCGTCGCATTGCATGCACGGCATGGGGAGATAGCAGATTTCCGTTTCCGGATAGGACTTGCCGTTGGTCAGTTTATAAACCCGGATCCAGTTGATGCTGTCCAGCTTATTGGTCTCATCCGGTTTGAACGGCACGTTGTTCTCCGCATAACAGCCCACCATGCAGGCGCCGCAACCGGTGCATTTGTCAAGATCAATGACCATGCCGTATCTTTTTGAGTGTTCGTAATCGTTTTTTTCTTTCATGAAAACCTCGTCGTTGAATTTAGATCCGTAACCAACACGACATAGAGTAGCGTTCTTATATCCTATTGCCGGGATTACGCTTTTGATAACCGGGCCCGGATTCCCCAGGCCGTATCCAGGCCGGAGGCCGGATCCTCAACCGGACCCATCAGGGCATTGATGTTCGCTCCTTTATCCGCCAGGTATTCGCTGTAAGCCGTGTGGCCGAGTCCCCTGGGCATGGCGATCAGGCCGGGCATGATCCCTTCATACAGGTGGATGATCACCTCTGCCTTCCCCCTGGGGGTGACAAGCTGGGCCGTATCCCCTTCCTTTAAGTTCAGTTTTTTGCCGGTGGTCGGATTGATTTCCACAAGTACCATCTGCTTTTTCAGCACCGTGTCATCCACTGTTTTGGTCATAAACGGTGAATTGGCCGTCTGGTCACCGGCCAGACGCATTGAATCATAGGGAATCAGAAGCAGACTGAAACGCTTTTCATCCCCTTCAATGGCTGCCGGGGTGTAGGCGGGAAGCACGTCGGTGTCTTTTTTCCCGATGCCTGCCCGGGCCGCAGGATAAAATTCATATTTTGCGGACGCCGTGTTAAATGAAAAACCTTCTGATGCCGCAGGATCTGAAGCGATTTCAACCACCCCTTTTTCCTTTAAGCCGTCCCATTGGTCGTGCAGGGTGTCTTCCAGAAATGCCGCATAATCGTCCCAGGGAAATGCTTCACCGATGAATCCCCCAAGGGTTTTGGCGATGCGAATAAACGCATCGCCGGTGTGTTTGGTGTCATAGCGCGGTTCAATGACCGGGGTCGCCAGGCTGATGGCCTGATGGGACATGCCGGCCGGCGTCGGAACATCCTGGTACCGTTCAAAGGGCGAGTGGTTCGGCAGAATATAATCGGCATAGGCTGCGGTTTCATCCATATAGCAGGAAAAGCTCACAATAAACGGAATCCGGTCAAAGGCTTTCCGGGTGGCAGCCGTGTCCGGCAGGGTGTACATCGGGTTGGCCTCAACCACCAGCAGGGCCTGAATCGGCGAATCGCCGGTTGCGCCATTGATGAGTCCCGGCACCCGGTTCAACAGGGACCGGCTGTTGGGAAAGGACTCGCTGCCGGCCCCGTCAAAGCGCGGCTGCTGCATGCCTTTGGATGCCGTGGCATCCATTGCCAGATCCGGCCATTTTGCATACGTCGGTTCCGGAATAACGGATAACCCGCCAATTTGATTGATATTTCCCGTGAGTGCATTCAGCGAGTGCACGGCCAACGTTTCATCAATGCTTCCCGGAAGTGATCCTTGTCCGCGTCCGTTGATGGCAAGGGGTCTGGATGATCCGGCAAACTCCCGGGCCAGGGCTTCGATGAGGGCTTTCGGGATGCCGGTGATCCGGGATACTTTTTCCGGCGCATACGCATCCGCCATGGTGGCGAATCCAGTATGGGCAACCCCTGCCGCATCCGTCCAGTCATTAAAACCAAAAGTGAATTTTTCAATAAAATTCTTGCTGTATAACGATTCTTTGATGATGACGTGGGCAAGGCCCAATGCCAAAGCACCTTCCGTTCCCGGATTGATGCCGATCCAGCGGTTGGCTCCGGCAGCCGTGTTGGACAGGCGCGGTTCAATCTGAATGAATTTTTGGGCCGGGTTACGGGTGCCGTACAGACGGGACATGCGTGCCGGCGATCCCCAGCCGTCCAGAATGCCGGAGCCGAAACTTAAAATAAAATCAGCGTTTTCAATATCAAAACCCGGTGTCCCGATTTTCCCCTGAGTCAGAAACACGGCCTGTACGCCGGCGTCCTGGGCAGTGGCCTGGGGGATCAGGTTCGGGGAACCATAAACGGTCAGGAACCGGCCGATCAGGCTGGAAAGCGTCCCCTGTTCCCTTCCGGTGATGCATGCCACGGATTGGGGGTTCTCCGATTGCCTTAAGCTCGCAAGTTTTTCCGCAACCGCCGCCAGTGCCTCATCCCAGGTGATTTTTTCCCATTTTCCCTCGCCGCGTTTTCCCTTGCGTTTCAGGGGGGACCGGACCCGGTCCGGCCCATAGACATATTGCAGACCGGACAGGCCCATGGGGCACAACGCGCCTTTGTTCACCGGGTGGTCTTTCAGGCCTTCGATTTTTACCGGACGGCTGCCCACAAACCGGACATTTATGCCGCATCCGCCGGGGCAAAGGGTGCAGGTGGACTTTTTGTAGGTGACGGGTCCGGTTTCCGGCACCGGGGTCCACGGCCAGTTCTGGGTCCAGATGGCCGCATCGTCCATCAATTTCCAGGGGGCCGGGGTCAGCATGGTTCCTGCCGCACCGCCCAACACCGCTGCCGTTGTGTATGTCAGAAAGCTTCTTCGGTCAATTTTCATGGAATCATCCTCGTATCTATCAAAAACGATTGAAAATGTTTGGTTGGATGTTTTTAATCATCATCATTTGTGACATTGAAAGCATGCCCCTTTGTGCCCGGTTTCTTCCTCATGGCACTTGGCGCAATCGTTCATTTTCATGGGCAGCGGCTCACCTTTTTCGGGGTTACCGAGTCTTGATATGCTGTGCCCCCAGATGTCCCGGCTGTATCCGGTCAGCCTGTTTTCTTCGTAAACCCGGGTGTGTTCGGAAGTGCCGATATCCCCGTGGCAGCTTTCACAAGACATGCCCGCACCCATCACATGGGCGGAATGGGAAAAGAAAACACAATCGGGTTGTTTGGAATGATTCAGCCAGGGGACTTCGATGCCGGGGGTCACATACTCATCAACAAATTTGATTTCTTCCGGGTCATCCGTCTGGGCGGATTCATGGCAGTCGGTGCATTTGGCGAGATCCGGCATACCGGTAAAACTGCCGTCTTCTTCAAAATAATGACAGGAATTGCATCCGTCATCGACGATGTCCAGATGAACGGCATGGTTGAAATCAATGGGCTGATTTTTTTTGGAATAGAGTAAATCCGGAAACAGGATCCAGCCGGCCAGCAAGCTGCCCACAAAGCCGATCATAAAAAAGAGGAAAACGCCCCAGCCGGATGATTCGGCCGGCCGGCTGTCGCCGGATTCCTGATGAGCCGGATCCGGCGCTGCCTTTGCTGAAACTGTGTGAAGATGGTCTGTGCTGCTCATGTAAACTCCGTCAAAGCTGAAATAGAGGTTTGAAATGGCGCGCCCGTTTAGACCGTTTTAAACGGGCCGTCTCATGATCCTTATCAAAATATTTGTTTTGATTATTATTTCGATATCTGTTTGCTTGGAAAAACGGGTTATCGATTCTGTTGTGAGCTGAGAATGGTAATTTGTTTTACTGGTAGCTGTGCAGGCCCGGCAGCAGGTTCACGCCGAAATAGGTAAACAGCATGGCAAGAAATCCGACGAATGACAGGATTGCAATTTTTCTCCCTTTCCATCCACGCATCAGCCGGGCGTGAAGCAAGGTCGCATAGATGAGCCAGGTAGCCAGGGACCAGGTTTCCTTGGGATCCCAGCCCCAGTACCGGCCCCATGCCTGGTTCGCCCATACGGCGCCGGTAATGATGCCGATGGAGAGAAAGAGAAATCCGAATGTCACCATCTGGTGAGTCAGGTCATCCAGGATGTCGAAGGAGGGAATACGGCCGGTCATTCCAAGCGGCTGCGTGCCGGATGGCTTCCCTTCTCCCGAAGATTTCACGAGAAACATGATGCTGATGCCGAAAGCGATGGTAAAGGCGGCGTATCCGATAAAACAGGTCATGACGTGGGCGATGAGCCAGTTGCTTTGCAGGGCGGGGATCAGCGGCTGAATGTCGGTATTGATTTTTGGCAGCGAGGCATAGGCCATGGCCAGAAACGGAATGGGGGCGGCGATGGCCCCGAGAATCCGGATTTTGTATTTAAATTCCATAAACAGGTAAATCATCGCGATGGTCAGGGCGAAAAAAATCAGGGATTCGTAAAGGTTGGTCAGGGGTGCCCGCCCGATGCCCATTTGGTGGGATTCCACCCACCGGAGCAGAATGCCGGCCAGATTGCCGATAGCCGCGACAGCGATGGTGATGGTGGCCAGTTTGCCGGGCAGCGGTTTTTTGAAAATCCATGCAACCATATACAGTAGGGCTGCCGCGCCATATATAAACGTAACGATGGAAAATATTTCAGAACTGGTCATTTACTCATTCCTTTTTAAGCCGCACTGAGTCGTTTCAGGTGATTGGACATCCGTCTGACAACCGTGCTCATTCCCGGTCTGTTTTTTCCCGATATCCCGGCAAGTTGCACCTCAGTGCCGGAACCGGCGGTCGATAATTGTATGCATACGGACTGATGAAACATGAAAAAAGTGATGTAGCACCCGATGATCATGAATAAAAATCCCGCATACACAACTGGAACGCCGGGATCCCGGGTGACCTGAAGGCCGGTATAATATTTAAACTCGACATTGGATATGGTGATGATAAAATCGCCTTGGCGCATCATGTCGAAACGGGGGTGATCCACCGAAATCAGCAGCGTCTCCGGCTCTTTGCCCGTGGGAATCATGGTGCAGATAAAGGTCTTTCCAAGATTGAATCCGCTGTATTCGAAATTGGTCCTGAAATCCCTCACGATCAATTTGCCCGTGCCGTTCGGCATGTCGACGGGTTTATCAAAAGTTGCCTCCACATCATACAGAAGGCCGGATTCCTTTTCGGTAAACGTCACGGTAAGCTTATCGGCCGGCATCTCGCCATAGCTGGATTGAAAGATGTTGATGCCTTCAAACCGCAGGGGATCATTCACGAGAATATCCCGCTGTCTGACTGTCCGGCCGTCTTTGATAATAGACAGCCGGGACCGGTATTCTTTCGGCATTCCCGAATCATAGAAGCTGAGATCAAAGTCATCGCACCGTATCTGGAAATCCAGCTTTTCCCCCGACGGATTGTTCCTCAGGGAAATCGTGTCCGCGGACTCCCCTTCCGGGATATTGACTGATCCGTCAAATCCGAAAATCGATCCGATGAGTCCGCCGGTCACCATTAATATAATACTGAGATGCACCGCATACACACCCAGGCGGGTCCATCGGCCTTTTTCCGCGAAAATGAGATACCCGTGTTCCGTCTTTTCCGACCGGGAAATTGAAAACCGTCTGGCGATATAGGGATCATACATCTTGTACAACGCTTCCGGAGAACTCCCGGCGGTCCATTCCTCACGGTTTTTCACCTTTTGAAAGCGGGCTGCATCAAAAGAGGGGTGTTTGGGAAAAATGATTTTCCAGGTGGAAGACAGCCGATGAATGGAGCAGACGGTAATGTTGATGGTCAGCAGGCACAGAAGCGCCCGAAACCACCAGGAATGATACATGTCAAAAAAATCAAGGGCGCTGAACAGTTTGAAGAGAACGTCGCCGTACTTGTCAAGATAGGCTTCAGTGCTCCCGTTCTGGGGGATGACGGTGCCGATGACGGAAGTCGCCGCAAGGGACAGGAGAATCACCACGGACAGTTTTACGGAGGCAAAGAATTCCCAGATTTGATGCGCACGGCCCTCTGTATTTGATGATTTTGTCATTATATCAACCCATTAAAATTATTTTCGATTAAATATTATTTATTCATACCAAATATTTTTTATTCAGGCAAACAATTAATCAACGCGCATATCCTTGCGATTATCGGAAGGGTGACGCTTGTTTGTAAAGATTAAAGCCGGTTAGGGATATAGCGGTGGACGGTTCGGTCGCTTTTTTGTTGGAAACGAAATTGAATGTCTTGCGAATGCCCGCTTTTTTTCATATTAAAGAAAAACCGGCCCCGGAAGAGGGTGGGTAATCGTGATTCAACCCTTTATGACCGGAGGCTTTATGGCGTTATGGATTGATGATGGATATAATTTCTTGATTTAAAAGGAGATAGTCAATGTTTTGGAATGCTTGGGCGAAAAGTATGGTATTGGGCTGTGCGGTGATGGCCTTGTCGATGATCGTTGGTTGCAGCGCCTCCACCCGGGATATTTCGCCGGATGAAGTGGTGCATTATGATGAAGATTATGATTTTTCAGACAAGAAAGCCATCGTGAACAGTCTGGTGGAATCACTGGTAAACAAGCCCCCGCTGGTGGCGAGAAATGACCGGCCGGTGCTGATCGTTTACAACGTGGCGAACCGGACATCCGAACATATTGAAACCGACGGCATCACGGATGATATCCGCCAGGAAATTCTGCAATCCGGAAAAGCCCGGTTTGTTAATGAGGTCCAGCGGGATACCATTCAAAAGGAATCCGATTATCAGTACGGCGGCAATGTCAGCCCGGAAACCCGGATTGCCCGGGCCAGGCAGGTGGGGGCTGAGTATATGATATCCGGGACCTTACGTTCGATCAAAAAAAATCAGCCCAAAGAGATGCGCATGACAAAGAAGACCCTTCAGTATTACAGCCTGACCCTGGAGTTGACGGATCTGCAGACCGGGCTGATCGAGTGGACGGATAATGTTGAAATTGTCAGGGAATCTTCAACGCCGATTATCGGATGGTAGCTGCCGCGTGATGAAAGAAGTCTCCTCTGTCGGCCGGAGTGTCAAGTACTGGTGTCTGCTGTTTGGTCTGTCTGTTGCGGTCATGTCCGGATGTGCCTCCGCCAAGCTGCAGGAGGCGAGAAGTGAGTTTTACAGCGGCAACCTGGACCAGGCATCCGAGGCATTGTCCAACCCCGATGAAATTTCCAGCCGGGAACAGCTTCTTTTTTATATGGAAAAGGGGGTTATTCTTCATTATGCCGGCCAGTATCCGGAGAGCATTCTTGCGCTCCGGGAGGCTTCCGATTTAATCAAAAAACAGGAAATCATCAGCGCGAGCCGTCAGGCCGCTTCGATGGTCACTTCCGAATGGATCACCGATTATAAGGGGGAATACGCGGAACGCCTGCTGGTCCATACCTATCTGATGATGAATTATCTGATGCTCGGAGATCCGGAATCCGCTCTGGTGGAGGGCAAGCAGGCCCTTGCCGTGTATGATCAGTATCCGGTATGTTCCGGGGATTTTTTTACCCGTGCCCTGATTGCCCATTGCTTTGAAGCCCTTGGAGATATTAACGGCGCCTATATTGAGTACAAGAAACTGGCCGAACTGTTGCCGAGTCCGGAACTGGTGGCGGAAAAATTGTGCGTTTTGGGGGGGCAGCTGGGTTTTGACGATGAGGTGGAAGTCTACCGGAAAAGCCTGCCCGAATCTGCGCTAAAACCAGCCGGAACGGACGATTTCGCCGAGTTGATCGTGTTCGCCGCCCAGGGACGGGCGCCGGTGAAAGTGCCCCGCAATATTGTGCTGCCGCCGTCCATTCGGTTTTCTTTCGCCACTTACGAAGATGTCACCGATTATTTTTATCCGTTGTTTGTGAACTCACCTGAAGGATCGGGTTCCGGAAGCATCATCACCACGGATGTGGGCCAGGTGTTAAAAGCATCATTAAATGATCGCTTGACACAGATCATCGCCAAAGAAACCGCCCGGGTCGTCGCCAAGGAAGCCATTGCGAATCAGATGGATGATCCGGTGGTGGAACTCCTGGTCCGCATCGCGTTTCTGGTCATGGAGGAGCCGGACACCCGATCCTGGGAAACGCTGCCGGCTTATTTAACCCTGGTGCGATCGCCTCTCCGAAAGGGGAGCAACCGCATCGATCTGGGCCGGGGCGGCGGCGGGATGCCGGTTCTGGAAATCGTCGTCAGCCCGAAGCATCCGAGGTACTATTATCAGTCCATCCGAAACGGCGGCTATCACCATGCGATGAGTCCTTCACCCGTGGAATAAATCTTGAAATCCCCGTCATCGTCGTGGGCTACGCCGACCATTCCATTGATTCTCAATCTTTTTCAGGCGGCGTCTTCTCCCTGGTTTTGGGTTCGGGCACAATGATCACTGTGGCGGCGTTGGCGTCCACCAGGTATTGTTTCGCCAGTGCGGCAAGTTCCCGGGCGGTGATGGCCGCGTAATCCGCTTCAAACGTCCGGCACCAGTCCAGTTGCGCGGGGAAACGGCTGGAACCTTTCATGACGCTTTCCAGCCAGTAGGGGTTGGTTTTGACCCGTTCACGGACGGATGTGAGGATGGGTTTGACGGCCCGCTGTAACTCCTCCTCGCGGACCCCGTTCGCGGCAATATCATTGATAATGGTTTTAATGGCGCTTACGACTGCATCAGACTGGGCCGGATCATTTTCCACGAGCGCATGCAGCAGGCCATAGCCTTGGTATGCCCGGCTCGGGTCATTATAGGCATAGGACGAATAAGCGGCCCCCATTTCTTCCCGGATTTTCACGCGTATCCGGTCGGAGATGACTTCCGACAATGCCGACAGCCGCCTGTTTCTGTGGTTATCGCGAAAGTCTCCGGTCAGATACGCGACATCCACCATGCCCTTGGGGATAACGGTCGGCACGGTAACGGTGAGGGCATCGCCTTTCGGAAATGTGGGTTTTCTGTTCTTATCCGTTGCCGGGGAGCCGGTCCGGGCAGGCAGGCTGCCGAGATAGGTTGCCGCCAGATCAATGATCGTTTCCACATCCAGATCCCCCACCACGGAAATCTCGATGGGCGGGCCGGCCAGCGCAGGTTCCACCCATTCCCGGATATCTTCAAGAGTATGTTTTTTGATGGCGTCGAGATCCGGAAGTCCGAACCGCGAGTCGCCTCCGGCAAGAAACCGTGCGCCTTTGAACATCATGCCGCCGTCAATGGAATGGGCCAAAGCGTCGTATTCCTGGGCGTACTGGGCAACGGCCAGATCCCTGGCATCCTGTCTGAATCCTGGGTCCGTCAGATACGCATGATAGAGCTGGAACAGGAGTTCGGTTTCATCCGGTATCGTGTCCCCTGACAGTGTGAAAGAATCCTCATCCACCTGAAACCGGACCCCGGTATTTTTTCCGGCCAATGCCTGTTTAAGTTCATCACGGGTCAGACGGCCCAGACCGCTCAGATTCACCACCCGTTCGCTGATTAGCGCAAGACCGGGGCTTTTTTCCGGCTCTCCGCTTTGACCGTTCCCGAAAATAAGCGCCGACTGAATCTGGTTGGCCTTAAAGTTCGTTTTCTTGATGTTCAGGTGTACATTGTTTTCAAAGGAAACGGAAACAATCCCCAGATCGGATATGGTTTCCTGATGGACAATTTTGCCTTTTTGAGAGGGCGCGGGCAGGTAGGGAAAGCCGATGGAAGTTTTTTCAACCGGTTTTTCCATCGCCACCCGGCTGCTTTCATCCCATACCCGCCGGATTTGATCTTCCGGCGAGTATGTCTGGTTTTTTAAATCCGCGTTTCCGGTGACCAGAATGAGCCGGTGGTCTGCGGCCCAGTCTTCCTTTAATGTCAGGTGCAGGTCATCCGGAGAGACCGTATCGATAAACGGAACCAGCAGTTCTTTTTTCTGATCAGGCGATTGAAAGACCTGGTTGCCGCTTAAGCTGTGCATGATCTGGTTCGCCAGATGCCGGCTTTCGCGGGTGGCGGCGGCTTTGACCCCCTGGTCCAGCCCGGAGATGAATGTTTTTTTCGCCCGATGGATTTCGGATGCGGTGAACCCATATGTCAGGGCTTTGCGCAAGGTCTGTTCGATGACAGTCAGGGTGGCTTTCCAGTCAGCCGGAGGACATTCCGCGGAGATATCCGCGCCTTCCAGATAGTTGAGATAATTCCCCGAATTGATGATTGCGGATGTGAAGGGGATGCCGGGTTTTTCCAGGAGTTCCGATAAACGGTTGTTCATGATATGGTTGGCCATTGCGGACATCAGGCGCCGGCGCTGCAATAGGGCGGAATCGGGCGGATTGATTTTTGGGGAAATCGTCTCAATGGTGATGGATGTGTTTCCCGCTTCCGGCTCAAAATGGTAAAAGGGCTTTATCCCCTGGTGGTTGACGGTTCCCGGATTCTGATAGCCGGTTTCCGGTAAGCGGGCGGACAATGTCCCGAATTTCTGATTGATAGCAGCGGCGGCAGTGGGAACGTCAAAATCGCCCGCCACAATCAGGATCATTCTTTCCGGCCGGTACCAGGTATCATAAAATTTTTTGAGAAGCCGGCGGTCGGCTTTCCGGATGACTTCTTCCGTACCGATGGGAAGCCTTTTTGAAAGCAGGGCATCCGGAAGTTCGAAATTGAAACTATCTTCAAATGTCCGGTAATCCACCGAATCCCGGGTTCTTTTTTCCGCCAGAATAATGGCGCGCTCACGCTCGACTTCCTCTTCAGGGATCAACGCACCGGCGGCATAATCCCTTAACACGAGGAGTCCTTTTTCAAGGCCATCAAGGTCTCCCCGGGGCAGGTCGATATCGTACACCGTGCTGTAAAAACCTGTGTGGGCATTGGCATCCGGGCCGAATTTCATGCCGATGCCCTGGAAATATTTCACGAGTTCACCGGGCTTGAAATTTTCCGACCCGTTAAACAGCATGTGCTCCAGATAATGGGCGACGCCCTGTTCGGTGTCGGTCTCGTGCATGGAGCCGGCCTGAATGAAGAGATGCATGCTGACCCGGTTTTCCGGCCGGCTGTTTTTCATCAATATAAACCGGAAACCGTTGGGCATGGTTTGATAGGCGACGTTTGCATCCGGCGAAAGATCGCTGGTTTCCTGGGCCCATTTACGGGTCGGGTTAAAAATGGCATCCAGGGACCCAGGCGAAGAAAGATTCGGGGCAGTGACGTTTGCCGGGGATTTGGCCGGTCCGTGAAGAAAGGCGCAGCCACTGCCGAATACCAGGGCTAAAAATATGCAACAGGCTAATTTTTTTGAAAATAACTGTTTTATTACTGTGTTTTTCCGCATGGTGGTCCTTTTGACTGTCCCAATGTAGAATTGATTGAATTTACAGGCTGATTTTGTTTAATTAGTATATCGCCGATGAAAAGTCAATGAACGGTTGACCGGGACTTTACCCTTGATGTTCAATTTTTCCTGTGTTAAGACCGGCTCAACTGTTTGATTTATGCACATGTCGTTTTATAATAGAATTATTATGCATCAATAACATATAGTTATAGGAGGGAAAATGCCGCCCGAACTTCCCGTCCTGATTTTCGGTTTTATCGCCGGTTTTTATATGGCCTGGCATATCGGCGCCAGTGACGTGGCCAATTCCATGGCTTCAGCAGTCGGCGCAAAAGCCGTCACCCTGCGTCAAGCCATATTTACCGCCGGAATATTGAACATTATCGGCGCCACGTTTATCGGCGCCCATGTCACCGACACCATCCGGAAAGGGATTGTTTCGCCGGAAATTCTGAACGACCCGCATCTGGCCATTATTGGCGCACTGGCCGCGCTTCTTTCCGCAATTTTGTGGGTATCGTTCGCCACCTGGAAATCCTTGCCCATATCAGCCACCCATTCCATCGTAGGGGCCATGGTCGGATTCGGTCTGGCGGCCGGCGGTTTTAGAATGCTTAACTGGGGATGCCTTGGGGTGGTGGTGCTGAGCTGGGTAATTTTCCCGGTATTCAGTCTGGTGATGGGTTTTTTAATGTTTAAACTGATCGTGAAATGGGTCCTGACCCGGCCGGAGCCGTTTCAAATGGCATTGAAGCTCTCGCCGTTTTTTATCGGCATGGCGGTATTTGTCTGTTCCATGTCTTTTTTATTTAAAACGCCCCTGGGCAAAGCCGCCGGCATTACGACCGCAGCAGCCCTGGCCATTTCATTGATGATCTCAGCTGTGCTTGGTTTTGCCGGTAAACAAGCAATCATCCGGTTGGTGAGATCAAAATCAGAGGGCGATGCCGATGATGTTTTTCGCCGTCTGCAAATCGGCGCCTCCTGTTATGTGGCTCTGGCCCAGGGCGCCAACGACGTGGCCAATGCCATTGGCCCGGTGGCGATTATCTATTTTTTGTTTAAAACCGGAACCGTGGGGACAAAAATCCCGGTGCCGGTTTTTCTATTGCTGTTCGGCGGCATCGGCATTGCAAGCGGTATTGTCATGGGGGGAAGCAGAGTCATTAAAGCTGTTGTTGACAGGATTCCCGCTTCGGGCAGTACGAGAGGCTTTGTGGTGGATTTTTCGGCGGCGACAACGGTTCTGGCCGCATCCATGCTTGGGCTGCCGGTATCGACCACCCATGCGGCCATGGGCGGTGTCATGGGGGTGGGGCTTGCGCGAGGTTTTGAAGCGGTTAATTTTCGCGTTATTTTCCGAATTCTGCTATATTGGGCGCTAACCCTTCCCGTGTCGGCATTAACGTGCATGGCGATATTTAACATACTGGCGTTTTTATATAAATAAGGAGACCGAAACGTGCGTATACCATTCTCTTCACTGTTTATCACTTCACCGTTTGATGATCTGCAGGAACATGCTGAAAAAGTGAAGGAGTGTTCCTGGGCGTTTCAGCAGGCCATGGAGTGCTACGCGTCGGCCAGGTGTGATACATTTGAGGAGCACCGGCAGGAAGTGTCCCGCTTTGAAAATGAGGCGGACGTCATCAAGCGGCGCATCCGGGGGCATTTGCCCAAAGGCGTCATGATGCCCGTTGAAAAGTTCCAGTTATTCAGATACTTGAAAGAACAGGACAGTGTTCTGGATTCCGTAAAATCAGCCACAAACTGGCTGTCGTTCCGGCCGGAAGCCGGGATCCCGGAATATGCTGAAAAGGATTTCTTTCTCCTGATTGATGCCGTGATCGAGCCCATCGAGGAACTCACGGTCATGCTTTCCGAAGCCCGGATTTATTTTAAGAATTTTTCTGAAAAACAACGGCGGAAAGTCAAGGAGATTATCGCCAATTTACGGCAGATGGAACATGAGGCCGACAAAAGAGAATATTCGCTCATTAAAAATATTTTCAAATATGAAAAAGATCCCATTACGGCGATGCATTTGGTAAGGCTGGCGCAGACAATTGGAAATATTGCGGATCATGCGGAAAACACCGCAGATATGATGCGGGCCATGCTGGCGAAATAATTCGGGGGATTACGACAGGAAAGCCCATTTGATATATAAAATAAGAATCGTCCAGGATACGATGCACACAATGTAGGATACCCAGTTGGTGGCTTTTCTGGCCATCCCGTGTTTGTCGGCCCTGCCGATTCTGGCATGGCATGAGAAACATCTTCTGGCGTCCAGGGGCAGGTTGACGAAACATTCCGGGCAGCGTTTGACCAGGAGATCGATCTTGTCAGCCTTTACCGTGTCCCTGATTTTTTCTTTTTTTTTGCGGCCCAATGTGACCTTTCATCCATGATCATCCGGAATCCCGCAGCGTGCCGGGGCTCCGGATAATCCGGAGTCGGCGTTAAAAGTTGGCGGAGGTCTTTATTTCACTGTTGTCGCGTAGTTTGGCCATCCAGGAATCATACAGTTTCATTTGTTTTTGCTGTAAGACCCTTTCCATGATGTTTTTTTCCGCTATTTTGAAGCCTTGTTCTATCGGTGCTTTTCTTTCTTTTAATTCAATAACATATAATCCTGTTTCAGCCTGAATCACTTTTTCCGGCAATTTGTTTTTTTCGGTGAGGTCAAATGCCTCAGCCATCAATGTCTTGTCGTTGCCGATACCCGGAATCGATCCGTTGCGGTTGATGGAGCCGGTGGATTTGATTTTTATTTCAGGGTTTTCACCTGCAGCGGCAGCCATGGAGCCGGCGGATTTGGCTTTTTTCAGAAATTGCTCAGCTGCGGTTTCTGCGGCGTTTTTCTGCTTTTCTTTAAGGACATCCGCCCGAACCTGATCTTTAACGGCATCGAGTGCGGGGATTTTTTCCGGTTCGTTCTTGATGACCTGGACCAGATAGTAGGCATTATCGATTTCAGCGATATCACTGATTTCCATTAGCGGCAGATTAAACGCTGTTTCTGCAAAAGCCGTCGCATTTGCGATGTCTTTCGGCCCTTTGGTGATGTCGAAAAAATCCGTCGTGACCAGAGCCAGGCTTCTAT
>JBAQUK010000057.1:0-12894 GCA_049297455.1 Desulfosalsimonadaceae bacterium | reverse complement strand
CCTGCCACCTGCTCAAAAAAAGATATTTTCTTATATACAGACACAAATTCAATCGACACCGGGCTTGTTCAACCACCGGATAAGATCGTGGTTCGCTTCGCTCTCACGATCTATCCTTATTCGTTCTGTGAGGTAAAAAACAATGAAAACACCCGGCATCATCGGCGGGATTGCTCCGGAGTCGACGATTCAGTATTACCGTTTGATGATTTCTTCATACCGCGAACGCAAAGGAGACGGCAGTTATCCGTCCATTCTTATCACCAGCATCGATATGAAAAAGATGCTGGACCTGGTGGGCGCAAAAGACCTGACCGGCATGGCGGATTATCTGGTTGATGAAGTTGAGAAACTGGCGCGGGCCGGGGCCGCATTCGGCTTACTGGCTTCGAATACGCCCCACATCATTTTTGATGACATTCAGGCGCGGGCTTCCATCCCCCTGATCAGCATTGTGGAAGCGGCCTGCGCTGCGGCCCAAGACCTCGGGCTGAAACGGGTCGGATTGTTCGGGACGGCCTTTACCATGAAGGGGCGGTTCTATGCCGACGTGTTTTCCAGCGCGGGGATCAGCGTCGTCGTGCCTGATCCGGAAGCGCAGGACTTTATTCACCATAAATACATGAGCGAATTAATCAGCGGTATTTTTCTGCCGGAAACGCGGGCGCGTTTGCTGGATATCGCGGACCGGCTGAGGGAACGCGACGGGATAGACGGTCTGGTGCTGGGAGGAACGGAACTGCCGTTAATCCTGAATGATCCCGGCGGTCGGGATTTTCCGTTTCTGGACACCACGAAAATTCACACCGACTTGGCGGTCGCGCAGATGCTGTCATAGGCCGCCGCCCCGTTAACCCGGCGATACAACTAAAATTTTACATCAGGACCAACCTTCATGAAAATATCCGTAATTCTTGCACATCCCCACAAAGAAAGCTTTAACCACGCCATCGCTGAAGCCGTCCTCGACCAGCTTAGGCAATCGGGCCATGAAATCCGCTTTCATGATTTATATGAAGAAGGGTTTGACCCGATGCTGCCGGCAGCGGAAATACCCAAAGGCGCTTTTTTGCCGCCGGATATCGACCTGCATTGCCGGGAGATATCCGAAGCGGACGGCATTGTCATCATCCATCCCAACTGGTGGGGGATGCCGCCCGCCATTCTGAAAGGATGGGTGGACAGGGTCATTCGTCCGGGCACGGCCTATGAGTTTATTGAGGCGGACAAGGGCGAGGGCGTTCCAAACGGCCTGTTGAAAGCCAAAACCGCCATCGTGTTCAACACCTCCAACACCGAAACGGAAAGGGAGCGCGGCGTTTTTGGCGACCCTCTCGAAACTATATGGAAAAATTGCATATTTGATCTGTGCGGCGTGAAAAATGTTTATCGCAGAATGTTCACCATCGTGGTTGTCAGCACTGAAAAGGAACGGGCCGGGTGGCTTGACGAAGTCCGGGAGATGGTGGAAAAAAACATGAACCCTATCCCCGGAAAGCCATGAAAAATATAAAATCCAACATAGTACTGATCGGAATGCCCGGCTCCGGCAAGAGCACCGTGGGCGTGATTCTGGCGAAAATGACCGCGCGGGATTTCGTCGACACCGATGTGCTCATCCAAACGTTTAAAAACAAGCGGTTGCAGGATATCGTGGATACCGGCGGGCACATTGCGTTGCGTGCCATTGAAGAACAGGTGATTCTCGGCCTTTCCGTGAAAAACCACGTCATCGCCACGGGCGGCTCCGCCGTGTACAGCGATTCGGCCATGAATCACCTGAAATCCGACGGTACCGTCATTTTTCTGGATGTGGATTTTGATGAAATATCAAAAAGGCTGGGGGATTTCAGCAGCCGGGGAATCGCCAAACGGCCGGACCAGAGCCTGGAAGAATTGTTTGAAGAACGCTTCAATCTCTACACCAGGAATGCGGACATCACCATCCAATGCGGCCGCATCAACCAGGATGCGGTGTGCAGAAAAATTATGAATGCAACGTAAGAAATTCTTTCCATTGCTGTCTTGCCACTCAAAAACGGTCTTAAAAATCTATCGGACCGTCTCCCCGAATTGGGTAAAAAATTAAAATCAGGATTATCGAAACGTAAAATCAGGGTTTCCCCGATTGTTTTTTTTAAAGAAACGATGCATTTTTAAATCAACCGGAACAGTGTTTACAAAAAAAATAAAGTTGTGAACATGTGACCGAAGTTTAAATAACCGGCATCAAATATAAGGGGGGCGGGATCTATGAAAAAACAAAAATGGATGGTATTGTTATTATGTATTCTCATGCTGGGCATCACCGGATCGGCTATGGCGAGAGACGCCAACAAAACCATTTATCCCATCGTATTCGCACACGGAATGGCCGGGTTTGACGACATTCTTGGTTATGACTACTGGGGGGATGATTACGGCGTTTTTGTTCTGGATCCCTGCGATGAGTTTCTGGAAGTCAGCTGCAACGGCGACATCAATTCGGCCCAGAAATCCTTTGTGGCGTCGGTCACCCCCTTCCACAATTCCGAACAGCGCGGATACGAACTGTATCAGGATATTTTGGGCTACATGGCCTCTTCCGGCGCAGCCTATATCAACCTGGTGGGTCATTCCCAGGGCGGCATCGACATGCGCAAGGCGGCCAAGCTGCTTTACACCAACAAGGCTCGCACCATCGTCAAATACGGCATCAGTGTTTCCTCCCCGCACCGCGGATCTCCCATCGCCAAATATGTGCTTCAGTTGAAACCCGGCGTCCAGAGCATTGTGACAACCCTTTGTGAATATTACGGAAATGTGGTCTATGGTGCGGGCAACGACGCCACCGAAGCCATGAAACAGCTGGTTTATGATGATTTCAGCGCAACGGACGGAAAGACCACGGGCATGAAGGCGTTTAACGTGACGTATCCGGCCAGCACCACCTACATGCTCCGGCCCCGCTCTTTTATCACCGGCCAGAACGGCTGGGACATGAACCCGGCCCTGTACCTGGTGCAGGCGGCGTGGATGAATATTGACGGCGACGGCTACGCCACCACCGATGCGAACGGCGACGGCGCATTAGGCACGGGAGACGGCAGCCTGAACGACGATGACGATGATGGTCTTGTGGGCATCAACTCCCAACAGATGGGATACCGCCTGCAGCACAGCGAATGTTTCGGTTGCCTGGATTACGTTTACGAAAAAACCGACACCGGCAACTGCACCAGCCTGAATGCCCCCACCTCCGCCATGATGACGTCCCACAACTGGAAAATTCCCCAGGATCATGTGGATGTTATCGGCGTACCGCCCGACATGTTTGACGAAATGGAATTTTATGCGGCCATGACCGATTATATCGCGGACAACGGCTTCTAACAAAATCCGTTTAGCCAGCAAACCACCAGGGAGCTTTTGCCTTGAAACGGGTAAAAGCTCCCTTTTTTTACCCGTTTAGGAATAGACCCGGTGTATAGAAAGGTTTGGCATTGTATCGCCGCACACAAAAAGATAAAGTAGCGGAAATGGATATTGCTGGAAATTACGGAGAGAAAGCGGAATCGATACGGAGGAGGATGCTGTGACAAAATATGTAAAATCCCGATGGACCAGACTTGCAATTCTTGCGGCGATCATATGCCTTGTGGCTGCCGGATATCTGTTGATGCGCGGTACGGGTGAGCCTGACCGGAATCCCCAAGACGGCATCCGGGCCACGGCTGAAAAAATTCCGGCAGTGGCGGACAAGACGGAAACCATCTGGAAAGATGGCTCTGCCCAAAAACAGATGGAAAACGCCAAAAACAACGCAGGTGAGGGGGAGGCTTTTCCGACGTCGGACTCGGACATGATCGCCTATATGCGAAATGAATTCGGGAATACCATTTTTCACGCCCATACCCAGATCCGGGCCATCGAAAAAATTTTGGCGTATTTGAAGAACCAGTATCCCGACGACTGGGAAACCCGGATCTATGATTTTCTGAAAAGCATGTTTCCGGATATGGCCGATAAGCTCTTTGAACAATACAACAACCTGACCCAGTACAACGAATGGCTCAAAGGGAACCGCGATCAAATGATGGGTATGTCCGGCAAGGACCGGAACAACGCCCTGTGGGATACCCGGTTTCAGGTTTTTGGGGATGATGCGTATGTTATCTGGGAAAATGCCCTTAAAAATGAACTGATTACAGACACCCTGAATTCCATTGCCGAATCCAAAGACACCGGCATTGACGAAAAGCTCGACATGTATGTGACCACCATCCGAAACGCCTATGAAGACAAGGCCGACCGGTTTATCAGCAGACGTCAGACCGAGCTGATGAACAAATTCCTTTCTCTGGAAACCGTTCAGGAAAACCTGCACGCCCTGCCGTTGGAAGAACGCCGGGAAAAGCTCGTGAATTTACGAAAGGCCATGGGACTGGATGAAGAAGCCGTAAAGCGTTGGGATGACCTTGATGCCCAGAGGGACAAGACCTGGGACAGCGGCAGGCAATATATGGCCGAGCGCGAAGCGATTCTCTCCAAATACGAAGGGGAAGAACAGGAGCAGAAATTAAAGGAATTGCAGGCCGGAAGGTTCAGCGCCGAAGAACTGGAAATGATCCGTTCCGAGGAAGCCTCAGGCTTTTACCGGTATGGGCATCAGCGTGCATACGGGAAGGAATAGGCAGGCACCAAAGCCGGTTTCCGGATAAAAACATTGAAATGCGCAACCGTGGGGGTCTATGTCCGGTGTAAAGACAAGAAGAAGGTATCTGCGGGTAAAGCCTGAGACGGGGAATCCTGTGAATGTCTCGCTGATCGGCGTTGATTTTATGGATGAATTTAAAGTCGTCGATGTTTCCAGAGACGGGGTTGGCATTATCGCGCCAAATGCGTTTCAGGGGTGCAACTTGCATGAACAGATCGAGCTTGCATTAAGTCTGCCATATCCTAAAAGGGTCCTGGTGAAGGCCACAGGAAAAATTGTCCATCTTCAGGGTTCCCGGTTCGGCATTGCTTTTTCTAAAGTTTCCCCAAAAGGGGAAAAATTCCTCCATTTGTATATCGCCAAAAGAATTGAAAAGGAAAATTTTGTCAAACGACTCGCCTTCTACTTATAGGTCTTCGCACATGACTTGATACCGCTATTACCTATTGTAATTAAAGAGACGGTATCAATTCATGCGCCACGGACTATAGGCATTATTTAAGACATTCAATACCGCCCCCAAATCTCCTCTTCGTAATGCTTGACAGGTTTTTTCGCATTTGTCATAATCCGGCATAACAAATTCAGATCACTGTATTTTCCCCTGTTTGAGCGGTCCAGGGCCGCGTTAGCCCAAATTCAATTCCTGTTCGCCGCATCGGTTTCATGCTATTTCTTCTTCTATCGAGCACCGGGTTTCCGCCTGGCAATGTCCCGGTTCATGTAACTTTATCACAAATGGGTGAACTCCATGAAAGTTGCAGAAAAAATTGTCCTGAAAACCGAATTGCGCTTTATCCTGTTTGCCGTCTTTCTGATATTGTTTTTGTGGCCATTTCTGTCCCCGTCGCTTCTCTCTCGTCTTAACACCCTGTTTTTTTATCTTTTCTTCATCTGGGCAATCACCATCGGCATCTTGTTTATACTTTCAAAACGCCTGTTTCGCGCCCTCACAACCGAGGATGCCGACGGCAAAAGGGATTTATAAACATGTTTGCCGGATCGACCATTATATTTGTCATCTGCCTTTATATCGGTCTGCTGGTTTTTGTCGCCACATGGGTGGAAGAACAGGCCGCCAAAGGGATCCACTGGGGGAATAACGCAATCGTCTATTCCCTTTCCCTGGCCATATACTGTACGTCCTGGACCTATTACGGCAGTGTCGGGTTTGCGGCCACATCCGGCATGCTTTTTCTGACGTTGTTTATCGGCCCGACCATCGGGGCTTTTTTCTGGTGGACCATACTGAGGCGACTGGTCCGGATAAAGCAGACCCACCGGATCAACAGCATCGCCGATTTTATTGCCGCACGCTATAACAATTCCCGGCTGCTTGCGGCAATGGCGTCCGTGATTGCCTTTGTCGGCATTGCCCCTTATATCGCGATTCAAATCAAGTCCATCGTGACGACGTTTCTCCTGATCTCACATCCGGAAGGCGGGAACGCCTGGATTTTTACTTTTGTCGATCCGATTTTCATCGGGCTCATGATCGCCTTTACCATTGCTTTCGGCGTTCGGCGTCCGGCGCCTGGACCCGACCGAACGCCACCAGGGCATGATGACCGCCGTGGCGGTGGAATCCCTGGTCAAGCTGTGTACGTTTCTTTTTGCCGGCATTTTCGTCACCTATTTTTTATTTAACGGCATGGATGATATTTTTCAGCGGTTTTCGGAAACCCCTTTTTCCGGGCGTCAGACCATCGGGCCGGAAGGCGCGTCCTCGTTTATGTTATGGATGACGTACCTGATTTTAGCCATGTCGGGGATGCTGTTCCTTCCCCGGCAGTTCCATGTGGCGGTGATTGAAAATTCCAATGAAAAACATATTCTTACCGCCATGTGGCTGTTCCCGCTTTATCTGTTTTTGATTAATATTTTCGTGCTGCCCATTGCAATGGCCGGGCTGATAAAGGGTTTCCCCATCGGGACGGCCGACACGTTCGTTCTCCGGATGCCCCTTGCCTTCGGAAAACCGTGGCTGGCGCTCCTGGTTTTTCTCGGCGGGTTTTCGGCGGCCATGAGCATGATCATGGTCAGTTCCATGACCATGGCCACGATGATCACCAATCATCTGCTGCTGCCGTCCCTGATTAACAGCGGATGGCTTTCGTCAGACCTGCTTTTATACGGTCCGTGGGGTATCGGGCTGCTCCGGCCGGAAGCGCTTATGGGCGTTACCGCCATGGATCCGCTCAGCCATGGTGTATTTTGGAGCCTGCTCGTTAATATCGGTCTCTATGTGTCAGGCTCTCTGGTTTTTGAAAAAAATGCGGATGCGGACAAGGTGTTAAGCGAATTTATCGACCTGCTGACGCCGGATGCGGTTCATCCGCCGCCGGTTCTGAAAGAACCCTCCATATCCATGCAGGAAAAACTTCCGCAGATCATCCGGATGCTCAGTCAGTATATGCCCCGTGCCAACGCCTGGGCGGTGATACTCAAAAGCCTTGATGCTCAGGGGATTACTGAGAAATCCCTGATTACCGTCCTTGAAATGGCGGAATTCTGCGGCCGGGTGAAAAAAATCCTTGCCGGGTCCATCGGCACGGCGGAGGCTCACAAGGCATTTGAAAAAGCCGCGGTGTTTACTCCGGAAGAGCAGGTGGAGCTGACGGCGGCTTACGGGCAGATTCTGGCGTCCCTTGCCCTCACCCCGGAGGAGTTGTATCTGAAGATCGATTTTTACCGGGAACGCGATAAGCTGATTTCAGAACATGCAGAGGAGCTTGAGGAAAAAGTGGTGGCCCTTCAGCAGGAAATCGCCGAACGCCTGCGAGCGGAACAGGCCTTGAAAACTTCGGAGGATAAATACCGGGCCCTGGTGGAAAACGCCACGGACGCGATTGTCATTATTCAGGACCGTAACATCGTTTTTTCAAATCCGGCGGCGTTAAAGCTGATGGGGTATTCCGCCGCGGAATTTCAGGGAATGTCGTTTACGGAACTGATTCATCCCGATGAACGGGAGACTGCCGACTCAAGGTATCGGGGCAGGCTTGACGGCACACTGGGTCCGGGTCTGGTGGAGTACCGGTTTATCGGAAAAAATGAAAACATCATGACGGTACTGGTCAGCTCCATGAAGATCAACTGGGAAGACAGGCCGGCGTTGCTGTTTATCGCACGGGACATCACGGAGCAGAAAAAGCTGGAAGCGCAGCTCCTTCAGTCCCAGAAGCTGGAGGCCCTGGGCACCCTGGCCGGCGGCGTGGCCCATGATTTCAATAATCTTCTGATGGGCCTCCAGGGAAACATCAGCATCATGCTGCACCATCTGGACCCCCGGCAACCGAATTTTAAACGGTTGAAAAACATGGAGGAATATATCTCTGATGCGGCGCGCCTGACCTATCAGTTGCTGGGGCTGGCCAGAAAAGGAAAGTATGAGATCCGGACCATCGACATGAATGAACTGATCATGAAAACAGCTTCCATGTTCGGGCGGGCGAAAAAGGAGCTTACAATCATCACCGGCCTGAACGTGGTGCCGCCGGTGGATGCCGACAAGGTGCAGATTGAGCTGGTACTCTTAAACCTGTTTGTCAATGCCTGGCAGGCCATGCCCGGCGGCGGCGCCTTGAGTGTCGCGACGGAAACCACGGAACTTGCGGAAACGGACGTCAGGCCGCATGACTTAAATCCCGGAACATACGTAAAAATATCCGTAACCGACACCGGCGTCGGCATGGATCCGGAAACACAGAAAAAGGTCTTTGATCCGTTTTTCACCACAAAGGCAATGGGCCGGGGCACCGGGCTGGGGCTGTCGTCGGCGTATGGGATCATCAAAAACCATAACGGGTTTATCACCATAGTAAGCCAACCGGGAAAAGGCACGACCTTTAATGTGTTTCTGCCGGCGTCGGGGAAAGCGGTTTCCCCGGAATCAAAGCCTTCCCAGGGAATGCTGGCCGGCCGGGAGACCATTCTTCTGGTGGACGACGAAGCCATGGTCCTTGAGGTGGGGGCTGAAATGCTGGGTATGATGGGCTACAACGTGCTGACCGCAAGCAACGGGAAAACGGCCGAAACGATTTTTAAGGAAAACAAGGACGAAATTGCCCTGGTGGTTCTGGACATGATCATGCCGGAAATTTCCGGCAGCATGGTGTATGACCGGGTGAAAGCAATCGACCCGGAAGTGAAGGTGCTTCTCTCGTCCGGTTACAGCTTCAATGAACAGGCGGCCGAAATTTTAAAAAAAGGATGCAACGGGTTTATCCAGAAGCCCTTTGATGTTAAATCCCTGTCCCATAAAGTCCGGGAGATTCTTGAAAACAAAATAAACCGGCCAAACGGAATGGACGCAACCTCTTGATGAATATGGGCCAATGGGTCGCCATGGGAGTGAAGGATATCAAAAATTATTGAATTTATTAAAATTTTATTAAAATTAAAGTTGACAATATATTTATCATAGCTATCTTACGAGTAATCTTTAATGACCTGAATGGATTTTCAGGTCGGTTTCTGCCCAAGGGAAACATCCATTTTAAGTAGTGGCCTCCTGAAGTTTGGAACAAAGAAAATATTATGAAAGGAGGAAGTCACTATGGCGAATGGAACTGTAAAATGGTTTAACGGATCAAAAGGTTTTGGTTTTATTGAGCAGGAAAACGGCACGGATGTGTTTGTTCATCACTCAAGCATCAATGCAACCGGTTTTAAAAACCTGAACGAAGGCGATAAAGTAACCTTTACTGTATCGCAGGGACAAAAAGGTCCTGCGGCAACCGATGTAACGGTTATCTAGTTAACCCTTCCACGAAAACAAAAGGGCATCACAAAATTTTATTTTGTGACGCCCTTTTTGTTTGCCTGCGGCGCACCATCGGCTTATCCCTTGAAACCGGCAAGGGAATCCGATATATATTAGGGACGCCACATCTTTAATTAAACAAAATCGCCCGGCCGAATTACCTGCCATATCGTTAGCCGTTAAGCCCCTCTCCGGCCGGACAGCATTCAAGTTTATTCATTCCATTCCATTCCATTTTTCAACGGTTTGAAAAGGACTTTCACATGGACGATATCTCCCCGGAAAACTTGAAAAAAAGAGTTCTGGAACTGGAAGCGGCGCTGAAAGAAAGCGAGGAAAAGTTCCGTTTAATCGTGGAAAACACGGCGGAAACCATAGCGATCATGGATATGGATCTGCGCTTTGTCTATGTCAACCCGACCATCAAGGCTCTCCGGGGATTTACCGTTGAGGAGGCCAAGGGGCAGACCCTTGAACAGGTCTTAAGCCCGGAATCCCTGAAGTACGCCCTTGCCGTCTTCGAACAAGAGATGCAACTGGAGGCCTCCGGAACGGCTGATCCCGACAGAACGCGTATTCTGGAGCTGGAAGAATACAGGAAGGATGGCGCCATTATCTGGGTGGAGGTCAGTCTCTCCTTTTTGCGGGATAAGGACCGCAAACCTGTCGGGATTCTCACTCTGTCCAAGGACATTACCAAGCGCAAGCAGGCGGAAGCGGCGCTTCTGAAAAGCGAGATTAAATATCGCGCGATTTTCGAAAGCTCCGCCGACGCCATTATGATTCTCGAACCCCCTTCATGGCGGTTCACTTCCGGCAACCCGTCGATGAGGCGGATGTTCATGGCAAAAGACGAGGCGGATTTCCTCTCCATGAGGCCGTGGGACGTGTCGCCGGAGCGGCAGCCCGACGGCCGGCTTTCCAGTGAAAAAGCCCTGGCGATGCTCGAAACGGCCATGCGGGACGGTTCCTTTTCATTTGAATGGACCCACCGGCGGCTCAATGGCGAGGATTTCCCCGCCACAGTGCTCCTGACCCGGATGAAAATCGGCGGGAATGCATTCACAGGGCACGGTACGGGACATCACCCATCTCAAGCTTACGGAAACATATCGGGAAACGGGCAGGGAAATCCTGCAGATACTGAACGAGCCGGGAAATATGGAGAATTGCATCCGGCGCGTCCTCGCTGAAGTAAAGGCGCGGATCGGGTTCGATGCCGTGGGGATTCGCCTGCAGGACGGGGAGGATTTCCCGTATTTCGTCCAGGAAGGCTTTTCAAATGATTTTCTGCTGACGGAAAACACACTGATCGAGCGCAATGCGAATGGGGAGGCGTGCAGGAATCCGGACGGCAGCGTCAGGCTGGAATGCACCTGCGGACTGGTTATCTCCGGTAAGACCGACCCGGCGAATCCGCTCTTCACGCGGGGGGGAAGCTTTTGGACGAACGATTCATTCCCATTGCTCAACCTTTCACCCGATGATGATCCCCGAATTAATCCACGCAATCAATGCATGCATCACGGCTATGCATCCATGGCCCTGGTGCCGGTTCGGAATAAGGACAGGATTGTCGGTCTGATCCAGCTCAACGATCGGCGTAAAGGCCGGTTCTCCCTTGAATCGGTTGAACTCATGGAAGGGATCGCATTGCACATCGGAGGGGCGCTGATGCGCAAGCAGGCGGAGGAGGCCCATCGGGAAAGTGAGGAGCGGCTGCGCACGCTGATCAACGCCACCCCGGACATCGTGTGCTTTAAAGACGGAGAAGGGCGCTGGCTGGAAGCAAACCAGGCGGATCTTGAGCTTTTCGGATTGACCGGCGTTGACTACAGGGGCAAGACGGACTCGGAGCTTGCCGGGTTCAGCGATTTTTACCGGGAAGATTTTCTCATCCGTGAAGCGACCGATGAAAGGACATGGCAGGCGCACACAACCACACGGTATGATAAGACCATTCCGCTTCCGGATGGAACGGTTAAGGTGTTCGATGTCATCAAGGTCCCGCTGTTTCATGGGGATGGAAAGCGCCGGGGGATGGTGGTGCTGGGGCGGGACATCACCGAGCGCAAGCGGGTGGAGAGCGAGCTGCGGATGTTCCGGGAAACGGTGGATAACTCGTCGAACGTCATCGGGCTGTCCACCCCGGAAGGAAAGCATTTTTACCAGAATGCGGCGTTTGATGACCTGTTTGGCACTATTGGCGATAATCCGCCTTCCGTATATGTGGATGAAACGGTGGCTGACGAAATATTCAAGACGATAAAGGCCGGGGGGCGGTGGGACGGAGAAGTGAAAATGGTCGCCAAAGACGGGAGCGTGCGGGATATTCTGATCAGGGCGTATGCCAACAAGGACAGCAATGGCCGCGTTACGGCGCTTGTCGGTCTCCACACCGACATCACCGAGCGCAAGCGGGCGGAGGAGGAGAAGACGAAACTCGAAGCCCAGTTTCATCAGGCCCAGAAAATGGAGTCGGTGGGCCGGCTGGCCGGGGGCGTGGCCCACGACTTCAACAACATGCTGAGCGTGATCTTAGGGTTTACGGAACTGGCCATGGCAAAGGCGGACCCGTCCCAGTCTCTTCTTGTGGATCTTGCGGAAGTCCGGAAAGCCGCCAATCGCTCCGCCGACCTGACGCGACAACTGCTGGCCTTTGCCCGCAAACAGACCATCGCGCCCAAGGTCATCGATTTAAACGAGACTGTGGCGGGCATGATCAAGATGCTGCGGCAGCTCATCGGCGAGGATATCGACCTTATCTGGGAGCCGGGGGCGAATCTTTGGCCGGTCAAGGTGGACCCGTCACAGCTTGACCAGATTCTTGCCAACCTGTGCGTCAACGCCCGGGACGCCATCCATGATGTGGGCAAAATCACCATTGAGACGAAAAACGTTGCTTTAGATAAAGCCTTTTGCGCGGAGAAACCGGGATGTATCCTCGGCGAGTATCTGCGGCTCGCCGTCAGCGACACCGGGAAAGGCATTGACAAGGAAACCCTGGGGCAAATATTCGAACCGTTTTTCACCACCAAGACCATGGGCAAAGGTACGGGACTCGGGCTGGCCACGGTCTACGGCATCGTCAAGCAGAACAACGGCTTTATCGACGTATACAGCGAACCGGGACAGGGGACGACCTTCACCATCTATCTGCCCAGGCATGAGCTCAAGGCCGGACAGATGCAGAAGGAAAGTCCGGCGGAGCAGGCTGAGCGCGGCCACGAAACCATCCTGCTGGTGGAAAATGAGCCGGCCATTCTGGAAATGGCCACACAAATGCTCGAAATGCATGGCTACATGTAACTAGTGGTTGACCGGAAACAAAAATAAGTCATAAAAACTTGATGTTATAAATTTAGTCCTGTTTGAAGATTTTTCAAAAAATCAGTATTTGTTCGGGTTTTTAGCTTGACATAATTTTTTACTA
>JBAQUK010000056.1:0-12477 GCA_049297455.1 Desulfosalsimonadaceae bacterium | reverse complement strand
CACCTATGCCTTAAAAAACCCAATAAAATGATTGAGCGCAGCGAATCCAGTTTAAATAATCCGGAAAATAACTGTCACAGTCAAAATAATCAGAAAAATCAGTTACATTTTTTTTGGAAATCAACAGCTGTGGTCAACTTTACCAATCAGGAGGAAATCAGTTGACAGCAATGCATATATGGTGCTCATATATGCATATGAGAACCACATTAAACATAGATGATACAATTTTGAAAAAAGCTTCCAGCTTGACTGGTATCTCAGAAAAAACAACCCTTATACGGCTTGGACTGGAAGCCTTGATCGCCCGTGAAAGCGCTAAAAGGCTTGCGATGCTTGGCGGATCAGAAGATGATCTGCGCCAAATCCCCAGACGAAGGTTGCCCAAAATTTAGTTATGATTCTTGTTGATACGTCAATTTGGGTTGATCACTTACGAAAGGGGAATCAACGCCTTGAAAAATTGTTGATGGATGCGCAAGTCGTATGCCACCCTTTTGTTATCGGAGAATTAGCATGTGGCAACATTAAAAACCGTTCAGAAATTCTTTCACTGCTTCAAACACTTCCATCGGCGTTTCCCATTGATCTTGAAGAATACTTATATTTTGTGAAACAATATGAACTTTTCGGGATTGGGATTGGTTTTGTTGATATACATCTTTTAGCGTCAGCCATGCTGTCTAATGCCCATTTATGGACTGCGGATAAAAGACTTAAAGAAGCGGCCATAAAGCTGAAAATTCATATTTAGGTTCTCCCGACCCCATTATATTCAGTTTCTCCAAGCTCTGCCGGCGTCCCGACCTTTCGCTGACGCGCCGGGAACTTGGCGTAATGATACAGGTCGCCGCACAACTGAGGCGCATGAGAACCATAGGGATCGATATCGACCGGCTGGTTTACACCAATCAGAAATTATTGACCCAGTTGCCAGACGATCAGACCAAATTCGATCTAATTCAGGAATGCATCAATAAAAACCTCCCTTCCCGGCAGTTGAGCGCCCGCATCCGGCAAATCAAACAGGCGGCGTTTCCGTATGTAAATCCCAATGACAAGGTCGTGAACAAATACAAACAAACCATGAACCGCCTGATTGCCGGGACCGCTATCCCCGAACTGCTGAGCACTCAGGAAGGGCTTTACCGGCTGGAGCGGGAAACCGTTTTGCAGCTCCGGGAAGAGGCTGTCCGATGGGTCGCAGACCTGGAAGCCAAACGGCAGGAGTGCAGCGCGCTGATCGCCCAACTGGATTATACCGTGGCCCATCCGAATTATTAATTTCCACATGCGCCGCGCGGCGCATGTGGAATTCAGACATTCCGAAACCATTAATATACAGAAATAACTGACTTTAAAATCGCCTTGACGATTACACATTTAGCGTGTACACTTTAAATATACGATTGATAAACAATCGGGCACTATCTACCAGCAGGAGACAAACCATGCAAAAAGTAAGTGTGCGCGAGGCGCGCCAAAATATCGGGCAGCTTTTGGACGCGGTTTCAGCCGGCGAAAAGGTGATCATCACACGCCGGGGCAAACCTGTCGCAAAGCTGGTGATTATTGACAATATGAACGAAGAACTTCGTTTCCCGGATCGGCATGAATTTCGTTCCAGCCTGCCGCCGTCAAAACAATGTGCTGCTGATTTCATTCGTGAGATACGGGATGAACGATGAACACGGCTGATCTTTTCTATCTGGATACAAGCGCCCTGTTGCCGTATTATCGCGAAGAACCGGCCAGCATGAAAATACAGGAATTGCTGATTTCGTTGAGACCGCCGGTAATTATCAGCGATCTCACCAAAGTCGAATTCGCAGCGGCCCTGGCCCGATGGGTGCGTATGAATGAAATTTCAGATGCCCAAGCCATTGTTATTGAAAACACTTTTGCCAAAGATGTTGGCTTCGGTCTTTTTTTACAAAAACCGATCATCAAAAGGCATTATAGTCAGGCTGAAAAATGGCTGACAGGCCGAAAGACAGCTTTAAGAACGTTGGACTCGCTTCATTTGGCCTGTTGCTGGGATTTAGGGGCGGAATTGATTACTTGCGACAAAGTTCTTTATCAGTCATCAGAAACATTAGGGATAAAAAATCAGTTTATCCAGCCCGTTATTTGACCCAGTTGCCCAACAAACAGACCAAATCCGAATGGCCGGAATGCGACGCGCTGATTGCCCAACTGGATTATACCGTGGCCCATCCGAATTATTAATTTCCACATGCGCCGCGCGGCGCATGTGAAATTCAGACATGCAGAAACAATTAATACACAAAAATATCGGTGTTCCCGGAATTTCTTTTGTTGAGTGGATATTTTCAAGGATAAATCGATATGATGCCCCCCCGAACTTCCCGTGTCCATCGGACTCGCCCCAAAAAAGACATGGCCGATGTCCAACGAATCAACTGCCTACGCCAAATGCCGGAACTCCAAGACGCGGAGAAAGCCCTCAATGCGTATATGGGCAAAAAAATCTGTTCCATTTTTTTTGAAATGTTTACAAAACGCGCGCTCAAGAGTATGCTGAAAGGAAATCGTAAAAGGCATATCTTGAAAACTAATCACATATAAAAAGATACAAATGCTTTCATCATTGCTTCCTGATTTCCATACGCGGCTGCACTGGCCCTTGCCCGAACATATTCTTTATCCATCCGGAGCGGGACCGGCATATTACAGCCGTTTGGCGCGCTTGAAAATCGAGAAACCCCTTGAACGTAAGTTGGGGGCGGGCCTGATACGCGTGGGCGTTCTTACAGGCAATGCAAGTGGCCATAGCGCCGATGCACCCATTGCGCTGATTTGTGAATTCGTAAAACCGTTAACACCGGGCGAGCTGGATGAAACGCGAAGACTGGCATGGAATTTTTGCCGGTCCCCTCTGTTGATAACCCTGGAACCTCATCTCGTACGCGCCTGGAGTTGTTTTGAAAAACCCGAGGCATCCGGCCGTTTTGCCAAGGGGCCGCTCGTTCAATGCGGCGACGGCGTTTCTCTTGACATTGGCGTATTGACCGACTCTCTTCACTGGATGTATCTGGCCTCCGGTCAGTTTGTTGCGAACTATCCAGATCGTTTTGACCGGGATCAGCGAGCGGATACAACGCTTCTGAAGAATCTGCGATATGTACGGGAAAAGCTGATCCTGAAAAAACAGGTTTCGGCGGGCAATAGCGATCAAGCAGGGGTGTTTCGATCCTCGCATGAACCTTCGACGGTTCATCTTCCCATGGATATTGCGCATGATCTGCTTGCCCGCATCATATTTGTCCAATTCCTTTTCCATCGCAAAGACAGCCAGGGAAATGCCGCGTTGAATCCAAAGCGCCTCAACACATTGTGCCGGGAAGGCGTGCTCTCAGATTCCTATCAGGATTTGCCGTCCATTCTTCGAAACAAATCCGATCTATTTGCGTTGTTTCGCTGGCTCAACAAACGTTTCAACGGTGATCTTTTTCCTCGGAGCTATTCGGATGAAGAGCGGCATGTAAAAAATGCGCATTTGGATATGCTTGCGGATTTTGTCAGCGGCAACCTGAAAATGGAAGACGGCCAGTATCTTCTCTGGCCCCAATATTCCTTTGACACAATCCCGCTCGAATTTATCAGCTGTATTTACGAGGAATTCGTTACCCATCGGGAAAACGGAGAATCCGGCATCGGTGAGCATTACACCCGGCCATTTCTCGTGGACTTCATGCTTGATAAAGTTCTGCCGTGGAGCGGGAAAGACCATAACCTCAGAATCCTTGATCCTTGCTGCGGATCATCCGTTTTCCTCGTCAAGGCCTTTCAACGCCTTGTAAATCGCTGGCGCAATGCAAATCCCGGCAAAGAGCCGCCAGCGACCTTGCTCCGGGAACTGCTCGAAAAAAATATTTTCGGCGTGGATATTGATGCAACCCGAAACGCGATCCGGGTTTCGTCCTTCAGCCTCTACCTTGCCATGTGCGATGAAATCGACCCGAAACACTATTGGACCCAAGTCCGTTTCCCCCCTTTGCGGGACGTCACCCTTAAAACAGCCGATTTTTTTGCGGAAGACATTCCGGAAATCAATACCAAAAACGACAAACACAAATACGATCTGATTATCGGCAACGCACCCTGGGGCAAACAAAGCCTGACCGCCGTGGCCCGGCAATGGGCGAATGAAAACGGTATCAAGCCGGTTGACAAACAGGCTGGCACGCTATTTTTGGCGAAAGCCGCCAAATTATGCAAGCCGACCGGACACATATGCATGATCCAGCCAGCCGGTTCCCTGCTTTTCAATGTAAGCCCGACCGCGCTGGAATTTCGCAAAAAACTGTTCAGCGATTACAAAGTCGATGAAATCGTCAACCTCTCGGCGATCCGGTTTTTAAATATTTTTCCAGAAGCCGTTGGGCCGGCGTGCGTCATCCGGATGCGGCCGATACCGCCGGACGGGGAACCGATTGCCTATTGGTCGCCCAAACAAACACATACCGATGAAGAGCAATACCGTATTGTGATCGACGCGCAGGACCTGAACTGGGTTTGGCCCGAAGAAGCCGCCGACGAACCTGTGGTTTGGCCGGCATTGATGTGGGGCGGACGGAGGGATTTTGAGCTGATTATGAGAATTCGCTCCAATCATGAGTTTATCAGTTGGGGGGCAACAGAGGGTTTTATTCGTGGGGAAAAAAATGCAAAACCGGATTCAGATCGCTTAGACTATCCCATTCTTGAGAATAATGAATTATTTCAAGATTTGCATATTGTCACTGATTTAACACCCTTTCCCATCAACAAGAATGATATGTTCGAGCGCAAGCGAAATTTGGCTATATTTGAATTGCCGGCCTTACTAATGAGGGAATCTTGGAAAGTCAAGGACGGCCGATTTAAAGCCATAATTGTCACGCCAAATAACGAAAAACATTTACTCTATTCTCAGTCTTTCATGGGTATAAAAGCAAATGAAAGAGCTCTTGCAATTTATGCGATAGCCGCAAATAGTTCATTTGCGGTCTACTATTATTACTTAACCTCCGGAAGATTGGCTAGTTATAGGCCTTCGTTGAGAAAAGGTGATCTGGAACGTTTGCCATTTCCGAAAAGCTCAAAATACACCTGTACTCAGTTGTCAAACATGAGTTTGGATGAAATAGACCGTATTTCATTTAGGCTTTATGGCATAAATGAGGTTGAACAAGGACTTGTCGACGACTTTTTACTAATAAGTCTATGTGATTTTAAAAGCAAAGCGTATGAAATCTCTAATGGATACAAGGAATTACAATTCTGTACAAATAAGGATAATGGTGGCATTACACAGTACTGCGAATGGTTTGTCAAAGTTCTAAAATCGGGTTTTGGTCAAGAAAAATCTATTTGCGCCAGCATATTCCTGCCCGCATCCGGTGCTAACTTTCCTTTCTGTCTGGTTGGGATTCATCTGGATTGGCCGGGCCAGGAGACTATCCGTTACGAGCGAATCGGCAATGACGACCTGTTGTCAAGGATTGCGGAGCTGGATCGGGCGTTTCAAAGCCGGGCAGGTAGCAATGAAACGGTTTTTTACAGAAAAGTATCCAGAATCTATCAAACCATCCAAGTCAGTGTAAAGGGCGAGGAACGTCATGTCCAAACCGTCTTCCTGATCAAACCAAACCAAGTGAGATATTGGACGCGTTCCGCTGCCCTGCGGGACGCGGACGAAGTGGCTTTTGATTTTATTCAGTGGTCGGACCCGGACGCCGTGGGCACGGGGCTTCACTGACATGAAGCGACGTTCCACTCCGATTCAATCGAATTATCCCGTTCCCGAAGATTTTGTCCTTTTGGCCAAGAAGTGGCGACCGGATGCCGTCGATATTTTGCTCGGATTTGTATGGCAAGGCTTTGACCAACTGGCGAGAGAAAAATTCAACGCCGCCAAAGACGACCAAAACCTGGAGGATGACATCACCTACGCGGCCTATTGCCGAATCCAGGATACAACGCCTTATTCTCCTTTTCAGGTAATCCATCAACCGCCGGAACCTGAGAAAGGAAAAGCAACAGGTCCATCGCCCAGGTCAGACCTCGGATTTCGTCTGAGAGGCGGCAATGTCCGTTCGCATTTCACCATCGAGGCAAAAGTAATCAAAACAGAGCGCGGAGTTGCGAAATATGTGAACGAAATTACCGGCAACCTTCTCACAGCGCGCTATGCCGCATTCTCAAGCGAGGCGGCCATGCTGGGTTATTTATTTTCCGGCTGCCCGCAAAACACCTTCAAATCCATATCTCAAAAGCTCCAATGTCCGCTGAACCCATACCCTGCTTTCCCGGAAAGGAATCACCGGTATTCGGATCACCTCCGCGAAACCAGCAGCGGGTATAAAGTATCGCCGGATTTTCGTTGTCATCATATGATAATCGTTTTTCCCGTTACGTGAGACGGGATGTCACCACTCATGGTAGCGCCCAAGCCGGCCTGGACGAGGCCGGAAATATGGGACGCCCCAAACTTATTAACTTATTTAAGGTTGTATTGATCGCCGTAAAAATTCATCGTGGAAATAGGGCTGGAAATAGGGCTGGAAATAGGGTCGGGCCAAATTAACATGTTGTATTTTTAATATTTCACTCCCAAGCATAGGTGTTTACGGCGTCTATTTCGCCCTTTTTGGCCCCGAAATAATCGATATAGGAACTTTGCGCTTCTCGAAATGGATATGGTTTGACAAATTATACAAACCCATTTTCCCGTAAAACGGCCGAGACCTTATCCGATAAATAGCCTTCCTTTTTTCTATGCTGCGTAAACTTCCTCCATAGAAAGGCATTTTGCCGCATATAAAAGCGATGACCGGATATCTTCATCCGTAAGAAATGGATAATCCTGCTTCAAATCCTCAAATGTTGCGCCATATGCTAATTTTTCCACGACAAACTCGACAGTCAGGCGGGTGCCTTTAATCACAGGTTTGCCTGACATGATGTTTGGATTTATGACAATTCTTTGGAGAAGAATTTCTTCGTTCATATGATGTCCTCCATTGGGATAAAGCGAAATCTCGTCCGGGTGATCAGGATGAAATGATTCGGTATCCGGTCACGGTGGTTGGCTATGAGTTTTTCAATTAATTCGAGTTTTTCTTGTGTGTCCTGCTATCTAATTTTAGAAAAATCATATCGTTATTGTAGCCGAATGGCAATAATAGTTTATTGTTTTCCAAATGTCACCGGCCTCATTCCCGGTATCTGCCGGTTGATTTTTCACCTGCGGGATTCCCGCAGGTGAAATTTATCGTGCTGTGCTTGTCACATTTCAAAATCACATCACCAGCTCCATATTAATATCCGTCGCATCCCGGTCCTGTCGGTCCATCAGGGCGCTTAAAATCTTTTCAAGGAGCGTGATGCCGCCGCGATAGCCCACGGTGGGCAGGTAACTGTGCCCGATCCGGTCGAAAATGGGAAACCCGTGGCGGATGAACGGGATGTCCTCGTCTTTGGCGATATATTTCACATACGTGTTGCCGATCAGCAGATCCACGGGATCATTTTTCACCAGTTGATGAAACAGGAACATGTCGCCGCCCAATTGGATATTCACGTCGCACGGCACGTCTTTGACAGCTTCCCGCAGCTCGGCCCCGAATTTTTTCCCGGCAGGGGTTCCGGTGACGATATGAATCGGCCGCATATCCAGGGACACCAGGAATTTGGTGAGGGCCAGGAGCTGGTCCGGGTCCCCCACCAGCCCGACTTTTTTACCGTAAAAATACTGGTGCATGTCCGAGATGATGTCCACCATCTGGCCCCGCTCAAATGTCAGGGAATCCGGCACATTGACCCCCGCGATCTGGCGCAGGGTGTCGATGAACAGGTCCGTGCCGTGCAGTCCGATGGGCAAATCCAGCAGCTTGTAAGGCACCTTGCATTTGGTGTCCAAGGCAAAGGCCGCAGCGCTCGATGCGATATTTCCCAAAGCCACGGTTCCCCTGCTCTGGCCGGTTTTTTTAAGGGCCTCAACCGTCACCCCCCCTTCGGGATACATGTGAAACCGGCCGGTTAACGGCCCGTTCAACACCCTTGACGTATCCGGGAACATGATAATTTCAATTCCCATGGCGCTGCATATGCGTTTGATCTCCTCCATGTCGGACGGCTCCACGTAACCGGGAATGATGTTCACGGTTACGTTCTTTTTGCCGGGTTCCGCAAAATAATCCACCATGGCCTTGGTCATGGCGGAGAACCCGGTCACATGGGATCCCACATAGCTGGGGGTGTTGGCGTGAATCACATATTTACCCGCCGGCACCTTCCCGTCCGCCACCGCCTTACTGACGATCTGGGGAATGTCGTCCCCGATGGTTTCCGACAGGCAGGTGGTGTGCACGGCAATTAAATCCGGCTTATACACCGTGAACATATTATCAATAGCCTGGAGCAGGTTGGCCTGGCCACCGAACACCGACGCCCCTTCCGTGAATGCGGAGGTCGCGGCCATGACCGGCTCCTTGTAATGCCGGGTCAGGGAACTGCGGTGATAGGCGTAGCAGCCCTGGGAGCCGTGACTGTGGGGAAGACAGCCGTGAATCCCCAGAGCCGCGTACATGGCGCCGATGGGCTGACAGGTTTTGGCCGGATTGACCGTCAGGGCGGTTCTTTCTTTTATTTCTGTTGTGGTGTGTTTCAGCAGCATGTGCGTTTCTCCTTATTCCAATTCGCATTCAAGCGGCATCTTCGTTGGCCGCGTCGTCGGCTTCTCAACTTACAGACAGTAAGCCTGCGTCGCCTCCTCCTTGCCGCCTTGATGTCATCTTGAATGCAAAATGGAATTAGATGGTTTGTTCACTCGTCAAAAACATAGTTGGCGGACAATTCCGGATTCTTTTCCCAGGGCGCTTTCAGAAATCCCCAGATTTTGCTGTTCACCATCCGCTCGATATCCCGGTAAAAATTGATGGCTCCCTTGAACCCTGCGTATGGACCGCCGTAGTCATAGGAATGAAGCTGTTTCATGGGGATGCCGTGCTTCTGCACCGCGTATTTTTCCTTGATACCCGCGCAGAAAATGTCCGGCTTGAAGGTTTCAATGAGTTTATCGGCCTCGTGCTGGGTCAGGTCATCAATGACCATGCTTCCCGCCTGCATTTCCGACATCATGCCTTCGTATTCGGCGAATGTCAGCCCCTTTGCGGCAAGCGCTTTCAGCTCTTCCGGACTTTTCCGGGGCTTGAAGCGGTCCGGGTCCGGGCCCACTTCCAGCTCTTCAATATTCCGGCTGTCCGCGTCCACCCGGATATCCGGCAGCACCCGGCGGCCTTCATAATCATCCCTGTGCCCGAATTCATATCCCGCGGAAAGGGTTTCCATGCCCAGCTCCCGAAACAGTTCCTGGTAATGATGGGCCCGGGAGCCCCCCACAAACATCATGGCCCGTTTGCCAACCGTTCTCGGCCGGATGAGGGTGAGTTCCTTTTCGATTTCCGGCAGTTCTTCCGCGATCACAGCCTCCACTTTTTCCGCGAGCTCCGGGCTCTCAAAATAGTCTGCGATTTTCCGCAACGATTTGGCAGTGGCCTGGGCCCCGATAAAATTGACCTTGATCCAGGGAACCCCGAATTTCTTTTCCATCATTTCCGCCACATAATTGATGGACCGGTGGCACATGATGAGGTTCAGGTCCGCGGTATGGGAATTGGCGAACTGGTCAATGCTGGAATTGCCGCTGAAGGTGGAAATGAGCGTGATGCCGCATTTTTCAAAAATCCGCTCGATTTCAAAGGCGTCCCCGCCGATATTGTATTCCCCCAGCAAATTGATCTTGAATTCCCCTTCCCGCACTGTATCGTCGTTTCCGATCACATGGGTGAAAATCCCGTTGTTGGCGATATGATGCCCGGCGGACTGGCTGACGCCCTTATAGCCCTCGCAACTGAAACCGAACACGTTGATGCCCAGTTTTTCCTTCATTTCCCGGCTCACGGCGTGGACATCGTCACCGATGAGCCCCACCGGGCAGGTTGAAAACACGGCGATGGCCTTGGGATGGAAGTTGTCGTATGCCTCCTGGATGGCCTGTTTGAGTTTTTTCTCCCCGCCGAAAACGATCTCCTTTTCGTGCATGTCCGTGGAAAAACAGTAGGGCATAAAATTATGGCCGTCCGGGCTGGCGGAGGCGTCCGTCTGGTTCCGGCGGGTCAGCCAGGAATAGAACCCGCAGCCGATGGGGCCGTGGGTGATGTTGATGATGTCCCGGGTCGGTCCCAGCACCACGCCCTTGCATCCCGCGTAACAGCATCCCCGCTGCCCGATCAGGCCGGGGATGGTGCGGACGTTGGATGAGATTTCCGGAACAACCCCGTCCGGGCCGACCTTGTTGATGACAATCTGCTTGGCGCGCTTTCGTGCGATTTTGGGCGGATAATCCCTCAGCATTTCCTGTTTGATTTTCTCCGGATCTTTCCCGTCCAGCAGGTGTTTGTCCGCGATTCCAGTATTGGCTGCTATTGCCATGATCTAAGTCTCCTGATTGTTTATATTATGCGTCATCCAGCACCACGTCGCCGCTCTCGCCGGTCCGCACGCGAATCGCGTCCAGACAGGGCATGACAAAGATCATGCCGTCCCCGGACTTGCCGGTCTGGTTTTCACGGATAATGGTTTTCACAGTTTTATCCACCAGCCGGTCGGGCACCACGATCACCATGGCCCGTTTGGGGATCAGGCGGCCGCTCTGGCCCAGTTGGGAGATGGCTTCCTCAAACCCTTTTTCGGCCCCTTTCAGGAGTTCCACATCCACCAGACCCTTGCCCCGTCCCAGGGCGTCCCTGGCGGTGATGGAGGGGATTCCGGCCTCCGAAAGAGCCCGCTTGGTCTGGTTCATTTTGTTGATGCGGATGATGGCCATGATTTCCTTCATATGACCACCTCCTCCATGCCCCCGTCGGCGGTCTGTTTGACTCCGGAACTGATGGTATAGACTTCCTCCACCGGCACGATGAAAATCTTGCCGTCGCCGTAAGCCCCTTTGTCGCCGGTGCGGGCCGCCTTGATGATGGTTTTCACCACAAAGTCCTTGTCCTTGTTGCTCACCATGGTGAGGAGCATTTCCTTGGGGATCTCGTCATAGGTGACTTCCCCGATTTTGATGCCCCGCTGTTTGCCCCGGCCCACCACCGACATCTTGGTGACGCCGGGGAATCCGGCTTCCATTAAGGCGCAAAGCACGTTGTCCACTTTTTCCGGTCTGACGATGGAACGTATCATGATCATGTTTTTCCCTCCTTATGCGGCGATGCCGTAATCAATTAAGAGTTTTTCCAGTTCTTCGATGGCCAGGGGCGTCGGAATCACCCGCATTTCGTTTTCGGCGATTTTCTTTGCCAGGGTCCGGTATTCATCCGCCTGGGGATGGCCCGGATCATACTCAATGACGGTTTTCCGGTTGATCTCCGCCCGCTGCACCATATTGTCCCTGGGCACGAAATGAATCATCTGGGTGCCCAGCTTATCGGCAAAAGCTTCGATCATTTCCCGCTCATTGTCCACCTGCCGGCTGTTACAGATCAGCCCGCCCAATCGGACCACCCCGGCTTGGGCGAATTTCACAATCCCCTTGCAGATATTGTTGGCCGCGTACATGGCCATCATCTCGCCGGACACCACGATGTAGATTTCCTCGGCCTTACCCTCCCGGATGGGCATGGCGAACCCGCCGCACACCACGTCCCCCAGCACATCATAGAACGCGTAATCCAGTTTCTTGCTTTCGGTATAGGCGCCGAGCTGTTCCAGCAGGTTGATGGAGGTGATGATCCCCCGGCCCGCGCAACCGACGCCCGGCTCCGGCCCGCCGGATTCCGTGCACATGACGTCTTTAAAACCCGGCTTTAAAACATCGTCGAGTTCCACGTCCTCGCCCTCTTCCCGCAGGGTGTCCAGCACGGTTTTCTGGGCCAGGCCGCCCAGCAGCAGACGGGTGGAATCCGCCTTGGGGTCGCAACCCACCACCATGACCTTGTTGCCCATTTCAGCCAGCCCCGCCACGGTGTTCTGCGTGGTGGTGGATTTGCCGATGCCGCCTTTTCCGTAAATCGCTATCTTTCTCATTTGATTCCTCCAAAGTTATTGAAAAGAATAATTTCCGTTCAAACGTTTAAAACCTTCATTACAAGGGGCGTGCCAGAGTTTTGCGACGATTCTATTTAAGGTTTTAACTATTGGAATTAATGTTATTTATTTTTTATCTGGATGATCGGAAGGGTCGAACAGGCTGCAACCTTGAGGGTCGGAAGGCGTTTCAAAAGTGTAAACATCTACATTAAGGGAGGACAATGTTGTGGATCGGGGTTGGTGGAAAGATGGTAAGGAACGTGCATGAATTAAGTTATGCAACTTCAAGGATATATTGAGTCAAACCCCAAATAATCGGTTTACGGGACAAATAAACTTCGTTTATAATCAAAAGATGATCAAACCTTACCCAAAAGA
>JBAQUK010000055.1:0-1827 GCA_049297455.1 Desulfosalsimonadaceae bacterium | reverse complement strand
TGTCCGCTGTGAACCAGCTTTTAACGCAAGTTAAAGGACCGCAACGATTAAAATCCCTTATCCAGAAGGCTCTCAACGGCAGTAGTACCGTAGGATCTCATGCAATATGCGGGTTTGCTGGGATTTGATTTTTTTCATTTAACATTTAAGATTAATGAATGCCCTAAAGGATGCTGATGAAAAAAAAGACCAGGAAAATTCTAAATGGTAAATGGATAGCTTACAATAATACAATATTAAGCCCAGTTCGAAATTATAGATATTTCTGTATATATTTTTCAATGCCGCTCATAATCCCATTCAAGTCCGATGTTTTTGGAATAAGATACTTGTCGCCGACGAATTTTCCTTCAGGCTCCACTTCTCCCTCTGTGATGAGCGAGGAAAGAAAGATAATCGGAATGTCTTTTGTTTCAGCTCTTTCCGCGAGCATCTTTGCTACTTCATTTCCCTGAAGACCTTCCATTACGATATCGAGTATTATCAAGTCCGGTTTTTCTTTTTTGGCAAGCGCAATTCCCAGGAGACCTTCCTGAGCAAAAATCACTTTATTTTTTCCGTCTTTTTCCAGTTTTAACTTCAACAACGAGCAAATGCGTTTATCATCATCAATTACTGCAATTTTTTAACCGCCATCATGATACCTCCAATCGTAGGGTGGATTAGCGGAGCGTAATCCACCAATTGATTATTTCCTTTTACACGAGAACCTCCTTCGCCAAGTGGGAAAGGAGTTGGATTAAATGAAAATTTATGCCCGTTGACAGTATACTATCTGAATCACCGCTAAATAATCTTTCAATGTTTTCAAAGTTTTTTCAATAGTAATAAAATCTTTCTTTTTGGCAGCTTCTTCAATCGCCATTCCTAATTCTCCAAGATACATGAATTCATACATCCGGGCGGAGCCTTTCAAGCTGTGACCGATCCTTCTGAGGGCTTCGCTGTCTTGTTTTTCCAGCGCAATAGTCTCAGCTCTTTGAGTTCGTTATCAATGCAGACGATACAGTCCTGAGTCGAAAGTTCCCCATCATCAATTATTTCAGGACGCGGTTCAGGGGATGTTTCAGCACAGGTCCGGGTGTTATCCTGATCCATAGCGCCTGCGCCCCCATACTGAAGAAGTCTTTCAATCAGCACCCGTTTTTTAATGGGTTTTGTCAGATACCCCGTGCATCCGGCCTCAAAACATTTTTTCCGGTGTTCGTCAAAGGCATGAGCGGTCAGGGCGGTCACGGGGGTTTTGGGCCTTCTATTTTCCTGTTCCCATTTTCGGATGGCCTGTGTTGCGGATAATCCATCCATTTCCGGCATCTCAATATCCATTAAAACAACATCATACGTATGGCTGATAAATTTTTCCACGGCAATTCTGCCATTTTCAGCGATATCAATGGTAATGGGGGAATCTTTTAAATATTGCTTCAGGAGATCCCTGTTTGGCTCAATGTCTTCGGCCAGGAGAATCCTCATCGGGTGAAGCGTCATTCCTTTCATTTTTCCAACCGGTTGTATCTGTTCAGCAATTTTACCCTTTTTCCCCAAAGCGATTAAAATGCCTTCCAGCAATTCAAGACGCCTGAAGGGTTTTACAATATATAAGGCGATATTTAACTCAAGGGCGCGTGCTTTTTCGTGGGTGGTATCACTTGAGGTCAACATGATCATCCGGGGCGGGTGCGTGAGAGACATCCCATTGATTTGTTGAACGAAGCCGCTATGCGGCGGAAAAAAATCAAAAATAGTGTATAACTCCTGTAAGTGTCCAATTCCGGACACTTATAAAAAAAGGAGTATACCATGACCCCAACAGAAGTAAACCGGTTT
>JBAQUK010000054.1:0-17062 GCA_049297455.1 Desulfosalsimonadaceae bacterium | reverse complement strand
GCCCTTTTAAAAGAAAAAAGCCTCTTTCTCAGAGGCTCATTTATTCTGGTAATCGCTTTAATCTGTCAACGGAATCTAAAAATCCACCGCCTGTTTTGGTTCATAGAATGTAAAGATTAACACCGTGCCTCCGACTGATTTTCAGAGTATGTCGAGATAGTGGTAGAGTCAAACGCCAGTACAGGAGACTCGCCCAGGCGTGCCGCCCGAGCTGAAAAATAGCACTGAACGCCTTCTTCATTGCGACCAACATCCTTAAACAGCTTACCATAAACGTCTTCAGTGATTGCTTCACGATATGGAAGGGGGTGCATCACTTGCCAACTCTCAAGGCGCGGCAGCGTATTGCCACCGGAACCGATCCAGTAGCGTGCGATAGAAAGCATCTTTTCCGCATCACCCTCGCTGAATGAAGCACGTACATCATCATCAATGCCGGAAACCTTGCCAACCCATTCCAGGATGTCCGTGAGGCCGGTATGCTGACGTGTTGCATCGGCAATGCCTCCTTCGCCTTTGTGTTTTTTCGGACGAGTCGGCACAATTTCTTGTGTTCCCGACTTGATTTTTCCCTTGAGCTTCTGACTGACAGTATAGGTCTTTCTGGCCTTTTCGTCGTAGGCCGTAATCCGTTCATAGATGTAAATATCACCATTCGGACGATCCTCGCGCCGTTCCCCGACGTGTGTTTTTCCTGTTATTGGTTTAGCCATGAATAAACTCTCCTTTAAAATGTACGTATATTTATATTACGTACACGTGAAAAGGCAAGAAAAAAGCACGGTTTTTCAACTAACCGTGCTTATGGAATTGTTTTTTTTGGCTTAAAGTGTGCGCTTTATCCGATTTTCAGGATTATATGGCAGCCGGCAAACCCGTTGTTGCTTTTGCGGGCTCGGCAAAGCTCATCGAACATGGGAAAACAGGATGGGTCGTTGAGAATGGGAATGTCGATGCATTTGCAAAAGGCGTCATCCGGCTGCTCCAGGACCGGGAACTTGCAGACAGACTTGGCAGTAACGCCCGTCAATTGGTAATGGCTGAATTTACCTGGGACAAGGCGGCCGAAAAAATGGAAGTGGTTTATCAGCGCGTCTTAAACCGATTGTAACGAGAAGCAACCTTTTATGTTCTGGAAGATACAAAACGGAATAATATATACGAAACGGCTTGAAATCAATGTCGTCCATCACTGCAACCTGTCATGCAGGGGGTGTTCCCATTTGTCGCCCCGATTGCCGAAATATTTTGTATCGCCGGATAAACTCTTATGCGATCTAACCGTATTATCCAAATACTGCCGCCCCGAGCGCATCAGCCTCATCGGCGGAGAGCCGTTGCTTCATCCGGATCTGCCTGAAATCATGAACATTGTCCGAAAATCAGGAATAAGCGATAAAATACGGGTTGTTACTAACGGCATTCTGCTGAACCGGATGCCGGATCAATTCTGGAAAAATGTTGATGAGGTGGTTGTGTCGCTATATCCCAATCATCCCATGCAGGTGAAAGACCTTGCGGTATTTAAAAAACATACGAAAAAATTCGCAACATCTATTGAACTAAGATACCAGGATCATTTCAGCGAAGCCTTTTTGGAAACGTGCAATGCCAATGATGCGCTGGTCAAAAGAATATATCAGACCTGCACTGCGCCGCGTGCGGCATGCTGCCATACGCTTTATGAAGGGTATTATTACAAGTGCCCCAAGTCCGTTTTCATCCCGCTTGCATATAATGAGAGGTATAATGGCGATGTGTTTGACAATGGCGTCAGGATAACCGAAAGCAACAAATCGGCTGATGCGCTTTTGAAATATCTTTCAGCGGAAGAGCCCCTGAAATCTTGCAGGTATTGCCTCGGTTCTGTGGGGAAACGATTCACACCCGAGCAGACAGACAGGCGGAATATACCGCAAATCAGTTCGCCTGAGGAGATGATTGACCGACGGCGGCTTGAGAATCTGGAAAGCAAAAGAGGGCTTCCCCATCCCGTTTGGTTGCAGTCAGCCTTACAAAAAACCAATGCCATGATATCGGCGCTGCCGCCGTGGGTTCTGCTTTCCCCCATCCTGCGGCGGTCGGTCACAACCTTAAGCGACATTAAAAGAAAATATCTGAAATGACGGCAGTGGTGAAAGAACTTATCGCGTTTTTTCTGAGATTTTCGGGCATCCCCTGGATTGTCAGAAACCGGATTTCCCGCAATAAGGTTTCCATCGTCGTTTTTCATGATCCGGCGCCCCAAGCCCTGGCAGGCCATCTGGCATATCTGGCCAAGTATTATCATGTCATTCCGTTACAAAAACTGGTCGAAGCCATGGAATCGGGAAAATCTCATGATATCGCGCCCAAAAGCATGGTGATCACCATTGACGACGGGCATGCCGGTAATTATCGTTTATTGGAAATTTTCAGACAGCATCGTATTTGTCCCACCATCTACCTGACGAGCCATATCGTTGATACCCGTCGCCATTTCTGGCAGAATAAAGTCGCCGGATTCAAAAATTCCTGTAACCGCCTGAGCCATCAACAATTTTTATCGCGGCTGAAGAATGACTTTGGATTCACGCCGGATCAGGAATTTGACACCCGCCGGACGCTAAACCGGCGGGAAATTGATGAAATGTCGCCCTGGGTGGACTTTCAAAGCCACGGACAATATCATTTCAGCCTGCCGGCCTGCGACGAGAATACCATGCGGGAAGAAATAGCGGGTTCCCAAAAAACCCTTGAGAAATTACTGGGCAAACAATGCGGACATTTCGCCTATCCGTTCGGCGATTACTCGAGCCGGGAAGCAGCATATCTTAAAGAATGCGGATACCGGTCCGGAAGAACCACAGACCCCGGATGGAACGACAGGGATTCAGATCCTTACCGGCTCAAAGTGCTGGCGATGATTCCGGACAATGCATCCAAAAACATGCTGTGCGCACAGCTTACCGGCTTGCCCAATTTTGCGGCCTATTTCATTCATCGCGTGATGGATCGTTTTAAACTTATATTTTAGGGTAGCTCTCATGAATTCTGAAACATATGAAATCGTTCACTTTCGTCCGGATCTGCGGGACGGCGTGCTGAAGGTGTTGGCCCATCTATGGGGTAACGACCTTGAAAACAACCGGTCCTACTTTGACTGGAAATACAGTTTGAATCCTTATGTTGAAAAAGTGCTGGGTATTGTTGCGCTGCACGAAAACAAGGTTGTCGGTTTCAGGGGATATTTTGCCACGAGATGGAAACTATCCGAACCGGATAAGGAAGTTGTCATTCTCTGTCCCGGCGACACATGCGTGGACCCGAAACATCGACGCAAGAACCTGTCAATGCTCATGGGGAAACTGGCGATGGAGGACTATGCGCAATCCTATCCTGTCTTTTTTAATTTCAGCTCAAACAATCAATCCACACCCGGCTATCTGAAAATGGGGTTTGCACCGCTTGCAAGTAAGGGATATTTGAACCACTATACTTTGTGGGGACTTATCAGGTATATCCGTTCGTCCGGACAAAAGGGTAAGGAAGCAGGTATTGCCATTCCTATGGGGGATTTTGGAGACATAGAAGTTTCACGGTATCCAAAGCCTGCGCAGATGGCCGGCCTTGTGTCGGGACAAGTGCCGAGTGGCAGGAGAATCGTTCCGGACCAGGACGAGAATTTTTTTCAATGGCGGTTTAACAATCAACGGAAAAAATACGTTTTCTATTACTGCAAAAAGGGAAATGGAATTTCCGGTTATATGGTGGTTCGGGTTTTACCCAAAAACAAACGGGGATTGATCATCGATTATGCCGCCCAAGACGACATATCGGCGGCGAAATTGGTGTCATTTCCGATAAGAAACAGGCATTTCAATGTGTTGTCCATCAGCGCTTACAGCGTGACCGATTCCATGGCCGCTGTAGTAAAGAATTTCAAATTCAAAAGTCAAAACATCTTAAGAACAATTGAAAAAAAAATTGAAGGCGAATGGCCGTTGCTCGTTCGTCCTGTAAAAAAAGACCCAAAGGAACAAGATTTTTTTATTGGGGGGGTGGATATCAGAAACTTTCTGAACTGGTCCATAAAGGAAATCTGCTCGGACGGCTCATAACACCCGAAAAGACCATTGCAAATTATAGTGAATTGTATTATCGTGTATCATGCGAAAAAATACACGGGCAAACAAGCCAAACACAGAAGAGACAGGCAGGCGGAGCGTCGAAAACATATCCAGGCGCTCAATGAAAACGAAGTGACCGAAGAGCTTCCGGAAATTTTGATCCCTGATATATTCCTGGAGATACAGGAAACCTATTGGGACAGTTTAAAATCCGTGCCTGATCCAAGGAGCCCTGAGAAGCGGATATATCCTCTTCACTTGATTCTTCACCGTATTATTTCCGGTTTTATTGAGGGGAATAAATATATTGGAGTATTGTTTCCCACAAAGCGAATCCATGTGGAAACCGGGAAAAAGAAGCTGGGCGCGCTGCCCACTCGAAAAGCGGTTTACAATTTATTGAGGAGAATCGACTGGGGGCAGGCGAACGAGATATTGGCCCCGCTTTGGGATCGTCTTGGGCAAACCCCCGACTTGGTTGTCCGGCGTGCTTTCAGGAATCCAAAGGAAATTTTGGCAGAATTCCAGGAGGAGCAGAAGCAGGCCGAAATGGAAAAATGGAAGCGGCTTCGTGCGGAACATGAGGAAAAAGAGCGTTCAAAAGGGATGAGCGCCGCCAAGGCGAAGCGTTCCGGAACAGTCAACCCGGCCGGAAACCGGATTTTTAAAAAACCGGAAGCGGTTGCAGGCAAGACCGCCTCAAATCCTGTGGTGATTCATCATTTGGTGATTGACGGCAAGGTGGTGAAAGCATCGTATAATGCGGGAGCAAAAGAACGCATTGTCCACGTGACGGAGATAAAAAAGAATAAAAACGACAACCGCAGCCGTTTTATCATAGGGGCGCGCCCGACGGAACTGGATCGGAATGGCGAATGGGGGGCGGCTTTGAGCATATTGGATGCCCTTACCCCTCTTCCGGGTGACAGAGTGATTTTAGTGAGCGGCGATGCCGGGTTTTGCATTGAGGAATTCTGCAGATGGCTGAATGAAAAAGGTTTTTTTTTACATCTTCAGGATTAAGGAAAATGCAGGTCATATTTATTCGAGAGTTTTGGACTGGGCATCGTATATGATGGAAAAGAATCCACAGGGTGATTTTTATCAGAGCGTTCACATAGAAAGCCAGGAGATCCACAGCCGGACAATATGGAGGCTGCCGGAACTATGCCATGCCGTTTATCCCGGAATTCAGGAAGGTTTTGTTATTCAAAAAACCAACTTGACCACAATGGGAAAAGACATGCAGTACTTTATCACCAACCGTCAGTCAAACGCCTGGACTGCGGAAAGTGTTCTCCAAAGAATCCTTCTTCACTGGGATACGGAAACCGGGGTTTTCGGCGTTAAAGACAATACATTTCATGAGGATAAAGTGCGCTACAAAACAATCGCCGGGGCGTTATCTCATGTATCTTTGCTGAATATGGCATGGGACTGTCTTTCCGCTCCGGTTTTTGAACAGTATTGGCAGGGTGAGCCAATGAACTACAGAATACAATTCTGGAAAGATCACCCAGAGCACAACCCATTAAAACTCGTAAAATAGCAATAGTCTTTTCGGGTGCGGCTCATAAGCTTTTTTTATTTTTTAGCTTGGTTATTCTTATTGAACACACTCACCACTCACCTGAAATAACATTTGATATCATTAATTATTATTCATGAACCCGATAAGAAAAAAAATAAATTTATTGGTGGTCACCGATCATGGCGGATATCAGGGAAAAATCGCGGGGGTCGGCCGGAACTTAAGCTATACCCTTCCCCATCTGGATCCCACGAGATTCAATATTGTTTTGGCAATCCTAAGAGACGACGGATCACTCAAAAAGCGGCTGGATGACACCGGGATTAAAGTGATTCATCTCAACCGGAAAAAATTCGATCCCCGTACCCTGTATGATTTGATAAAAATCATCAGAAAAGAAAAAACAGACCTGCTCCACCTGTATCAGTATGCGAGTTCCAATTTTGGCCGAATCGCCGGAAAGCTGGCCGGCATTCCCGCGATTCTTCATGCCGGTGATTTAAACTATGATTATCCCTGGTATCAGCGGGTTGCGGATCATTTTTTAAAAAAAATCACGGATCGCGTCATTGCAATATCCGAATCCGCCAAAGCGTCATATGTGCAGGTTCGCGGGATTGATCCGGATAAAATTACGGTTATCCAAAACGCCGTATCACTGGACCGCTTTAACGGTCTGACGGAGGACAACCGCCGGGAATTAAAAAGAAAATTGGGCATTCCGGAAACCTGCGACATCGTGGGAACCGTCACCCGGCTGCACGCTGTCAAGGGAAACGACATCCTGCTCCGGGCGGCGGAAATGGTTTTAAAGACCTTGCCGGACACTTATTTCGTGATCGTCGGCGACGGCCCGTTGAGGCGGGAGTTAACTGATTCGGCAAAAAAAATGGGGATTGACGGCCATGTGATTTTCGCCGGGTATCAGGAGAATGTCGCTGACTTCTTGTCTGTTTTTGATGTAAAGGTCATGGCTTCAAACACGGAGGGATTTTCGCTCGCCCTCCTTGAGGCCATGACCATGGGAAAAGCCATTGTGGCCACAAAAGTCGGGGGGATGCGCGAAATCCTGAGTGACGGCGTCACCGGCCTGATGGTTCCGCCCCGCAACCCGGAAGCAATGGCTGAAAAAATCATTCACCTGCTTACTCATCCGGAAGAGAGGGAAAAGCTGGGTGCCAAGGCCTTTAAAAAAAGCCGGCAGTATTCCATTGAGCGGCATATGAAAATGCGGGAAAAAGTATACGAGGACATCACGTGCCTTTGAGGTTGAAAATCGAATCAATCTCCTCAAAAAACCGGGGGAATGTCACTTTCTCGGCTTTTTCGAGACGTGATACAAAAAACGCGTCCACAACGCCCAGGGAGATCGCCAGATTTTGCAGGCTTTTGATAATTTGATGCCCCTGTACAAGCTGGCTGCATGTGTTGGTGCACCGTTCGCACCCAAGGCACAGCCAGATGGAGGGCGACAAGAGCAATTCTTCCACCAGCCCCAGGTTCACCATGCGGATGATGGCCTGGGGATCGAACAAATCCCGCTCACAGAAGACCGGACAGCCGCTGCTGCATTCACTGCATGTGAAGCAGGCGCCAGGGCTTGCTTTTCCGACGGCGTCCCGAAGGGCTTTGGGGATGGGAATCCCGTTGTTTTTAATGAGTTTCGGCGGGACCCGGATGGGGGTGTTCAGCCACTCGTCCCACTCTCCATCCGCGAGGCTTATCAGGCTACCCTTCATGCAGCAGGACACCGCATGCCACCGGACCCGCTGGAAGGAGGCGAAAAGCGTCTGATACCGGTGGACGGCGTCCAGCGTCACGATACCCCGGCGCACCATTTCCCTGCGCACATAGTCGATAATATCACAAGGCTTCACCAGGTTCGGACAGATCAGGCTGCACCGCCGGCATGTCATGCAGTACCATATTTCCGGCAGGTGCAGGAGTTCATCCAGGAGGCCGATATACGCCAGACGCACAATTTTTTGCGGCCGCAAAGCACCCGCAACAATGTTGACGGGACATCCGCCGTCACAGGTTCCGCAGGTCCAGCATTTATAGAAACCCGCATGGGTCGACGCTTCAATGGCGCTTCTTTCCTTGAAATCCGGTCGTAAAGGCGAATCATGCAACATTTTGACCTCCCATGTTTCAATTATTCCGCCAAATTCCGCAACGCCCCCTGATAAATTAATCTGCAAACATTGTGCCAATCCCATTTAGCCGGAATTCATCATCCGGTTTTTCATGCCGAGCATCATGGAATCCCCGCAGTCATCCTCAAGCCGGCGAATCATGCGCCGCACCGGTTCGCTGCGATCCAGCGGTTCCACCGGCTGGTTTTCATTGAAATGCTCCGGCGGGCTGATTTTCAGGATTTCGAACGTATCTTCCACCTCGTCCACAGCGAACTGAATGGTATGGATGATATAATCGTCGATCCGGCGGGTCTGGCTCCCGGTTTCATCCATGAGACTGGGATTGGCCACCATGGTTTTTTTGACATTGTTGCCGATAGTCATCATGAAGTTTTTGACCTCAACAGCCGGGAACCCTTCCATGTATTTATGGGTGGCGATGACCTGGGCAAAGTTCTGCACCATGGTCCGGTCCCTGTTTTTCACGGTGGCGGCAAGCATCTGAAAGTGAATATGGATATCCCATCTGAGCAGATCGGGATCCATCAGGCGGTAATGGGCAAACCGTTCTAAATTTCCCTCCGACCTGATTTCTTCCGCGATTTGATTAATAATCGCGTCCCGTTCTTCCATCATAATGTCATAAATCAGGGAACTTTTCCGGGTGGCGAACCGCTTAAGAAGGGTTTCATTGCGGAACGCCCAGTTGTTGGGATGGTTTTTCATGTTTTCCGTCAAAAACAGCATGCGCCTCAGGATATGATAACGGGGACTGGGTTTCCAGCCGATGGCCTGAAAGGTGGCCGTCGCATCCACGCGAAGTTGTTTGTCGATATATTCGGCCATCCAGGGCTGTTCCAGAGAAGGCTTGCCCATCAGATGGTTAAAGCGCTGCCAGAGGGACAAACTTGCCGCCGCCAGGGGCTTTGGCACAAGAAACGGGGAGATGTCGCGGCCGTAAAAATATTTGGTGGCGGTCTTGAACAGTTCCAGGTGGGAAACGCAGCCCTGGGGACTGGCGATCAACGTGCAGAGGCCCGGGAGCTGAGCGCTTTTTTCAATGACCCGGAGGAACATCCTGTTCAGGTCTTTAATATGGATATAGGGCATGGCGGAGGCCCCTTTTCCCGGAAGGGCCCGGGAAATAAGCTTATTTCCTGTCAGCCATTTCTTTAAGATCATATTCAGCGGCGGATTTTCGCACCAGTCGCTGTAAACCGCAGCCAGACGGATAATTGCGCAGGAAAGATCCCCACGGTTTTCCCGGATGATTGTTTCACTTCTTCCTTTGCTTCGCGCATAGGGAAAATTCGCATCCGTGGCGCTGTCTTCCGTCAGGAATTCACCGTCCGGGGGGAATTTGCAGGCAGCCAGGGAGCTTGAGAAAATAAACTGTTTTGCTTCCAGAAGCTGTGCAATTTTAAGGATATTTAAGGTGCCGCCCACATTGGTGTGTTCATAAGCCGGGTTGTCATCCATGGTGAAATCATAATATCCAGCCAAATGCAGCACATAATCGACGCCGCCGTTTTCCCCGATCTGCCTGGCCGCGCGTAACAGGTTGTCCATATTGGTAATATCGGCCTGTATCCAGAAGATATTGGTGCCTGCGGGAATGCCGGCTTCTTTCTGGGACCGCCGGGCAATGCAAAACAAGCGGAACTGATCCGACACCGCGATGACGAAGTGCCGCCCGATAAAACCGGAGGCTCCGGTTACCAGTATGCCGGGTTTTTCCTTGTTCATGATATTGCCGCTGTCCCTTTCGTAATTCATCATTCGTAATTCGTAATTTTTACCATGAGCCCCCATATTGCCGCACCCATCAGAAAATCAACGGCCCCGGATAAAAAAACGATCCAGAGCCGGTCCATGAAATAATAATAGGAAAACAGGAAGCCGGCAGCCGCCATTTTGACGATTATGGCATAAATGATCATATTTTTATTTTTGCGGATATCCATTGCGCCGTAAATATAGGCGATGGCCATGATCACATGAAACACGCCGCCCTGGCAGGGGAAAAAGGGCTCGTGAATGTCGCGGAAACCCATCAGTTTGATGGGTGCCGCGGGCTGGATGACCAGAAGGATGCCCACAATAAACGAATGGGCCGCAACCAGACATAAAAAAATCGACAGACGTCTGGAAGGCTGCATTAAAAAGAATCGGGATATAGGGTTCACTTGCTTCAGCGCTGTTGCCTCAAGATCCAAAAAAAGATCACCACAGAGAGCACAGAGAAAAAAAGAGAAGACAATAATTAAACTTTCAGCTCTGTGTTCTCCGTGCTCTCTGTGGTAAAAAACATTACCTGCCTAATGCACCGAGCAGGAAATGCAAGGGTCATAGGATCTCACCAGCATGGAGCTTAAGAGCTCCAGCTTCTCATCCGTCATTCCCTTGATGGCGTACTGTTTCACGAGGCTTTGCATGTCATGATGGATGTTGGCATTGTTCTGGGTGCTGGGGACCACGCAATCGGCCTTCACAATCCGGCCCGTCTTGTCATAGGTATAATGATGAAACAGGATACCCCGGGGCGCTTCCACGGCCCCGACGCCTTCACCGGCCTTTGGCTTTACCTCCGCCATGAGCTGATTCATTCCGCTATCCGCCAGTTCATCAATCAGCCGGATGATTTCATGGGCCGCATGAACGCTCTCCACCACCTGGGCCACATTGTTCATAAACGGATTGTGGCAGACCGGTGCCAGTTTCAGGTCAGCGGCAACCTTGACCGCTTCCGGCCGCAGCAGGGCGTGATTGTTGTTGAATCTCGCCAGGGCCCCCACCGCATAGGATTCCCTTGACAGCCGGGTCCATTTGGAGGTGTTGTTCGCATCCACGTATTCATTGGTGATGGACAGATAATCCGTTGCCTTGCGTGAAACCCCGTCGCTGGATGCCACATCCTGGCAGATAAAGGGATATTCGGCCTGCCCTTTCAGGGAAACGAATTCGGTCTCCCGGACAAAATCCGGCAGCGTCAGCGTGGCGACGAGTTCCGCGACTGCGTTAAGGTCGCCAAGCAGGCCCTCGAGCTCTTTTTTATAATTTAAAAGGTCTTTTCTGGCCGGGGCTGCCGTAACGCCGCCCACCTGGAACGTCACCGGATGGGTGGTTCGCCCGGCCACGGCATCGCAAAGCCGGTTGGCAAATCCTTTCAGCCTGAGGGCGATGGCGACGACCTCGGGCTTTTTTTGGATTAACGGGATCACGCTGGGTTCCCCGAAAAAGTCCGGGGCCGCCAGAAACAGCACATGCAGCACATGGCTTTGCAGGGTTTCGGCATGTTTGGCCAGAAGCCGGAGCTTGGCGGCCTGATCGGGAACAGTTACATTAAACGCCTGTTCGGTTGCGGTGATGCTGCACAGCGAGTGGCTGATGGAGCAGATTCCGCAAATCCTCGCCGCCAAGATCCCCGCAGCGGTATAATGCTTGTTTTTGAGCATGGCCTCGAAAAATCGGGGGGTTTCCACGACATCCCAGCGGGCTTCCCGGACATTGCCGTCTTCCACCTTGATTTTAATGTTGCCATGGCCTTCGATACGCGCAAGATGATGGACATCCACATTTAGATTGATTTTCATTTCGCATTTACCTCCTGAAAGGCGCTGTAAAAACCCATACGTTCATCAATTTCCGCCTTTGAGAACCCTTTTCCACCGGCAATGGCGAAAAAGGATGCATAATTCGGGTCCGTAGCCGGGCCCCGGCATCCCCAGCAGCCCAGGCCGCCCGCCGGACAAGGCGCGTTGCATCCGCCCCTGGTGATGGGGCCCAGGCAAAGCAGCCCTTTTTCCATCAGGCAACTGGTAAACCGCTGCTTGCATTCCACGCAAACCGGGTAAACGGGAAATGCAAACGGTGTTCCCCAGATGAGATGCCGGACGATGGTTTCCACTTCCGACTTCGATACCGGGCATCCGGGGATTTCAAGATCCACTTTGACGATTTCACCCACGGACTTGACCCAGAGGGTCTCTTTCGGGTCTTTACCGTACACTTCCTTATTGATGGCCTTGACATCAAACTCATTTTTGAGTTTGTTGATACCCCCAAAACAGGCGCAGGAGCCCAGGGCCACCAGGACTTTGGCTTTTTCACGGATTTTCGCCAGCCGTTTCACCTCGTCATTGCGGGAGATCGACCCTTCGATAAAGGCAATGTCGTAATCATCCCCCCTGGCTGATGACGCCTCCCGGAAATTGACGACTTCAAGAGCGTTTAAAAAATCCGCAAGGGTGTCTTCCTTGTTGACCAGTTGGAGCTGGCATCCTTCGCAGGAAGTAAAATCAAAAACCGCGATTTTAGGCTTTTGGGGTTCAATGCCCAAATATTTCATGGCAGGTTCCTTTCATCAAATGGCTTCCTTTAAATTCATCACCGTCCAGAAATCGAAAACCGGACCGTCGATACAGGTATAGGATGACCCGATGTTGCACCGGCAGCATTTTCCGATCCCGCAGTGCATTCGGCGCTCCAGTGAAACGAACATCCGCTGCATGGGGATTCCCATCGCGTTTAAACGGTTGCAGACGAACTTGAACATGACCGGCGGACCGCAGACAATGGCATAGGTTTCATCCGCGGGAACGGTGATATCGTCCAGCAGCTTGGTGATCATCCCCACCGGCCCGATCCAGTTTTTGTCCGGCTCCTCCACAATGACCTCCAGAGTGATATCGTCAATCCGGTGCCACTGGTCATACTGGTAATCAAACAGAAGCTGGGCCGGATTTTTGGCCCCGTAAAGAATGTAAATATCCTGAAAATCCGCACGGTTCTCAATCACAAAACTGATGGGGGCGCGCAAGGGCGCAAGCCCCAGGCCGCCAGCGATGAGAAGGATATTGTTTCCCTTCATCTGCTCCATGGGGAAATAGGTTCCAAAGGGGCCCCGCAGCCCCACAATGGCCCCCCGCTTCGCCTTGTGGAGAGCTTCGGTGACTTTTCCGGCCTTTCGGATGCACAGCTCAATGGTGCTTTTGATGGATGGGGAGGAAGAAAATGATATGGGTATCTCCCCGTATCCCGGCAGCTCCAGCATGACGAACTGTCCGGGCAGGAACGAAAACCGCTTCCAGTCGTCATCGTTGACCATCCGGATCTGGAACAGTTTTTCCATGTCCGTCAGCCGGATGATGTTGGTGATTTCCGCCTTGAAGCTCCTGTCCACGTCCTTTAACCGGCTCCGCCGGTTGTAATCCAGAGGCTCCACCATGTCCGTTTCATGGGTAATGTCATAAGGGTGCATAATTTTTTTCATCGTCCATGCTCCATCTGTATGTCATGAATCACATCGGTTGGATTAATGCCGGCAAGACACACCCGGCCGCAACGGTTGCATCCCACGCACATGGGCTGGCCGAAAGTGTCCACAAACCCCCGGTGCTGGTGATAATACCGGTACTTGAGCCGGGTGTCCCGTCCGGGCCTGAAATTGTGGCCGCCGGCGACCTGGGCGAAATCATAAAGGTTGCAGGAATACAACTGTTTGGTCTTTTCGCTTTTCTTAAAATCCATGGACATGTTTTCGGTCACGCCGTAACAGTAACAGGTGGGGCAGACCATGGCGCAGCTCCCACAGCTTAAGCATTTATCCCCCCATTTTTTCCACACGTCGGAATTAAATTCAATGTCCAGGAGGTTGGGCAGGTTTTCAACATGCACGGTTTTCTCGAAACTGGTTTCAAACTGGTTCCGCTTGGACAGGTAGAGTTTCCGGTCTTCTTCGGAAATATCCCGCACATTGACCTTGTTAAGCGCATTAAATGCCCGGTCCGTGCCGACCTTGACAAAATACCGGTCGCCGATATCTGTCAAAAAAAGATCAAACCCGTGGGTGACCGTGTCGCTGCCCACGGATGCGCAAAATCCCCCTTCGCAAGGCTTATGGCAATCGATGCCGATGATGAGGGTATTGCCGCGACGGGAGAGGTAATAGGGATTCGGGTGGAATTCCTTGGCGAACACCTTGTCAAGCTTCAAGAGTCCGTTGATGTCGCAGGGGTGGAGCCCGATGATGACCCTGGGCTTCTTATGGTAGACGATTTCCTGGGTCCAGTCGTTGTCGGTGAAATGAAATGTGGAAAGCGCTTCCCGGTAAGGCAGAAAATAAGTTTTCGCCGAATATTCGGTGGTGTCATAATCGAGCGTCATGTCATCAAAGGCGTTCACCGACAAAAACTGATACAGGGGCCTGCCTTTTGAACTGGTTCCCACCTGCTGGGGTCCGATGCACTCAACATCGCGAAGGTGTATGTCGATTAAATCTTTAAAATCCTGCTTGTCTATCGTTTTATAGAGCATGATTAGGCATCCCTCCTGAAATTTAAGTTCGGTTGGGCCGGGCATCAATCAGCACGGCGTCAGCGCCTCACGCCGAATGCTTTAATTGTTTACGTTGCAAGCCGTATGCCAACTTTGCCGCACACAAAAATTTGTAATATTTTGAAATTAATACAATTATATTCGACATGCGGATGGAAAAAACGGGGACGGAGAGTGCGTGCAGGAATACTTTACATGTTGTAAAATATTCCGACGGAGATGATGACCAGATTATGAAATGATGATAAATTGACGATGGGATCGGCGCGACACCGTGAAATGGTTAAATATTCCCAAAGGGAAAGCGCCGTTTTTGGGGAATTATGAAATATATCTCATAAAAAATCAGGGGTAAAACTGCATTTTTCGGATGCGACCTGACTAAATTATCTGTTAAAAATTCAATATTTTATTGGTATGTCACTCGGTGTTGAAAGTCGTAACCACCCCTTCAGTTTTTGACTTGCCGCCCGGGCGGCAAGTCACCTTCAAGAGTTCGGATGCGCAATGACATCTTCAAAATGACAGTTGGTTGCCGGTGATAGTGGTTAAAAAATCAATTTAACCACCGTTTAATCTGTCAAGAGTGTAGGTCTGACCCGTTGTTTTTCGCAAAACGCAGCCTTCACCGGCGGGAACGGGAACGCAGCGGAGTTCCCGTCCGAGTGAAAGGCAAGGTTATCCAAAAATTTCATAAATATTGACAGATCCCTGTATAATGTGTATTAATACACACCATGGATAGCCGGGAAATCATTCAGATACTCAAACAGAATGACTGGTATGAGGTCGCTAAGGCCGGCTCCCATACCCAATTCCGGCATGCACAAATAAAGGGGCGCGTAACCGTACCACACCCTAAAAAGGATATACCGATCGGCACATTAAAGAACATCGAGCGTCAGTCGGGAATTAAATTTAAGTGAGGTAATATCATGGCAAATTATATAGCTATTGTTCATAAAGAGGCCAAAACTGACTTTGGTGTATCTTTTCCAGATTTTCCTGGTTGTATTACCGCTGGGCAAACCGTGGACGAAGCCAAGGATTTAGCCCAAGAGGCGCTTGCCCTCCATGTTAAGGGAATGATTGAAGACGGAGATGAATTGCCGACTCCATCCAAACTCGAAGATATCATGGTCGATGCGGACTACGCTGATGCCGTCGCCTATCTTGTTGTTTCTATTCCAGACACCAAACCTCACACCGTAAGGGTCAATATTACTGTGCCAGAGATGACCCTTAAGGAAATTGATACAGCAGCAAAAAAAAGGGGGATGTCAAGATCCTCCTTTCTCGTTCATCTCGCACAGAATGCGATTCATTCAAATCATTCGCAACCACCGGCATAGCACTCATTTCGAATGGATAACGTGAAAATCAACGGTTTATCCGGTGGATTTTATTGTTAATAATTGATATGGTGTTTCCGGAATTCCGCCTCAAGAGTTCGGATGCGCGATGACATCTTCAAGCCGGATGATCAGATCAGCGCATGCCGTCCGCCGGGCATCCATCTCTTCCAGCCATTCCATCGCCTGTAGCCGGAGCCGCTCCTGGGTTTCCCGTTCAAGCTGATAAAGAGGGCAGATTTTCCCGCATGCAGTCAACCGCCAGCTCCGATTTCGCGCCGTCGTTGGGCAACCGGGTCAATAACAGTTTATGGGTATAATGGAGCTTGCCGGCATCCAGGCCGATGCTCTGAAAATACCGTTCCTGGGCTGCACACTCACCATGCCGCCCAACATGCGGCGCGTCAGGGAAATGTCCTGACGCCGGCACAAACGGTTGAAGGAAACCGGCTTGTTGTGGGCTTTGGACTAAGTGCGGGGATTGCGATTCATAACTGGTGACAGGTGATAAATCGGTTAGTTATTGGCAGGTTATGCACGAAAGCGGGATGATAATCCAGCAATAATAATGGGGAGATGTGTTGCGGAAAAATTGCACGTATTGTTTGGCGGGGGAACTGGTTGACATGCGGCAGCTTGGTGGGGACAGAGAAAACAAGGTTTAAAAAGTGTTCAGAAGCCAGGCACCTCCGCACCCTCACGATCACAAATCGGTATCCAACACGCGGACATCTGGATTTCATCGTTATTTAAACACTTGAAGACGCCCCCCACTTCACTCCAGCGCATGGTTAAGCATTCTCTCTCTATTGTTCTCTGACTATTCCACGATCATCCAAAAATTCTGTTGGTTCTTTTCCCTTTCCATGTTCCCACATAAGTGAATAAAACCAAATACCACTCTCGCCTATACAAAAATCTGCTGGAGAAAAAATCATCTTTGAAGCTGTCGGTTTTCTGCGGCTTTCAGGTGTATACTCAGCTATCCAGCCAAATATTTCTCCCTTCCAGTGTTTTCCTATCGTATGAAGATAGTTTGCAAAAGCCTTCACTTCAACCAAATCCGGAATTGCCACGGGTAAGACAGGTGAATAATTGTTTTGTTGTGGAATTTTTACCTTAACTGTCAACATGCTTTTCTTTTTCCCTTTGCCAAGCGTTTAATAAAAAGTCATGGTTGTCAATAACGATACGTTCAATTTCTCTTAGATCTAAGGGCTTAAACCTTCCAGAACGGCCAATTTTTATAGGATTTAACCAAAACTTGGCTTCTCTACCGTCTTTCCCAACATGGACATGCGGCGGTTCAGCAAGATCAGCTTCGTAAAACCAAAATTTATACCCTTTAATTCGTAAAATGACTGGCATATGATATTCTTGTCAAGTGTTCTTAACATTTGAAATGGATAAACAAGCAACTACCCGCCCAACGAAAAAATCAGCCGGAGCGCAGCGATCGGCTGGATTGGCTGGTTGAACGAAGCCGCTATGCGGCGGAAAAAAATCAAAAATAGTGTATAACTCCTGTAAGTGTCCAATTCCGGACACTTATAAAAAAAGGAGTATACCATGACCCCAACAGAAGTAAACCGGTTT
>JBAQUK010000053.1:0-3364 GCA_049297455.1 Desulfosalsimonadaceae bacterium | reverse complement strand
CTGCCACCTGCTCAAAAAAAGATATTTTCTTATATACAGACACAAATTCAATCGACACCGGGCTTGTTCAACCACCGGATAAGATCGTGGCTCGCTTCGCTCTCACGATCTATCCTTATTCGTTGGGGAAAGCATACAATATTTCCCATTAACAACGGTTAAGATAACAATTGCACCATTCCATAGGAAATATCCAGTTTGGATGTTTAGATTTTCACATCCTGAAATATTTGACGTAGAATTTGTAATTTATACAACTTTCTTTGGGAATATCGAGATTACCAATCCAAAAGATATTGAAAGCAGGCTAAGAAAATATGAAAACCTTCCAATACACCCTTATTCACGTGAAGGAAGAGAAAAGAGTTACAGAGAGATGACGCAAATCCAAACGCCACATGACAAAACTAACTTAAATAAAAAATAGTACATAACCAGGGGCTTCTGTCTGACTCGTTACACTCGCCGCAGAGCCCCGGCGTAGTCCCTGACCGAATTTATTCACACCCGTAAGGAGATTTCCCCCAGTGGACATCCCACGAATATTCAACATCACTGAAAGCGCTCATCGCATCCACAACCCGTTTACACCCGAAAAGATCGCCACTCTCGGCGCGGCGCTGCGTCTGGAACCGGGGGCCAGAGTGCTCGACCTCGGCAGCGGTTCGGGGGAAATGCTGTGTACCTGGGCCCGCGATCATGGCGTCATCGGCACCGGCATCGACATGAGCCGGTTATTCACCGAGCAAGCTAAACTCCGTGCTGAAGAACTCGGCGTCGCCCATCAAGTCAAGTTCATCCATGGCGATGCTGCCGGTTATGTCTCCGACGAGAAGGCCGCTGTGGCAGCCTGTGTCGGCGCCACCTGGATCGCCGGCACTATCGGGCTTCTGGAGAGGAGCCTGCGCACCGGAGGGATCATCCTCATCGGCGAACCCTACTGGCGACAGCTACCGCCGACGGAAGATGCCGCCAAGGGGTGTCTTGCCAATTCAATCTCGGACTTTTTCATACTCCCGGAACTGCTCGCGTCTTTCGGCCACCTTGGCTATGATGTCGTTGAAATGGTTCTGGCTGACCAGGACGGCTGGGACAGATACGAGGCGGCCAAATGGCTCACCATGCGCCGATGGCTTGAAGCCAATCCCGACGACGAGTTAGCCAAAGAGGTTCGAGCCCAACTGACCTCGGAACCCGAGCGCCACGCCGCTTACACGCGTGAATATCTGGGCTGGGGTGTGTTCGCGCTGATGCCGCGGTGATCCGTTGGCGCATCCGGCGGATCGTCAACGGCTGTGCCGCGCAACAGCTGGTGGCTCCCGTCGCCGCCTCGATTGGTAAGTTCCTCGGTGTTCCAGTCTTGGAGCGCGAGGGTCGCGACTGATTGGAGAATATGACACATGACGCATACAAACTGGGGCCTAATTTCTCGGTCAACCGGACCGCCCGCAAGCTGTGCTTGCGGGTTCCCTCCGCGCTTCGCGCTCCGGCGGCCTGTTATCTCAAACGTTGACCTCCACCCCCAAGCTGCTAATAGGCGTTGACATTGTGTAGCCCACTGGATACATTATAGCCATGATCGAAATTCGCAAAAAGGAAATTTTCTCCAAATGGATTGATGGGTTGCATGACATTCGTGCACGTGCCCGCATTCTTGCTTACGGAAATCCCGGTGATGTTAAGGCTGTGGGTGAAGGCGTTTCAGAACTGCGGATCGATTATGGTCCTGGATACCGGGTTTATTACAAAAAACAAGGGCAAAAGGTGATAATATTGTTAGCTGGCGGCGATAAACATACCCAAGCCAAAGATATCAAAATAGCCCTTCGGCTTGCGCAGAATTTATAGGAGTCTATTATGACAAAAACTATCACCACACGATAGGATGTCGTTGAACATCTTCGCACCCCGGAAGAAATGGCAGCTTACCTTGAAGCTTGCCTTGAAGAGGCACATGGTGATGCTGCATTTATTGCAAAAGCTTTGGGCGATATCGCGCGCGCTAAAGGCATGTCACAAGTGGCTCGTGATGCCAGCCTTTCCCGGGAAAGGCTTTACAAAGCACTCTCTGGGGAGCGAACTCCAAATTTCGATACAATTCTAAAGGTTATAAGTGCACTCGGCTTAAAGTTGCATGCAGAAGCTATGCAAGCAGACAGTTCATCGGCTCAACATGTCGCTTAAGCAGAGCGGAATTACTTTCGATTTTTCATAGGAAACACCGGGCGCCGCCTGCTTAGCTTGGCGTTAGAGCGACTCAAGGGAGAATTTCCGGCTTGGCTGAGCACGAAGAAAGTTCATACGGAAATGCAAAAAAACTTAATTATATCCAAGTGTTAAAGCTTGACCACTTTCACCCTTCGTTGTGCCCGCGCCCGGCATGGGGGGGGACTTGGAAGGATATCATGAACTCCGTGTTTCGACATAAAACAGGCGGGATTGGATTTTTTCTTCCACTTCTTTTTGCGGCCTTTGCCGTTGTCGGATTGACCGGATGCACGGGGGACGGATCACCGGGCGGCATTTACTTTTCACCGGACGGATCAATCATCGCCTACACTTACGTAAAACGGATCGATCTGCCCCTGCCGCCGGAATCGCCGACGATCTATTCCACCGTATATTTGCAATGGTGCAGGTCGGACCGGTTGAAGGAATGCCGGTCCCTCAAAATCGATTCTTACGGCAAATCCTATGGCTCATTTGTGCAAGAAAATTTTTTGTTGATGTTTTCCCCGGATTCCAAGCAACTTGCCGTTAAAAGCCCACGCTATCTGGAGATAATTGATCTTGAGACCATGACACGCCATCGGCTGACAGGCCCGGACGAACCGGTCCTGTCCATGGGATGGCTCGGCAATAGGGATATGGTGTATAGTGTCTATCGAGAATCGGCACCCGGAAAACAATCCCATCATGTAACCCACCAAATTTTCCGCCATGCCATTGGCGGACCTCCCGGAAAGCGGCTGTTGCTCTATGAACAGAACGATTATGACGGGCTTTATCATGACTATATTTCACCGACGGGTGAGTATGTTGTTTTCATGTCCCAGGGATATTCCAAAGCGCACTTTTTACTCTTGAACACACGGACAACGGAGGTGAAAGCCCTTACCGAAAAACCCGCCCAATTTCAAGGGGCCTCGTGGAAGCCGGATGGAAGCTGCGTTTTTTGTTTGAGCAGCAGGGAGGCGCTGCTGTGGTATCCGATAGAAGGCCGGAAAAATGATCTCAGTAAGGAACGTGCATGAATTAAGTTATGCAACTTCAAGGATATATTGAGTCAAACCCCAAATAATCGGTTTACGGGACAAATAAACTTCGTTTATAATCAAAAGATGATCAAACCTTACCCAAAAGA
>JBAQUK010000052.1:0-43836 GCA_049297455.1 Desulfosalsimonadaceae bacterium | reverse complement strand
GAATTTCCTGAATTTCTTCAGGATGAGCGCGAAGATAGTCTTTGATGGACTGCATGGACACATCTTTTTTCTTCATTTTCTTATTCTCGATGAGATAACCGCCGATGCTTTTGTAAGGATGGCCGTTCGAGATAAGATAATGCACATTCAGCGCGCTCCCGTCCGTCAGACGGATTTTCCCGGAACCTTGAACCTGGAGGAAAAACAAGGCCACCCGGTCATCCACCCAGGCAATAGGGAACAAATGGCTTGCAAGGACATCGGTATCCTCGATCTGGCTTCGGCTGTAATAGGATACAAGCGTCCCCTCCATGAGCCTGCCCACCCCGGATTTTTCAGCACACCCGGCGGAAAAATCCGAAAAATCGAAGGTGACGAGATCATCGGGCCGGGGATAGACCGGATACTTGTATGTCTCCGTCCGGACCCGGCTGCCTTTCAGAAACGGCTCATAATAACCGGTAAACAGCACCGGGACAGGTTTGCTGCGGTCCGTAAAGGCAACCACATGATAATCCCGTTCAATAAACGCGCTGAGTTCCGCAGGCGCCGGCTTTTTCTCGATAAACACCAGAAAATGTTCAAGGGACCGGACCAGGTGGGATGCCGGATACGCTTCTTTGCCGAAGTCAATCGTTTTGGACGCCGGAAGCTTCCGGTAATAGTCGATACTGCCGCCGACCGCCGCCGCCAGAGCATCAAAATTCAGATCATCCGCAAACGCCGGGAGATCCTTTGCCGCAACCGTTTCCATCACCGGTTTTTTACCGGGGGCAAACCACATTCTGCCCAGGGCCGCGCAGCCGGATGCGAACATGAATATCATGCCAAACGCACAGAGAAGAACGGCCGCCGGCCGGATGAAACGAACATATTTGAAAAATAGGTTTCCGGAAACTGTCATGACAAAGCCCCCCTTTTTGCCGTTATGCGGTTGATGGTCAGCCAGCGCAAGGCATCACAACTGATGCAACTAATTGATAATCATGGCTTTTTTAATTATACACACTACCAAGGTCAATCCGGCGGCCGGACGTAAACGCCGCTTTTGCCGCCGGATTTCTCAAGCAGGGAAATACCGGATATGACCATGGTCCGGTCATGGGATTTGCACATGTCATAGATGGTGAGGGCTGCGACTGATGCGGCCGTCAGGGCCTCCATTTCAACGCCTGTCCGGTCAAAAATCCGCACGCTTGCGGAAATCCGGATGGTGTGGATTTCCTCAACCGGAAAAAAATCCACCTGCACATGGGAGATATTTAAAGGATGACACATGGGGATGAGATCCCATGTTTTTTTGGCGGCCATGACCCCCGCGATTCTGGCGGTTTCAAGGACATTGCCTTTACGCACCGTGTTCTCAATCACTTTGCGAAAGGTTTCCGGATTCATGGATATGCTTGCCCCGGCCTTGGCCTCCCGGTCAGTGGGCGCTTTGTCGCCGACATCCACCATCCGCACCCGGCCCTGGTCATCCATATGGGTAAAATCGGACATAAACTCACTCCTGCAAATAGATTCATTCCATTTCGCATTCAAGATGACATCAAGGCGGCAAGAAGGAGGCGACGCAGGCGTATGTTTTATACGTTGAGGAGCCGACGACGCGGCCAACGAAGATGCCGCTTGAATGCGAATTGGAATCAGACAAAAAATTCCGTTTTACTGGTAACGGTCCCTTTCACCGCGTTTAAGGTGCGCTCCAGAACGGCAATGACCGTATCCCGGATATCGCCTGCCACCACCAGGAGCATGACATCATCCCCCACGGACAGATGCCTGTCTTCGGCGATTTCGATGATGATATCGACAATCCCAGGTGTCCGCCGTTCCTTGTCAAGAATCCGCCGCAATTGTTCATGGTCCACCGAAACCCGCAAACCGGACACCTTGCGGCCATCCCGTGAGGTTCCCCGGACCACGCCGTTATGGGCGAGGATCATGCCGACTTTGTCAAAATCGGAACGCTGTTTGATCTGATCAATAATGTGTTGAAGTTCCATATCATGTTTCCTTTATTGTGCATTCCAATGAAGCACATTCCGGATGCGGGGGCGCGGTCTCCGGCCCTCCGGTCCGGTGGTTTCCTGCCAGCCATTGTTTGGCGATCACATAATCTTCGCGCGTGTTGATATTAAAAAAAGAGATGAGTTCCGGATCATTTTCCCTCAATATATGCTCCGGAATCTTCTTTACCCTGACCTTTCTAAACATCCGCTTGATTTGAAATATCTCTTCCCGGATCTGCCGCTCCATCAGGGACAAACAGGTTTTGGAATACGCCGCGCAGAGCTGCTCCGTGCCATCAGAGGTTTGCGGAATCACCACGGCATCCCCCGGTTCAATGGCCCCTACCACGGTTTCCACCATTTCCTTTTTTAAAAAAGGGGTGTCACAGGCCGAAACAAATATAAACGGATGAGTCGCGTGAAACAGGCCCGAATAGATCCCGGTCAGGGAACTCCGGACCGGATACACATCGGTGACGATGGTCACATCCCAGTCAAGATAATCCATGGGCTGGTTGGTCACCAGAATGATTTCCTCAAAAACAGACTTGAAAACACCATATATATTATCAATGATCCGGTGTTCCCCGACATCGATAAAGGCCTTGTTCCGTCCGAAGAACCGGCTGTTTAAACCACCGGCGAGAATCACGCCGGTACATGAGGATGTGTTGGCTGTTGTTGTCATCTGAAGATGGTTTCCGTTTATCTCTGTTCTGCCCGGATAAACCGTAAAAATTTAAAACCCAAAGAAGCGAATCGTCGTGGTAAGTGCCGTCAGATTAAGGGAAATTATAATCAAAATCAAGACGGGTTTGCAAATAATCCGAACGCCATGATGGCACGCCCTTTGTCTCCATCCGCCCCATTTGAATAAACCTTGATATTTTTTTCTCCCATAGTATACACTGACACCGTTCTGGCTGGCATAGCCCCTTTTATCACTAACGGGACTTCTTACTTTCCTGACCAACCCATTAAAAACAAGGGATAACGGCATGAGCAACATTCACATGGCCCTGGATGCTCCGGATATGGAACGCATTGTCAAAAAAATGGCGCAGGACATTATCATTGCACACACACGCATGGACAATCTGGCGCTCATCGGAATTCACACCCGGGGGGTTTTTCTTGCCAACCGCATTCAGGAGCAGATACGCCGGTCCAAAAGCATGGAACTGCCCGCAGGGTCGGTGGATATCAATCTTTACCGGGACGACTGGACCCGCGTTGGCGCGCACCCGGTTGTCAGGAAAAGTGATATTTCCTTTAACATCGATGAGATGCAAATCATTTTAATCGATGATGTCCTGTTTACCGGCAGAACCGTAAGGGCTGCCATGGACGCGCTCATGGACTTCGGCCGGCCGGCGCGTATCGAACTGGCGGTTTTTATCGACCGGGGACACAGGGAATTGCCGATCCATGCCGATTATACCGGCCAAACCATTACAACCCAACCCAATGAAGCGGTCAATGTGCTGCTGACGGAAATTGACGGCGCAGACCGGGTGGATATCCTGCCGGGGAAATAATATGGGACATGTTGAACACAAAAAAAATGCGTTGAAAAAACTGAGCGTCGGAATTATGACGGTCTCAAGCACCCGGCCGCTGGCGGATGACGTCAGCGGCCGGTGGATGAAAAAACAGGCGGAAAAAGAAGGCCATGAAGTGGTCATCCACCGGGTTGTCGGCGATGACCGGGGCCTGATTGAACAGGCTACATGGGAAATTATCACTGGCCCGGCACCGAATATTCTGCTGATCACCGGCGGTACCGGTCTGACACTGTCGGATGTGACCATTGAAGCGGTGCGCCCCTTGTTTATAAAGGAGCTGACGGCCTTTGCCACCCTGTTCGCCCTGCTCAGTTTTGAAGAAATCGATTCAGCAGCCATACTGTCCCGCGCCACCGCAGGAGTCATAAATAAAACCACCGTGTTCTGCCTTCCCGGAAGCCTGAACGCCTGCAAGCTGGCCTGCAAATCGCTGATCTTTCCGGAAGCCGGACATATCGCCGCCCATGTCCGCACGGATTAACCCCCATTATTAACAAAGGAATCGTCACCCATGTTTGGCATCGGAATGCCGGAATTAATCGTTATACTGGTTATCGCGCTCATCGTTATCGGCCCTAAAAAACTGCCGGATCTGGCCAAATCCCTTGGCCGCGCCATAAACGAATTTAAAAAAGCCACCAGGGAATTCAAGGAGTCCATGGATATGGACGACGACATCAAGACCCTTAAAAAGCCCTTTAAGGAAATCAACGAAGATTTGAAGGGTGCATTAAAGGCACCGATTACGCCTGCCACAGGCAATAAGGAAGATTTGATCACCCAGCCGGAAAGTCCATCATCGGAAAGCCCATCATTGAACACCGAACCGGATACCGTCGCCGCGCCGCCTGTCAACGTATCGGAACATGCCCCGGCGGATCGGAAACCAGACCCGTATACCGGGATAAACAACAATGAATGACGCAGAGAAACTCCCGTTCACCTCGCATCTGGAGGAACTTCGCAAACGCCTGATTCGCTGCTGCATCGCTGTCGCCGTCGGGTTTGCGGCCTCTTATGCATTTAAGGAAAAACTGTTTGAAATCCTCACCCGTCCGCTGATCGACGTGATGGAACCAGGTGGCGCACTGGTATTCACCGGCATATCGGAAGCTTTTTTTACGTTTTTAAAAGTGTCGTTTTTGTCCGGCATCCTTCTGGCGGTGCCGGTGATTGTGTTTGAATTCTGGATGTTTGTGGCGCCGGGGTTGTATAAGAATGAGCGCAAGCTGATCCTGCCCATCGTCATTATTTCTTCCTTTTTTTTTCTCGGCGGCGCGCTGTTCGGATATTTTGTCATGTTTCCCTTTGGGTTCAAGTTTCTGCTGGGATTTGCAACCGAAACGCTCCGGCCCCTTCCCTCAATGAAAGAATATTTGAGCTTTTCTTCAAAACTCCTGCTGGTCTTTGGATTTGTGTTTGAGATGCCCATCGTCATTACGTTTCTTGCCCGCATCGGGATCGTTTCCGTCGATTTTCTCAAAACCAACCGGAAATACGCCATTCTCATCATTTTTATCGTTGCCGCCATTTTAACCCCCCCGGACGCGGTCACACAGTGCCTGATGGCTGTGCCGATGGTGGTGCTTTATGAAGTCAGCATTCTCGGCGCCCGCCTGTTCGGTAAAAAATCCGTTGAAAACCGGACGGAAGCCCCCCCGGCATAACGGGTTTGGGTCACAAAGGTCTTATGAGGGATTTGGTTAATTATACAGCATGTTTCTTGGGGAAAAGGATGATGGCATATGGGGCGCAGTGCCTCTGATAAATATTATTTTTTAAAATAAATACAGATAAATATATATTTGGACACCGATTGATCGTCTGTTTTTTTAAAATAATTAACAAGTTTCTTTTGTCTTTTAAGCCTGAATACGCTTAAACATAATTTTTTGAAAATAAAAGGAGACATGATGAAAAACAAAACCTTTGCCAGGCATGGCATCTTCATATTCTTGGTGCTGATATTCCTTGTATCCGCCTGTGCCAAGCGCCAACCGGAGCCGGCCCCCGAGCCCAAGCCTTCATTTGAAAATGCGACTGCGGCGGCTTCCGGGCCTGAATCAACGGCCCCGATCAGTCCCGGCCAACCGGCAGGGGGCATTCCCGCTATCACCGCAACAACCGGATGGCCGGCTGCATTTGTTCCGGAACCCGTATATGACTTCGGAACCATAGTGGATGGAAAAAAATTCATCCATGAATTTTCAATCGAGAACCAGGGGGAATCCCCGCTCCGGATATCCAACATTATGACCGGATGCGCATGCGCCGTTCCGGAATATCCGCGAACAATATTGCCCGGACAGAAAGGCATCATTAAAATATCCATCGACACCAACGGATATGGCGGCAAAGAGTTCGAAAGAGTCATTATGGTATCCACCAACGAACCGAACAACTCCATGCTCAAGCTCATGATGCATGGTCAGATCAGCCTGTTCGCCGATATTTCGCCCAAAAGCCTGATTTTAAAAGGGCAGACCGGAGAAAAGGTTCAAGCGACCTCGATCATTACACCTTATAAAGAATATCCCTTTTCCATTACCGGCGTTGTGCTGGATGAGGCGCTCAAAGAACAGGTGTCCATTGATATTGATCGCGAAGACGAAAAATTTATTGTAACAGCAACAAATAAAATAAAATCTCCGGGTCAGTACCTCGGGAAAATGATTATTAAAACCGACAGCAGCGTTAAACCGGAAATCAAGATGTTTATCAAAGGGACCATCAGGTAGGTAAGCCGCTGCATTCGATTGTATACCGTTATCTGTTGACCTGAGTTTCCGTCGAAGACTCCAATCAACAAAACAGCAAAAACCGTTTAACCATTGAGAACTACTTTATAAAAAAGGCAAAAGCTATCTGATGAGAGAAAAAATCCAAAAAGCGTTTGTTGTTTACTGCTCACCGGCCGGCTCCACACGTCATGTCAGCAGGGTCATCCAAAAAACACTTGAAACGCTGAAAATTGACGTCGTTGAATGTGATTTAAGTAAAAAATTTAATGAAACCGCCACTATATCCAAAATCCGCCGCATCAAAAACGGCACCTGCATGTTTGTGGGGTCTCCTGTGTATGTTTCCCATGCTGTTCCGCCGGTCATGAATTTTATTTCCCGGCTGCCGCAAAATACCCAGCTACCCGTCATCCCTTTTGTTACCTGGGGCGGTGCATCAAGCGGCATCGCCTTGTATGAAATGGCCAAAGCCCTGGACGCGAAAAACATGCTCGTGGTGGGGGCTGCCAAAATCCTGGCCCTTCATTCCATGATGTGGCAATTTAAAGATCCGCTGGGTATGGGCCATCCGGGCGCAGCGGATGATCAGATGATCCGGGACATGGTGGGCAGCCTGGTGAAAAAACTCGCTGCAGAGGCCTCGGGCGCCATCGATCTTTCCCGGCTTACCTGTTCCTGCTATACGCCTGAAATCCGGTCGGAAATGGAAAAAACCTCCCTGAAATCAGCGCACCTGCCCAAACGAAAAATTGACCAGGACATGTGCACCCAATGTGAAGAATGCTCTGCTGTCTGCCCCACTGATGCCATCTCTTTCCGGCCCTGGCCTGAATTTGAAAACCGATGTATTCGTTGCTTCAATTGCGTGAGATTGTGTCCTGAAGATGCTATTAAATCGGACTTTTCACTGGTTGAGGGTCGCATCCGGGCAAGGGCTGAACAGTTTAAGGAAACACCGCTTTCCGAAATTTTTATCTAAAACGCCTGCTGGCGGCCGTTCATCCACCTGCGAATGCCCCTTCACACGCTTGTGTTGATATTGACATCCCAGGCAACAGATGATAAAGGACACTCAGCTTATTTTGATTATTGAACCAATACCATTGTTAAATATAACAGCTTGTTTTTAATAATTTTTACGGTTTAAGGAGGAAGAAATGAAGAGGAGAGGCGCACGAATCGTTTTTTCAGCAGTTATCGCCGGCATCGTGATGTTTTTTGGCGGGATGGTCATTCAGGCCCAGGATGCATGCGCCGGCACCACAGCCAAAGATGTAGTCGAAATGAACAGCACCACCGCCTTTGCAAAACACAAAATGGGCATTGTCATGTTCGGTCATAAAAAACACACCGCCGCGAAACCCGACGGACATGAGGTCGCTTGCGGCGAATGCCACCACGATAAAGATGGCAAACCCCTTGCCCTCAAAGAAGGAGACGCCGTTCAGGGATGCATGGAATGCCATAAAAAAGCGGAAAAACCCAAAAAAGAAAAAGGCGTATCTGCGGCGGATTATGCCAAACTCGAACGGGAATACTATTACGGCGCGGTTCATCAAAATTGCATCGACTGCCATAAAAAAGCGGCCGCCGGTCCTGTCAAATGCGCCGAATGTCATCCCAAAAAGGCAAAATAAGGGCTCCGTCCAACCGGTCCTCATCCAACCCATAAAAAAAGCCGGAAGTGGTGCTGAAACACCGCTTCCGGCTTTGTCTTTTATTGGGTATACTGCCCGTTACGATTACATTCGTTTTTTGCCAGCCTAACCATGCTTTCCGCCCATTGGGGTGTTCCTGCCGCGTGGATATGGGTATAGGTGGCCAGAACGTTTTTATAACAGATGCCGTCCTTTAAATTAACGATCCCCTGCCCTTTCCCCATGGCAAAGACCAGATCAGATGGTTCCCCTTTAAATGAAAGAACCCTGGAATAATGAAATTCATGTCCTTTTAGAATTGTGCCGGTTTCATAAAACGGATTGTCCCCGTCCACCGTTGCGATGGTATATCCGTGGCCCTGCGGTTTTTTGGAAAATCCGAACACGATGGGCAGCACACCGGCCATGGGGTAGGCCTGGTCCAAGACCAGAGACTCTCCCAGATACATCAAACCGCCGCATTCGGCATATACCGGCAGGCCGTTTTCAGCCGCCGATTGAACAGCCTTTCTGAACCCTGTATTCCGGGACAATTCCTGTGCGTGGGTTTCCGGGAACCCGCCGCCGATATACAGAGCATCGATTTCCGGCAATGTCTGGTCGGCCAGAGGACTGACCATAACCAATTCTGCACCTGCCGAGACCAGGGCCTGAAGATTGTCCGGATAATAAAACTGAAACGCCGAATCCCGGACAACGCCGATTTTAGGGCGCCGGTGAGAAGGCGGGGATTGTTGTCCGGCCGCTGATTTTTTGCCATCGTCCCCCACCATAATTGGTTCAAATGCCTTCATTCGGCAGGTTACCGGCTTGTTTTGAGCTGCGGACGCAATGTTAAGGATTGCGGATAGATCCACGTAGTCGGCCACCACTTTGGCAGCAGCAGCAATGGATTGATTCACCCATAAGTGTTCCGGCGCCGGAATCAACCCCATATGGCGTTCCGGGAAATCGTGGGCCTTTAACTTCGGCACCGCCCCGATCACCGGGATATGGCAATGCTTTTCGATGCTTTGACGCAGAATGTCTTCGTGACGGGCTCCGGCGACCCGGTTTAAAATAACGCCCTGAATATTGACTTCCGGATCAAAATGAAGACACCCCAGGACGACCGCCGCCATGGTCCGGGTGCTTTTGGTGCAATCCAGACAAAGAATGACAGGGGTATTTAGAAGCTTGGCAAGGGATGCGGTACTCGTGGTCCCGTCCACATCAAGACCGTCATATAAGCCTCGATTGCCTTCTATAAGAGCGATGTGATTCCCGGAAGAAGAAGATGACGCATGCGAAAGAAAGGATTGGCAAACGGTATTTTCGTCTACCATAAACGTATCCAGATTATAACAGGGCTGGCCGGCCGCCATGGCCAGCCAGCCTGCATCAATATAATCAGGACCTTTTTTAAAAGGAAGAACTGTTTTTCCTGAATTGCACAGAGCGGCGATAATTCCAATGGAAATAATCGTTTTCCCGGACCCTCCCCGCAAGGCGGCGATCAGTACTCGGGGAATCTCAATAGGGGTATCCGGCATTGTGCAAACAAACTACATGTAAAAAGAAAACTGAAAAAATCGAAAATAATAACAATGCGAAGAATTAATCTTCATGCTCTGCGGCCGCCTGTTTTCCCGTGCCAGGCATACCGTACATGGTGGTGCTGCCGCTGGACCAGTATTCCAGAACCCCATCTTCAACCAGTTTATTAATGAGTTTTTTGGCTTCTCTGGGTTTCATCTCAAGGATTTCGCTCAAGTCGTTAAAATAAAATTTTGACTTTGATTTTAATTTTTTCGTCAACGCCTCAACGATTTTTTCTTTTGCTTCTGCTAATTCCATAGACCTATCCTTTTTTTTAAAAGGTCAGTGCGGGAGCACGAAAATAACCGTGCTCCCGCATAAGGTAAAAACAATTTTAGAACTTGAAGTTCGTGGTCTGGCGCCATGTGTAATAGGCCGGGTCACGGAAATCATCGATCAGGTGATGGGTAAATTCAATCCCTGTCTTATCAAAGAAACGTTCCCATCCGATACGTTCCGCCCATTCACCGACCCGCTCGTATTTACGGGCGTCTTTGGCGTAGGCTTCAACAATATTGCGGAGCTGAGCGGTCATGGAGGGCCATCTCGGCGCTTCATTGGGAATGAATGAAACAACGACCTTGGAGAACTTGGGCGCGGAAATCCGGTTGGATACCTTGCCGCCGACCATCAGAACGATACCGTCGCCTTCTTTGTCGGCAAGCGGCAGAGACGGGCACATGGTGTAGCAGTTACCGCAGAACATGCAGCGCTCTTTATTCACTTCGATACTGTTCAGGGTTGTACCGTTAACATCGACTTTTTTCGGTTTCAACGCTGCTGTGGGGCATGCCGCAATCGCCAGGGGCACTTCGCAGGTTTTATCCAAGTAAGCATGATCCACCATGGGCGGTTTGCGATGGTATCCCAGAATAGCGATATCCGAGCAATGCACGGCGCCGCACATATTCAGACAGCAGGCCAGGGAAACCCGCACATGAGCCGGCATCCGCATGGACTGAAAATCCGTAAACAATTCATCCATCGCCGCTTTTACCGGTCCGGAAGCATCCGTTGCCGGTGTATGGCAATGGACCCAGCCCTGGGTATGAACGATATTGGTAATGCCGGCGCCGGTGCCGCCCACCGGGAACTTGAAACTGCCGCCATCAAACTTGCGGGCTTCCAGATCCTTGATCAGGGCATCGACTTTTGACTTGTTGTCCACCATGAATTCAATGTTGTTGCGTGTGGTGAAGCGCAGATGGCCATCACAATGCTTATCAGCGATTGCGCAGATTTCACGGATGTGGGTAATACTCATCAACCGGGCGCCGCCGACTCTGACCGTATACACTTCATCGCCGGATTCCGCCACATGAACCAAAACGCCTGGCTTTAAAATTTCATGATACAGCCATTTGCCTTTGTTCTTTTTAATGACTTCCGGATAAAACTCTTCAAAATGCCTTGGCCCGATGTCCGTAATGCGGTTTTCCATGGGCTTGTCTGGATTGTAACCAGATGATATAAATGCCATTTTTTGCCCCCTTCCTATCGTAGATGGTGTTTTCTGAATTCATTAACGTCGCGTTCCCAGCCGCCTTCGACTTCTTCTTCTTTCCAGAAGATGTAGGGGTTGGATCTGGGTTCCTGCACATGCTGGGGCACCGGTGTGATATTGACGGCCTCGAGCATTTTCTGGAATCCCTGACGTTTAATCAGTTCACCAAGTCGTTCACGGTTTTTGCCTTCTTCCATCCACCAGTCCCAGATAGCTTCAATTACTTCTTTAATTTCCGCGTAATCGTTTTCTTTGTCCACTTTCACAAAGGGAACCAGCAGAGAACCCATCTGAGCGCCATCCAGAATCGGGGCTTTTGCACCGACGAGAATGGACAGACCTTTTTCCTTGCCCGGCTTCAAAGCTCTCGGCATAACATTGATGCAGTGCATGCACCGGGTGCATTCCTTGTTATCAATCGCCAATTTGCCGTTTTCATATTTCATGCATTCGGTGGGGCAAAGGGCGATGACTTCCTTCTGAATGTCAAAGGCACCCCAATCGCGGCCCGCATGGGCGCCGGCGTTGGGTTTGTATTCGCCTTTCACATAACCGGCAACCGCATCCTGATCAATGCGGATATCATCTTTCCAGGTTCCGATAAAAGACATGTCGGAACGGGCGATGGACGCCACGCAGCAGTTCGGGCATCCATCAAATTTGAATTTAAACTTGTACGGAAACGCCGGACGGTGCAGCTCATCCTGATATTCATTGGTCAGGGTGTGGCACAGATCCTGGGTATCATAACAGGCAAATTCACAGCGCGCCTGGCCGATACAGTCCGCCGGGGTCCGCAGGTTGGAACCGGAGCCGCCCAGATCCTGATTCATGTTGTGGGTCAGTTCATAGAAAAATTCTTCGATCTGAGGCGTTGTCGTACCGAGCAAAATGATATCACCGGTAGAACCATGCATATTGGTAAGTCCGCTGCCTCGTAATTCCCACAGGTCGCACAGTTGTTTCAGATAATCAGTGGTGTAAAATTTTCCGGCCGGCTGACTCACGCGAATGGTATGAAAATGCGCAACTCCGGGGAACATTGTCGGTTGGTCGCAGTAACGACCGATAACACCGCCGCCGTAACCGAACACACCAACGATGCCGCCATGCTTCCAATGGGTTGTTCCGTCTTTGTACGAAAGCTCAAGAACGCCCAGCAGGTCTTCAACCACATCCTGAGGTATCTGGTACTCAACCTTTTTCTCATTTTTTGCCCTTGCGGCAGCTTCCTGCTTCAAGTCTGAAACAAAGCTCGGCCACGGACCACTTTCAAGCTGATCCAGCAAAGGGGTTTCGTGTTTTGCCATCGTTACCTCCCTTTTCTTTTAAAAAATTTATCCATCTTGTTTTTTTGGCGCATTAAACGCTAATGACGCTCAGAAACTGACACCATTTTTCTATAGCTATATTAAAACCTATCTTTATTTTTATTAAAGGAGGGATAATACGGCCCAACACAATCCATGTCAATAAAAAAGGTAGCCGGCAGGCCGGATACTGAAATATCCCCAATCATGCCCCCGCAACCCACAATCCGCCCGCTATTTTCTATGCGCATCGATTTCCGCGAGTATTTGGGGCGCAACATCGTATCCCAGAGATATGGCCTTGTCACAGTGCGCCACGGCCATATCATAGTCTTTCCTTTCCAGATAATTAATGGCCAGATTGTTATGGGCAATTGAAAAATCAGGATCCACTTCAAGGGCTTTCAGATTCATTTCAATGCTTTTATCGATCAGGCCTTTAAACATATAGGCATTGGCCAAGGTGGTGTATGCCTGAACAAACATATTGTTGAAATTAACCGCTTTTTTAAGGGCTTCGATCGCTTTATCGATGTTGCCCTTCTGGAGCTGCACAAACCCGATATTGCCGTACCCTTCGGCAAATCTCGGCCGTGCGTTCACACTCCCCTGGTTATAGGCCAGACATCCGTCCAGATCCCCCCGCTGAAGACAGATCCCCCCCAGTTGAACATACGCCTCCGCAAGGCTCGGGCTGCAACGGATGGCTTCCTTAAATTCCTTTTCCGCTTCATCCATCTGCCGTAAACTGAGGAGCCCGGTCGCCAGATTATAGTGGGACATACCGCAATCCGCGTTGCCCTGTATGGACATCCGCTGTTCGGCAATAAATTCTTCCACTGTTTTTTTATCAGTCATCACATAATTTCCTTATATATATGTTCAATTCGTCAATAAACGATACGAATATTGATCTCCTTTGCCCATACTCACAACCTGTCTAAATAGGAAGCCGAGCCCTTCATTGTCAAGCAAAAACCGGAAATCGCCTTCCGGATTTATATAAGAAAGCAAGCGTTTCCGATTCAAAAATTGCATTCAGACCCTGCGTCTTCTGTTCTCCCCCCGGCTGTTTTATATTGACAACTTTTTATAATTTTTAATAATTAAACCTTAACAAAAAATCAGGATTCAGAAATCCAATAGGAGGTTTTATGCGCGCTGGAAGTTATACGGCCATCATCACGCCCTTTACGCAGTCGTCTGTCGACTACGACGGCCTTGCGCAGCTGGTCAATTTTCAGATTCAAAACGGCATCACCGGCGTTCTGGCTGTTGGAACCACCGGGGAAAGCCCGACACTGACCTGGGATGAACATCACCGGGTGATTCAGGAAGTTGCTGAAAATTCAAAAAACAACTGCCTGTGTATTGCGGGAACCGGCAGCAATAATACGGATGAGGCCCTTGCCGCCACCGAACAGGCAATCGGAGCAGGCGTGGATGCCGTTCTGCTGGTTGATCCATATTATAACGGTCCGAGTTCTCTTGAAATTCGTAAAGAATATGTGGCACCCGTAGCAAAGGCATTTCCTTTGGTCGATATCATCCCTTACGTAATTCCCGGACGCACCGGCGCCCAATTGCTGCCGGAAGACCTGGCGATTCTTGCCGAAACCTGCCCGAATGTGAGAACCGTCAAGGAAGCCACCGGGAATCCGGAGAATATGAAACGCACCCGCCAATGTTGCGGCAACGACTATACCATCCTGTCCGGAGACGACGGGATGACCTTTGGCATGATGACCGATCCTGAAATCAAGGCGGCCGGCGTCATTTCCGTCATCTCGAACATTGCGCCGAAAGCGGTCTCTGATATGGTAAATTTGCTAACCCAAGGCCGTTTTGCGGAAGCTGAAAAATACCACACCGCGCTTCAGCCGCTGTTTGATCTGGTCACCGTCAAAACGAAAGAAAAAACCCCTTACGGCGAAACAACCTGCCGGGCCAGAAATCCGCTGGCAATAAAAACCCTGATGAATATTCTGGGGATGCCGTCCGGTCCCTGCAGGCGGCCGATGGGAAAAATGACCCGTAACGGCATTGAACAGGTCTTGGCAACGGTGCGGCAGTTGCAGACCAGCCACCCGGAAATTCTGGCGCCGGCTGCGGAATTTTTCAATATCGATATTGCGGTGCGCATTCACACGCCCAAAAACTGGGAATCTTTATACTATAAAACTTATTAATACCCCATATCCTGACAACCCGGTAAAAATCTGTTTCGGCAAAAGCGCCCCCGGCCCGCATCCTGTGAGCCGGGGGCACTGTATTTGATCCCGAAAAACAGATTTCCGTCCTCTTAACGCATACACCTCCAGCCAAAAATCACTCTGTTTGCCTGATCCTGATCTTTTCCTGCCTTTCTGACAGAGACGACTCAATCAATTGAAAATCACCTTCCTTAAACATCAGCCACTTCAACCATCTGAACCCAAAACGCAGCAGGGCGATTTCGTCGGACCGGATTTCCTCCAGTGTTTTTTTGTCAATGTCATACAATGTCAAAAAGGAACTTTCAAAGACAAACCGCCGGAAACTATCCATATCATAGCTGGCTGTAAAAAACATTTTCTTGGTTTTTTCCGTTAACCGGACATTGGATGGGAACGATTTTTTTCTGACAATCAGGTCCGCCCATAGCCCATTGATTTCATCATGGATATCCAGTCCCTGATTCTTCCGCCATTCCGTCACCGTCCATTGGTCTTTTTCATCAAACCCCTTGCAATGGGGTTCATTGATAAAAATATAAAATCCGTCTTTCTGCTGTTCCTTGTAGCTTAACGTAGCCACCCCCAACGGATAATAACGGCACGTCGTGGGGCGATCCTCGTAGATAATGCAGCCGTCCTCCCGGACAAACGGGCAGGAACGCTGCTCATCATCCATCATTTTCAAGGTAATGACCGGAAGATCGGTTGTCTCCAGAAGATGGGGCTTGGTATAAAGCGCGAGAAAATCCTCGGATGGCATGCCCATCCGGTTCTTCATCCGTATCACATCGTAGGGGGTCAGCATAATGTCGATGCCCCGGCAGCACTGCGTGAAACACGGCACCCCCGGATGGCATTTAAATTGAAACCGACTGCTTTCACTCAGTTGAACAGGCGGTATATGGGCTGTTTTGTTTTCTGTTGCATCCATTTAAACCACTCTCCTTAATATAATATAAAATTTTGTAACGTCGCAATGCTTGGGTATTCCAAAAAAAAAATCAACCGTCGAGACGCTCAAAGAGGAACACCCGAGGCGCTATCCTTATCAATATAACTTCTCAAATCAACATATTTTTAATCACCGGTTTGATCATTATCCATTGCCGCCATCAGCCTTTTACCCTATTTTCTATTCCACGCCGACAGGCATCGGGGCCACAAGGTCGCCGCCGATTACATACCCGCCATCCAGCCGGATAACGCTGCCGGTCATAAACGGCGCATCCTTTAGAATAAACATCACCGCCTGCACCACATCCTGAATTTTTCCGGTTCGCCGCAAAAGGGTATGGTCCAGCACCGCCTGCCGCTGATCGTCGGTCAGCAGCCCCCAGCCCCGGGTTTTTTCCGCATGACGGGTTTCAAAAAAGCCCAGCATGATTTCATTCACCCGGACATCCGGCGCCCCCAGGCGCGCCCAGGTCTCGGTCAGCAGCGATGTCCCCCGGCTGGCCAGGGCGTAGCCTTCATTAAAAATATAACTGGCCGGACCGGACCGGCCAACGATACCGGCAATGGATGAAAAATTAATGACGCACCCGTTCCCGGATTTTTTTAACCAGGGGAACGCCGCCTCAAACACCCATTTTTTTGCCCGGAGGGTTGTTTCCATCTCCAGATCCCATTGCTCCCGGGTATAAGCCCCGTGAACCACCGGCCATCCGCCGCGCTCAATATTGTTGATCAGGATATCCAGCCGCCCGAAACGGTCGATGACCTGTTGCACTGCAAGGCTAATGGCATCCGTATCCCGAAGGTTCACCCGGATAATCAGGTGATCACCGCCGATAGCGATAAAATCCCGTTTCATTTTTTCGAGCGACTCCTCCCAGTCATAATGGGTCAGCGCAACGTTCACCCCGGCTTCTGCAAGACAAAGCCCGATACCTTTCCCGATGCCTTTGATGCCACCCAGAACCAGGGCCACCTTATTATTTAATTCCATATCATTCGCCTGCGGATGCCATTAAACGGTTATGTTAAATACGTTCTGCTGAAGGTGTGTCATTCCAAAACGCAGCAGGTCCGTGTCATCGCCTGTCACTGAATCAGGGGCTTGAATACCCAATTTGCCCATGTTTGCACGAAAGCCGTCCATATCATAACACAGGGTAAAAAAAACATGCTTGGTGTCATCATTTAAATACCCCGGCATGCACCGGTTTTTGAGGCTGATAATGTCCATCATCAGATCATTCATCTCATTAAATGGAAGAAGCCCCTGGCCGGCCATCCATTCCCTGACGGTTAACTGCCGGGGCTGTTCAAAGCCATGGCAATGGGGCTCTTTCAGCAACGCATAACGGACATGTTTTTCGCCGGATTCCCGGGACCGGGACAAGACGCGAATAATGGGATACATGCGGCATGACGACGGCCGATTCTCGTAAACACTGCATCCGGAAGGGGTGACAAACGGACATTTTCGCTCATTTCCCGCCGCAGGCTTTAAAGTAATCACCGGCAGGCGTGTCTGAGGGCCAATATGGTTTTCCGTATACCGTTCTAAAAAAAGGGCGGAAGACAGGTTCAAATGATTTTTTAACCGGATAATGTCATAGGGGGTTAAAAACTGGTTCAAGTCACGGCAGCACTTATTAAAACACGGCACCTGACACTGGCAATCAAAATTAAACGGTTCATCCTCAGACAATTCTTTTATTTGTTCTTCTTCCATCATCCGTTTCCTGTAAAAATATTATTTTTATTAAAATTAATATTGTATTGCCTTTTTCCCCATGATATCAAAAATATTTTTTAAAAGCAGCGACCATTTTTTTAAATTAACCCGCGCCTGCAACTCTTGATTGATTTTTCTTGCATATTTTATAATTTTTATATAAAGTTAAAAGATTAAAATGTTCACAGCCATATTAAATATATAAATCACGTGGCGTTTTTCAACAAAAAGAGCGGGAGGTGGAAGAATAGCTACTAAGCTACGACAGAGCGGTGGTACTAGGATCAACGAGGAAATTAAAGTCAGTGAAGTGCGTGTCATTGATCCCGAAGGAAATCAGCTTGGGGTCATAACGATTCACGCGGCGCTTGCCTCGGCAGAAGCCTTTGGATTGGACCTTGTTGAAATTTCTCCCAATGCCGATCCCCCGGTATGCAAAATAATGGACTACGGCCGCTTTAAATACGAACAGACAAAAAAGTCGCAGGAAGCCAAAAAAAAGCAAACGACTTTCCAGGTAAAAGAAATTAAAGTCCGTCCCAAGACGGATACCCATGATCTGGAAATCAAAATCGGTCATATACAGAAATTTATTGAAAAGAAAAATAAAGTAAAAGTGACGGTTGTCTTCCGGGGAAGGGAAATCACCCTTACCCATATGGGAAGGGAATTGCTCGATAAAATAGCTGAAAATACAAGCGGATACGCCGTGGTTGAGCAGCATTCCAGAATGGAAGGCCGCATCATGCATATGACACTAGCCCCCCGCTAATTTTACCGGCGGCGTATTTTTCAATAAAAATTCAATAGTATGGCGCGGATAAAGACATCCGCGCCATATATTTTTTATATGTTATTTGCAGATAAACTTAATAAAAAAGAGTTGATCTGAGCAAAAAATTTTGTTTAATACCGAATCAAAAGGAGCATGGTGATGCCAAAAATTAAAACAAACCGATCGGCCGCAAAACGATTCCGAAAAACCGGAACCGGTAAATATAAATTTTCAAAAGCGAATGCCAGTCATATTCTGACTAAAAAAACCCGTAAACGGAAACGGTCGCTGCGACTATCCCAGATTGCCGACAGCACCAACATGAAAGAAATCAGACGCCTGCTTCCAAACGGGTAAATATACGCATCTTAAGGAGATGAATCATGCGAATTAAAAGAGGATTCAAAGCAAGAAGACGGAGAAATAAAGTCTTAAAACTGGCCAAGGGATTTCGCGGCGGCCATAGTAAATTATTCCGCACAGCGGCGGATACGGTCGACAGGGCCCTCATGTTTGCTTTTCGCGACAGAAAAACGCGCAAACGGGATTTCCGTAAGTTATGGATTACCCGAATTAACGCCGGCGCTCGCCTGAATGATATGTCATACAGCAAACTGATTCATGGACTCAAACTGGCAGGCATTGAAATCGACCGAAAAATTTTGGCAGATCTGGTCATATCCGACCCGGGTGCATTCTCTCAACTGGCTGCAAAAGCTACCGTTCATTAAAAAACCTGAAATCGCAGTTACGGCCGTTGAAAATCCGTTTTATCAGCAGAGTGTTTACCATTGGAAAATCGCATCGAACAGATTGAAGCCGAAGCGCTCACCTCGCTTTCAGATGCTTCAGACATGGAACAGATAAAGTCCCTTTCCGTCAAATATCTTGGCAGAAAGGGACTTGTAACTTTGTTTTTAAGAAACATTTCCGAACTTCCGGTTGACGAACGCCCCGAAGCCGGCAAACAGGCCAATATCACCAAAAAAAAACTGGAAGGCGCGTTTGAAGAAGCCGCCCGGCGCATGGAGGCCGGTCTTTCAGATGATTTTGAGGCCATTGACGTCACGTTGCCCGGCCGCCCTTCCCCCCAGGGAACCCTGCACCCCATCACGACCATCACCCGGCGCATATGCAGCATATTTGCCCGCATGGGATTTGACATCGCCGAAGGCCCGGAAGTCGAAAGTGATTATTTCAATTTTGAGGCATTGAATATCCCCAAAAACCATCCGGCAAGGGATATGCAGGATACCTTCTATGTATCCGATAACATTGTCTTAAGAACCCACACTTCCCCGATTCAGGTCCATGTCATGGAACAGAATGCCCCACCCATCAGGATCGTGGCTCCCGGAAAGGTATACCGGTGTGATTCCGATCTCACCCATACCCCCATGTTTCATCAGGTGGAAGGTCTTCTGGTGGATGAACAGGTTTCCTTCGGCGATTTAAAGGGTATTCTGGAAGCGCTGGTGCATCAGGTTTTCGACGAGAATATCCGTCTCCGCTTCCGGCCCAGCTTTTTCCCGTTTACCGAACCCAGCGCTGAAGTGGATATTCTATGCGTCATGTGCCGGGGCAAAGGGTGCAAAGTCTGCTCCCAGACCGGCTGGCTGGAAGTCATGGGGTGCGGCATGGTCCACCCGGCGGTGTTTGAAAATGTCGGGTACGATACCCGCAAGTATTCCGGTTTCGCCTTTGGCATGGGGGTTGAACGAATCGCCATGCTGAAATACGGCATCAACGACCTCCGCATGTTTTTTGAAAGTGACTTCAGATTTCTAAGGCAGTTTTAAAATGAAAATCAGCACCCACTGGTTGAGCCAATATGTATCCATAAACATTCCCGTATCGGAACTTGCCGATAAGTTGACGATGGCCGGCCTGGAAGTGGAAGGCATTGTTGAAAGATACGGCTATCTTAAATCCGTGCGCGTCGGCAGGATCACGGAAGTTAAAAAACACCCCAACGCCGATCATCTCAGCCTGTGCGATGTCGACATCGGTGACCGGACCCTTTCGATCGTATGTGGCGCGCCAAATGTTCGTAAAGGCATGAAAGCTCCCTGCGCCCTGCCCGGAACCGTTCTTCCGGGAGGCCGCGTCGTCCAGAAAAGCACCATCCGCGATATCCCGTCAGAGGGAATGCTTTGCAGTGAAGCCGAACTGTCTCTGGGATCGGACGCCTCCGGCCTGATGGTCCTCGACCCGCAACTGATCAAGGGACTTCCTTTAAATCAGGCCCTGCATCTGACCGATACGGTGCTGGAAATCGGCCTGACGCCCAACCGCCCGGATTGCCTCAGTTTCATCGGCATTGCCCGGGAAGTGGCGACCATGGTGAACCAGCCCCTCAAGCTTCCCGAGATCAAACTTCCCAAAGGCACCGGACGGATTGAAGATCTATCCTCGGTCTCCATCAAGAATCCGGATTTATGCCCCCGGTATGCGGCCCGGCTGATAACGGGCGTTACGGTGGCCCCTTCCCCGTTCTGGCTTCAGGACCGGTTGCTGTCCGTTGACTTAAAACCCATCAACAATATTGTCGATGTCACCAATTTCGTCATGATGGAGCTGGGGCAGCCCCTGCATGCCTTTGATTTCGACCAGTTGGCCGGAAACCGGATTGTGGTCCGGACAGCCGAACCAAATGAGGCGTTTACAACCCTTGACGATAAGGAACGGCGGCTGACGGATGAAACGCTGATGATCTGCGACGGGGAAAAACCCGTGGCCGTTGCCGGCGTCATGGGCGGCCAGAATTCAGAAATCCAAAAAACCACCACCCGGGTGCTGCTTGAAAGCGCCTGTTTCAACCCGGTGTCCATCCGAAAAACCGCAAAACATCTGGGATTGAACACCGACGCATCCCACCGGTTCGAACGCGGGGTTGACCCTACAGGCACGGTCACTGCCTTGAACCGGGCGGCCCAGCTCATTGCTGAACTCGGGGGCGGCTGCCTGGTGGACGGAATTCTTGACGAACATCCGGCTCCGGCAATGGTCAGACGCATAGAGCTCAGCACGACAGACACCAACCAGCGTCTCGGCACCCGGCTGGATCAATCGGAACTCATCCGCTGCCTGGAATCCGTGGAATTCCAGGTTACGGCCCATGACACGGAAACCCTGACGGCAACTGTGCCGTCCTTTCGCGTGGATGTCAGCCGACCGGAAGATTTGATGGAAGAAGTCGCACGGTTGTGGGGATATAATAACATCCAAACCACAATCCCCAGAATATCCCCAGCCACGCACCCCATCAGCCGGTCCATAGAAATAAAGGATAAAATTAAGGACCGGATGGCAGGATACGGCTTTTCAGAAATCCTCACCTACAGCTTTATCTCAAAAACCGCCTGCGACCTGCTGAACCTTCCGGAAAATGACGAACGCAGGAATCTGCTCCTTGTATTGAATCCGATTTCCGAAGACCAGGCCGTTATGCGCACCTCTCTGTTGCCCGGTCTTATGGCGGCCATGCATTACAATCTTTCCCATCAGACCCGAAACCTGAAAATTTTTGAACTCGGCAAAATTTTTATCAGCAGGGGCCAGGATCAGCAGCCCGAAGAAATTGAAACCCTGGCGGGTTTGTGGACCGGCATGCGGTCGGATCAGACCTGGCATGGCAAACCGACCCCCTGTGATTTCTATGATGTAAAAGGGGTTCTTGAAAATTTGCTGGATTCTCTGAAGGTCGACGGCGTATCTTTTTCACAAACGCCTGCGCCATTGTGCCATTATACAAAGCCCGGGCGTACGGCCCGGATTCTCTGTAACGGCATTCCGGTGGGAGTGATCGGGGAAATCGCCCCTGCGGTATTGGCCAACTTTAATGTCAAACAGCCGGCGTTCATATTTGAGCTCAACGTCAGTACATTGATCGCCCGGGAATCAGCAGCAAAAATGTTTGTGCCCGTTCCGAAATTCCCGTCCACGGACAGAGATATTACTTTAATTGTTGATAGTCATATCCAAGCATCCGATATTATAGATAAAGCTAAATTTTTACAGGAAAATTTACAGAAAAAATGGATAGAGGATATCGGCATTCTGGATGTTTACAGCGGCCAGCCGATTCCTTCCGGCAAAAAAAGCATTTCTTTGAGAATCACGTATCGCTCATTTACGGAAACATTGGCGGATCAACTGGTGAACCGCATGCATCACCAACTGACAGACGGGATTATTCAGGAATTCAACGCCGCACTGCCGGCCTAAAATTCTTACGGGTCTTTGTTCCGATGGAAATTCAAATACCTCCAGGGGTGACCATTCCGGACAAACTGTATTTCAAGATCGGGGAGGTCACCGCAATTACCGATCTGGCGGCTTACGTACTCCGGTTCTGGGAATCCGAATTTCCCATCATCTCCCCCAAACGTACGGATTCCGGTCAGCGGCTTTACAGACGGTCAGATGTTGAATTAATATTAAAAATCAAATATTTGTTATACGATAAAAAATTTACGATCCCCGGCGCCAAAAAATTTTTAAAAAACCACACCAGACAAAACGTGAATGGTATTCCTTTAAATGATCTGGATGAAATCAAAACCGAATTACGCCGGATCCGAACCCTTCTGGAGTGACCCGCGGCACAACTTTACTGACGGCTTCCCATCCACCGCATTGCCTGTCCACCACTGTCTTTAATCCGACACAGCCATTCATCACCATCGCATCATGAAATTTTAATATTGACATACTGATAATTTTCAATTAGTTTATGTTGTCTATGGATTGCGGGCATAGCTCAGTTGGTAGAGTACAAGCTTCCCAAGCTTGGTGTCGCGAGTTCGAATCTCGTTGCCCGCTCCAACTTTCTTGTAGGCCCATTCGGGTTGAATGAGATGTGATAACGAGAGATTGGATCGGCGTGATAAAACGGGCATAAATGCCCGTTTTTTTATTTTTTTACAGATCAGGACAATACGTTGGCAAAAACGCAGAAAAAAAAAGTTAAGATAAAAACCGGTATCCCGACGATTCAGGAGGAAACAACCCATCTGAAACCATCGGATATCATCGCCACAACCTGGGAATTGGCGGAACCGATTTGCAGCATCGAAGGCATGGAACTGGTTCATGTTGAATACCAGCGGGAACCCGCAGGGCGCATTCTGAGGCTGTATATCGATAAACCCGGCGGCGTCTCTTTAGGGGACTGCCAGGCCATCAGCACCCAACTGGGGGACGTATTGGATTTAAAACTGGAAACCGGCGCGCCTTACACCCTTGAAGTTTCATCGCCAGGCCTGAACCGTCCCTTATCCAGACTGACGGATTTCGAAAAATTCAGAGGAGAAGCGACAAAAATTAAAACCGCCCGGCCCATTAACGGTCAAAAAAAATTTACAGGCATCCTGACCGGAATGATCGGGTCCGATATACAGTTGCAGACAGAAACAGAAACCGTCGCCATCCCTTATCAGGATATTATTAAAGCACGGCTTGTCAATTATGACGGAGATAACAAATGCTTATAACAGACATGAAACGTGTGATTGAGCAGGTTAGCCGGGATAAAGGCATTGAATTCAACGTACTGGTGAAGGCATTGGAAGAAGCCCTCCGCTCAGCCGCAAAAAAGAAATTCGGCAACAAAATCGATATTGAAATTCAATACAATGAAACCAACGGAGAACTTGAGGTCTTCCAATTTAAAGAAGTGGTCGAAGACGTCACAGACCCTGCATTTCAGATTACCATGGAAGAAGGACGGAAACTGGATCCCGAATGTGAAATCGGCGACAGCCTGGGCACAAAAATGGATACCACCACCTTTGGCCGAATTGCCGCGCAATCCGCCAAACAGGTCATCATCCAAAAGCTCAAAATCGCTGAACGCAACGCCGTCTACACCAGCTTTATCGAACGCCAGGGCGAAATCATCAACGGGATTGTCCAGCGCATCACCCGCAATGAAATCATCGTCAATCTGGGACAGTCCGAAGCGGTTCTGCCGAAACGGGAACAAATTCCGGGCGAGGCATACCGGCGGGGGGACAGGATACGGGCCTATATCGTCAAGGTACTGGAAGAAAGCCGGGGCCCGCAAGTCGTGCTGTCAAGAACGCATCCGGCTTTTCTGATCAACCTGTTTAAAACAGAAGTACCTGAAATAAGCGAGGGAATTGTAAAAATTATCGGGGCCGCCCGGGAAGCCGGGAGCCGCGGGAAAATAGCGGTCAGTTCCACGGACCCGGATATCGATCCTATCGGCGCATGCGTCGGCATCAAAGGGAACCGGGTTCAAAGCGTTGTCCAGGAACTGAAAGGGGAGAAGATCGACATTATTTCCTGGCATGCGGACCCTGCGAAGTTTGTCTGCAATGCGCTGGCACCGGCCCAGGTTTCACGGGTCATTATCGATGAGGTCAACCATTCCATGGAGGTCGTTGTCCCGGATGACGCCCAGTCCATTGCCATTGGAAAAGGCGGACAGAATGTGCGGCTTGCCTCCAAACTGGCCGGATGGCATATCGATGTGAAAAGCGTCACCGATTACGAGAACAGCATCAAACGGGGATTTGACTCGCTGATGGAAATCCCCGGCATCAATAAAACACTGGCGGATATCCTGTTTAAAGAAGGCTTCTTTTCTGCTGAAGACGTGGCAAAAGCATCCGTTGAAGATATTGTCGAAGTAACGCAGATTTCAAATGAAGAGGCCGGCCGATTAATTGAATATGCAGGAAAAGCCATCCAAACCGGCAAAAAAAAGAAAAATGGGCTGGAAACCGACACCGGTACCCAGAAGGACATTGACGACAAAGATACGGCTGACGGGAATGATGTCGATGTCGAACCTGAAAGCGCCACTGAATAATTTTAAATTTATTGTTTATACTTAATAAAACATAAAGAAACGGATCCCGGTTTTTGATGGATAAACAAGGGGGATGGATGGCAAATCTCAGAGTATACGAACTCGCCAGAGAACTCAACCTGGAGAACAAAGAGCTTCTGGAAAAAATAGCGGAGATGGGCATGGACGTCAAAAGCCATATGGCGTCTCTGGACGAGGACGCTATAGCCCAGATCAAAAGAGGACTTTTCGGATCAAAAGATCCAAAACAAGTCGTCGAAGACAAGCGGATTCAACCCAACGTTATCCGGCGAAGGAAGAAACTCGTCCCGGCTTCCGAAGAAACGGAAACCGGCGAAACGCGGGAAGTCTCTGCCGGCGATAAACTGGAAGCCGGTATTTCGGCATCCGAAGCGCCGGTACCGGAACCATTGGCCGATATGCCGATTGCAGCCGCCGAGCCGGTTGCGACGGAAATTGGACCTGAGCAACCCATCGCTGCAATGCCCAAAGCGCCCGCCCCTGACACCGTGGAAGCAATGGCCGACAAAGGGGAAAAACCGGCTGAGACGATGGAAGAAAAAGCAGCGGCGAAACTAACGGAACCAGTCGAAATCCGGCAAGAAGAAACACCGGAACCTGAAGAATCTGTTGAAAAACCGTCTGAAACCCTTGTTCCTAAACGAAAATTAAAAAAGGGCACACCGGCTAAAATCATCAGCCTGCCGAAAGCCCCGGTTGTGCCGGAAAAGCCGGCCAAACCCGTTGCAGTGCCTGAAGGGCCAAAAGAGCCGCCCAAAAGATTCGTCAAAAACGGAAAACCGGCCCCTTCCGTTATTGAACCGAAAATGACGCCGCCTCCTGTGCCGGAACCGAAAGAAGAAATCGGCGGAAAAAAGAAGGGGAAAAGAAAAAAAGAGGAGTTGCAGGAAGAACTCGACAGCCTCAAAAAACCCAAAATTATTAAAGGCGCCGTCCGCCGGAAAGAAGTCGTGGAAGGGTCCGCCCTTTATGACAAGAGTGCCGGACGCCCGAAAAAAGGCCGGAAAAAATTAAAATCCGCACCGGTGATCAGCGGACAAAAAACTCAGATTACCATACCCAAAGCCATCAAACGCCGGTTTAAAATCGATGATACCATTGTACTGGCAGATCTCGGCAAACGCATGGGAATAAAAGCCAATGAACTGATCGCCAAACTCATGGGAATGGGCATGATGGTCACCGTCAACCAGACCATTGATTTTGAGACCGCCTGTCTGGTGGCGACGGAATTCGGCTTTGAGCTGGAAAGGGCCACGTTTGAAGAGGAAACCATGATCAAGGCGGAACTTGATGACCCTTCCCAGTTGCTTCCCCGCCCCCCGGTCGTCACCATTATGGGGCATGTGGATCATGGAAAAACATCCTTGCTGGATGTGATCCGCCGGACCAAAGTCGCCGATTTTGAGGCCGGGGGAATTACCCAGCATATCGGCGCCTATCATGTCCGGCATGAAACCGGCGAAATCGTTTTCCTGGACACACCCGGCCATGAGGCATTTACGGCAATGCGCGCGCGCGGCGCCCAGGTAACCGACATCGTTGTTCTGGTGGTGGCGGCTGACGACGGTGTCATGCCGCAGACCGTTGAAGCCATTGACCATGCCAAGGCAGCCAAAGTGCCCATTATTGTTGCAGTCAATAAAATCGATAAACTCGGCGCGGATCCGGAACGCATCCGGCGGGAGCTTTCAGATAAGGGACTGACCCCGGAAGACTGGGGCGGAGACACGATCTTTGTGGAGGTATCGGCCAAACAGAAAATCGGCATCGACTCTCTTCTGGAAATGATTTTACTTCAAACAGAAGTATTGGAATTAAAGGCAAATCCAAACAAACCGGCCACCGGGCATATTATTGAATCCCGGCTGGATACCGGAAGGGGCGCGGTGGCGACGGTGCTGGTGAAAGACGGAACCATGCGCGTCGGCGATGCCGTTGTTTGCGGTATGTATTACGGCAAGATCCGGAGCATGTTTGATGACCGGGGCAACCCGATCAAAGAGGCCCCTCCGGCCATTCCGGTTGAGATTGTCGGTCTTTCCGGCGTGCCCATGGCAGGGGATGAACTGGCTGTTCTCTCGACTGAAAAGGATGCCAAACAGGTCAGCGAGCATCGGCTTCTGAAGCAGCGGGCCAAGGAACTGGCGCGCACCAGTCGCTTAAGTCTTGATAAGCTTTACGAAAAATTAATGGAAGGCGAGGTGAAGGATTTAAACCTCATCATCAAGGCCGATGTTCAGGGTTCCATCGAAGCCCTCAAGGATTCCTTGACCAAACTCTCCATTTCCGAAGTCAAGATCAGCGTCATTCATGCGGCTGTCGGCACGATTCGCGAATCCGACATCTCCCTGGCCGCAGTTTCCAATGCCATTATTTTAGGGTTCAATGTCCGGCCCACCGCAAAGGTGGCTCTTCTGGCCGAAGAAGAAAATGTGGATATCCGGTATTACGATATCATCTACAATGCCATCAAGGAAATCAAAGACGCGATGGTGGGCATGATGGACGCCAAGTTCGAAGAAAAAGTGATGGGCGCCGCTGAAGTCAGAGAGACCTTCCATGTTCCGGGTATCGGCACCATTGCAGGGTCTTATGTCACCAGCGGTAAAATCAGAAGAGGCGGCCAGATGCGCCTTATCCGGGACGGCATCGTCACTTACAGCGGTAAAATCGCAACACTGAGACGATTCAAGGATGATGTGAAGGAAGTGCTTCAAAATTACGAATGCGGTATTCACATTGAAAACTTTAATGACATCAAAATCGGCGACGTGATCGAGTGTTATTATATGGAAGAAGTCAAAGCGGCGATGCCTCTGTAATGCAATGATGAATGATACGTGATGAATGCTGAATAAAGGATTGTGAATGGTCGTCGGAATCGGAAAAATCACATTCGGATTGTCTGACTGCCATTCGCTGAAAGACAAACGAAAAATTGTAAAATCCCTGACTGCCCGCATCCAAAATACATTCAACGCATCGGTGGCGGAAATCGGCTTAAATGATGCGCATCAACGGGCGGAAATCGGATTTGCGCTGGTGGACAATGATCGTCGGGTGATCAATTCAAAAATTGATCAAATTTTTGAATTTACAGATGATCTTCAGTTAGCGGAAATCATCGATACGGAAATGGAAATCATTAATATATGAATATCAAGCCCTTTGACAGAAGCAGCAGGGTCGGCGCATTAATCCATGAATCCCTCTCCGGCCTTTTAAAAATCGGGGTTAATGACCCGCGTCTGGCATCCGCAACGGTGACAGGGGTCAAGATGTCTCCGGATCTGAAACTGGCAAAAATATACTTTGTGATTTCCGATCAGGTCTCAACCAAAGACGACGCGCTGGCCGGGTTTGAAAAAGCCAAAGGGTTTATCAAATATACACTTGCACAGAAGCTCAAACTTCGATATATGCCAGATCTTCAATTTTATTATGACAATTCTATTGACTACGGATTCCATATCGATTCCGTATTAAAAAATATAGCAAATGAACACACAACAAATCATCAATCAACTAAAAAAGAGTGAACGCATACTAATTGCATCACATGCCAATCCGGATGGAGACGCCATAGGATCGCTGATCAGCCTGGGAATCGGGCTGGAAGAACTTAAAAAAAGGGTCTGGCTTTACAATGAAAGCCCGATTCCTGCAATTTATCAATTTCTGCCGTCGCTTCACCTGGTTCACCAGACGATCAGGGATATCGCTGAATTTGATACGGCAATTATTCTCGACTGTTCCGACCTCCACCGGATCGGAGAGGCGGCGGAAGCGGTTTCTAAAATTCCCATGATGATCAATATCGATCACCATACGACCAATACGCGTTTCGGAAAATTTCAGTATATTGACCCGTCGGCGTCATCAACGGCGGAAATTGTTTACCGCTTGATCAAAGAAATGAATATCCCCATCACAACGGGGATGGCGTATTCCATTTATACGGGTATTATGGCGGATACCGGCTCATTCCGCTTCTCCAACACGACGCCCGAATCATTTGAAATATCGCATCAAATGGTCTTATACGGCGCCGATCCCCACAAAGTGGCCCACCATGTGTATGAAACCATTTCGCTCAGCCGGATCAAACTGCTCAACATGCTGTATGATTCCATTGAGTTGTCCCATAACGGCAGAATGTCGATCATGACGCTGACCCAGAACATGCTCAAGACCACCGGGTTAAAGCTCGAGGATGTCAACGGGTTGATCAACTACGCCAAACAAATTGAAAACGTGAAACTGGCGGTTCTTCTGTTTGAACGCCACCGCAGTCAGGACAGAAGAATCGGCAGCGAATTCCACGTCAGCCTTCGTTCGGACGGCGCGGTGAATGTGGCGGCCATCGCCTCCGCTTTCGGGGGCGGCGGGCATCAAAATGCGGCCGGGTTTGATATTCAGTCCACTTTGCCGGACCTGAAAAAAACCATTTTTTATTTTTCGGAAAAACTCTAACGCGGAGGCGGACGGATTAATTATAATAACCAGTGCGTTGTAACAAAATGAGAATGGAAACCAGCGGCATATTGATTGTTGACAAACCTCCGCAATTGTCCTCGGCGCAATTGATCAGCCGCATAAAAAGGATTTCGGGCATCAGCAAAATCGGCCACAGCGGCACGCTGGATCCCATGGCAACCGGCGTCATGGTGTGCGGCGTCAACCAGGCGACACGGCTCTTCCAGTTTTTTCTGAACAGACCGAAAAAATATGTGGCGGTTGTAACATTAGGTGTTGAAACAGATACTTTAGACGCCACCGGAAATATTGTGGCGAGTAGGCCTTTCGACACGGTTTCCGAACAGTCCGTGCGGGACGCATGCCGGCAGTTTGAGGGCGAAATCGATCAGATTCCCCCGGCGTATTCGGCATTAAAACACAAAGGCACGCCCCTTTACAAGTATGCCAGAAGGGGAACGCCGGTGATAAAGCCTTCCCGGAAAATTTTGATATCCGGTATCCGTATACTGGGTATTAACTTGCCGAAAGTTCAGATGGAGGTGGAATGCTCTTCCGGCACCTATATCCGCACCCTGTGCGCGGACATCGGGGACGTGCTCGGATGCGGCGGGCATCTCAGCGCCCTGAAACGAATCGAATGCGGCGGATACAACATCCGTGATGCCCTGTCTTTAGAGGATATCGCATCCCACCGGTCGCTTGAGACACTCGCCGGCAACCTTATTTCCATGTCGGACGCGCTGCCGGAAATGCCGATGGCCATTGCCGACACCGGGTTGGCGGAAAAAATAAAACACGGAAAACTGTTGTCGGCCATTGATATACCGGCTGATGCATCGATGGAAGCCACCCCATCCACCGGGAACGGGGGATTTCCACCGGTAAAAATCGTTGATCGCGACAACCGGCTTCTTGCGGTGGTGCGCCGGGACGAAAACCAAGACCGTTATAATTATTGTTGTGTTTTTTGCAATCCATAATATGATGCAAAAATAATTCATGATAGAAAATAGTCACACACAGAGGAGGAAACAGTGAATATCCCAGAGCAAAAAAAAACGGAGACCATTAACCGCTTCAAGCTCCATGAATCGGATACCGGGTCACCGGAAGTTCAGATCGCCCTTTTAACCGACCGGATTATCCACCTGACAGAGCATTTGAAAATCCACAAAAAAGACCATCATTCCCGAAGAGGCCTGTTGATCATGGTCGGCAAGCGCCGAAGAATGCTGAATTATGTGAAGCACAAAGACGTCCAGCGGTATCGTTCCATTATTAAAGAGCTGGAACTCAGACGATAAAAAACAATCCCCTTGAAGTGATGTGTGAAAATATATATCCGGCATGTCGGCGTTTGAGGGCCAAACCATATTCTCATTCAGGCAGTGCACAGGCTTTTGCAATGGAGCTTTTAAACGCCGGTTTGTTATCAGGAGATTAAATTTATTATGGAAATTACATTCAGTACGGAAATCGGGGGCCAGACGCTGAGCCTTCAAACCGGAAAGGTCGCCAAACAGGCCTCCGGGGCGGTGGTGGTTCAATACGGAGAAACCATTGCGCTGGTAACGGTGGTTTCATCCAAAGACGAAAAGCCGGAAATCGATTTTTTACCCCTTTCGGTTGAGTATCAGGAACGAATTTATTCAGCAGGCCGGATTCCCGGCAACTATTTCCGGCGGGAAATCGGTCGCCCCAGCGACAAAGAAACCCTCACTGCACGGCTTACCGACAGACCCATCCGCCCCCTGTTCCCCAAAGGGTACGCTTTTGAAACCCAGGTGATCGTCACCGTGCTGTCCATGGACAAAGCCAATGATCCCGATATTCTCGCCTTGAACGGCGCATCCGCCGCACTGATGATTTCCGACATCCCGTTTGATGGACCGGTGGCTTGCGTTCGTGTGGGTCGCATTGACGGCCAGTTGATCGTCAACCCGACCATTGAGCAACGAAAAACTTCGGATCTCAGCATCATCGTGGCCGGTTCCAAAACCGGCATCGTTATGGTGGAAGGCGGCGGAAAAATGGTCAGCGAAGCCGGCATGCTGGAAGCCATTTTTTTCGGTCATGAACAAATGCAACCCATTATTGCGATTCAGGAAAAACTGGTCCAAAGCGCCGGGGTGGAAAAGCGCGTTCTCACGCCCAAGGAAAATGATCCGGAACTGGCAGCGAAGGTGGATGCGGCGGCCCGTCAAAAAATCGCCGAAACAGTGACGATTCCCGGAAAAGCGGACCGGAGCAAGGCCCTTTCCGCCCTCAAAACCGAGATTTTTGAAAGTCTGGGCGAGGACTATGCTGAGCGGAAAAAAGAAGTTTCCGCCGTTTTCCACGATCTGGAAAAATCCGTGTGCCGGGACATGATCCTCAAACAAGGCCACCGGATCGACCATCGCGCGTTCGACGAAGTCCGACCCATTGCCTGTGAAATCGGGCTCTTGCCACGTGTTCATGGCAGCGCCCTGTTTACCCGGGGCGAAACCCAGGTGCTCGGCGTACTGACCTTGGGCTCCGGACCCGATGAACAGCGGGTGGAGACTTTAAGCGGCGAGGAAAACCGGCCGTTTATGCTGCATTATAATTTCCCCCCATACAGCGTCGGCGAAGTCCGGCGTCTCTCCGGCCCGAGCCGCAGAGACGTGGGCCACGGTTCCCTGGCCAGACGGGCCATTGAAAAAGTGCTGCCGTCCAAGGAAGAATTTGATTATACCATCCGGCTGGTATCCGAGGTGCTTGAATCCAACGGTTCTTCATCCATGGGCACCGTCTGCTCCGCATCCATGGCGTTAATGGACGGCGGGGTACCCATCAAGGCCCCGGTTTCCGGAATCGCCATGGGTCTGGTGACGGACGGGGAAACCACGGTGGTTCTCTCGGATATTCTGGGAGATGAAGACCATACCGGGGACATGGATTTCAAGGTGGCCGGCACCGCTGAGGGCATCACGGCCCTGCAAATGGACATTAAAATTCGCGAGCTTTCCCGGAGCATCATGGAAAAAGCCCTGGATCAGGCCAAACAGGGCCGGCTGCATATCCTGGAAAAGATGAAGGAAGCCATCAGCATCCCTAAAACGGAGATGTCTCCCTATGCGCCCATCGTGTATACCATCCAGATCAATCCGGAACGTATCGGCGAAGTGATCGGCCCCGGCGGCAAGATGATCCGGGCCATCCAGTCTGAAACCAATACCCAGATTGAAATCGGCGACAAGGGGATCGTGAAAATCGCTGCGGTGAATAAGGACGAAGGCGACCGGGCCGTTCAGATTATTCAGGACATCGGTATGGACCCCGAAATCGGGGCCGTGTATGAAGGCAAGGTGGTCAAAATAACCGATTTTGGCGCGTTTGTTCAGATCAAGCCCAAAACAGACGGGTTGGTCCACATTTCCGAACTGGCCAACTACCGCGTCAAACAGGTCACGGACGTTGTCAAGGAAGGCGACATCATCAAAGTCAAAGTGCTGGACGTGTCCAAGGACGGCAAAATCAAACTGAGCCGCAAGGCGCTTTTGGAAGACGTCAAAGAAGAGAAACCGGATCAGGGTTGATTGCTGCAAATGCCTGATACGATTGTTATTAAATGCTGCCGGGTGCGGCCGGAGAAGGATGCGGACATACCCCTTCCCCGGTACATGACCCCGCATTCGGCAGGCATGGACATTTGCGCGGCTGTGGAAGACCCGGCCGCGCTGGGGCCGGGCGAAATTACCCTGATCCCCACAGGATTCGCCATCTCACTGCCGGAAGGCGTTGAAGCGCAGATCCGCCCCAGAAGCGGCCTGGCCGTCAAATACGGCATCGGGCTGGTCAATTCCCCCGGAACCATTGATGCGGATTATCGGGGGGAAGTGAAAATCGCCCTCATCAATTTCGGCAAAACGCCCTATACCATCCGCCGGGGCGATCGTATCGCCCAAATGGTCATCAACCGGGTCTGTCAAGCAAAATTTGAACTGGCGGCCGTATTGGACGAGTCATTAAGAGACACCGGCGGGTTTGGGCATACCGGCATCTAATCAATTTTCTGCTTTTTTCAGATTGACGCGGACATCCAATGCGAATCTGCACACTCGCCAGCGGCAGCAAGGGCAATTCCATCTATGTTTCGAACGGCGAAACCGCTATTTTAATTGATGCCGGTCTTTCCGGCGTTGAGATTGAACGCCGGCTGCAATCCAAAAATATTCCCATCACCAGCATTGACGCCATTGTTGTTTCCCACGAACACGCGGATCATATCCAGGGCGTGGGGGTTCTTTCCAGAAGACACGACCTTCCGGTTTACCTGTCTCCCCAAACAAATGATGCGGCGTCCGCACAACTCGGTAAGATCCGCCAAATCCGACACTTTTCCTGCGGCATGGAATTTACCGTCAACACACTCACCATCCGTCCGTTTTCCATTTCCCATGACGCCAGCGACCCGGCCGGATTCACCATCGGCAGCAACGGCAAAAAAATCGGCATCGCCACGGATCTCGGCATTGCCACAACAATGGTCAAGGAACACCTGAAAGACTGCCGCTGCCTGATCCTTGAGGCCAATCACGACCTGCGCATGCTCGAACAAGGCCCCTATCCCTGGCCCCTCAAGCAGCGGATCAAGGGACGCACCGGCCACCTGTCCAACGAATCTTCCCGGGAACTGCTCATGGAGATCCTGCATGAGGGCCTTTCCCACGTAATTCTGGGACACTTAAGCGAAACCAACAATACGCCGGAAACCGCCTTGCGGGTGGTGACCGAACAGTTGACCGACACACGCCTTAACGTAACCGTGGCCGGGCAGGCCAGCGCCGGGCCCATGATCCGCCTGTAAGGCAGAACGTCTCAACCGCGCCAAAACCGCCAGCGTTTTCATATCACCCTTCAACCGTCAATCTTTTCCCCTGTCGTTCATCTGACGCAAAGCGGATTTCACAATTTCCACCCCCTCATCCACGCTCACCCTCGCGGTATTGATGATCAGGTCATATTGAAGGGGTTCCGTAACATCCGCGTAAAAATATTTGCGGGAAAATGACCGGCGGTCGGAATCGGTTTTTAAAATCATCCTCTCGGCTTCCCCTTCTTCGATGTCGAGTTCATGGGCCACAGTGTAAATTCTGAGGGCCAGGGGCGCGATCACCCGGACTTTAAGGGTTTCATCAAAAGGCAGGATATATTGCGCGCCGCGCCCCACGATCACGGCCCGGCCATGCTTGCCGATGGTGCCCACCACCTTCAGCAGGTGGCGCATGAACTCATCCGGCCACAGGTGACGGTCCCTGATCATGGCGGCAAGGGATTCCTCCAACACGGAAAGGCCTTTCTCGTCCAGCGTTTCCACGATCCGGGCGCTGATATGGGCGCTTTCCGCCATTTCCTGGATCACCTCACGGTGAAACAGGTCAAACCCCAGATCTTTGGCCAACTTGGCAGCCATCAGGGTTCCACCGCTCCCTGATTCCCTGGAAACCGTAATCACGCTCACAGCTTTGGTTTCCTCCTTTTTTTCGTTATGAAAGCGGTTCCACTGAAGGATCTGGTCTTCGACAATTTTTTCAATCGATCTTCGCGATGTTTTCATGGCGCCCTCCCTGACGTAAAGGTTACAGGTTGGAAATTTCAAAATCGTATGGATGGATGTTTGTAAACAAAATACCATGGACGAAAACGACAATTCAATTAAAATTTCAACTTATTAAATTATTTATAAAATATTTATTTACCGGTTGTCTGGTTTTTAACACCTGTGGTATACTGTTAATTAAATTTTTTTTGCGCATCCACCGTTTGTAACCCATCACCACAGACACCAACAAGGGGGCATCATGACCAAAAACTTTTCGGCCTGGCCGGAACAATGGCCCAGAAACCTCAACTATCCGGACAAACCTGTGCATTATTTTCTCAAAAACACGGCCCAGCGCGTGCCGGACCGGATCGCCATCCATTTTGGCGGCATGGTGCTCACCTATGGGGAATTAAACACCCTGACGGATCGCTTCGCCACGGCCCTGGCCGCACTCGGGGTTGAAAAGGGCGAACGCATGGCCATCCATCTGCCGAACATGCCCCAGTTTGCCATCGCCTACTACGCACTGCTTCAAATCGGCGCGGTGTTCACACCGCTGAGCCCGCTCCTGTCTCCCAGGGAAGTAGCCCACCAGCTTTCGGACTCTGGCGCCAAAACCCTTTTGTCCCTGGATCTGCTGTATCCCGGCATTGCGTCCATTGTCCCGGAAACAAAAATCAAGCGGGTTATCACCACCAGCATCGGCGACTGCTACAACGCCCTGATTGCGCCGCTGAAACCCATCGGCAAACTCCCGGTTCCCGACACCCTGGACATGGCGGACCTGATCCGGAACCATGCCCCCAACCCTCCGGAAGTGGCCATTGATGTATTTACCGATCTGGCCCACCTGGCCTATACCGGCGGCACCACCGGCATATCCAAGGGCGTGATGCTGACCCATCAAAACGTGGCGGCCAACACGCTTCAGTTCGGATGCTGGTTCAACGGGGCCCAGCTCAAAACCGAGGGCGAAACGGTGGAGCTGGTGTATCCCGAAGGGGTGGACCCGGCAAAAGACCGGCTGGTGGCGAGAGATGTGGAGACCGCCCTGGTGGTGGTGCCCTGGTTTCATGCCATGGGGACCATCGGTTATCTCAACAATATGGTATCGGGCGGCACCACCATGGTGGTCTTTCCCCGGTTTGACCCTACAGAATATGCCACGGCAATAAAAAAATTCAACGCCACCACCCTGGGCGGTGCGCCGCAACTGTATGTGCCCCTGGTCAACATGCCCGGATTTGAAAATTTCGATCTGTCCGGCATCAAACTCATCGCCTCGGGCGCTGCCCCGCTGCCCCTTTCCATTCTCGAATCCATGCAGAACGCCTTCAAATCCAGCGTGGTGATTGAGGCCTACGGGCTCACCGAGTGCGCCATGGGTGCCGTCTGCAACCCACCCATCATAGGGAAAACCAGGCCCGGTTCGGTAGGGCTGCCGGTGTTTGACACGGAAATCAAAGTGGCGGATGCCGTCACGGGGGAGGAGGTGCCCCCCGGACAGGAAGGGGAAATCTGCATCAAAGGCCCCCAGGTCATGAAAGGTTACTGGGGCCGGATGGATGCCACCGCCGAGGTGTTGAAAGACGGCTGGCTGCTCACAGGCGATATCGGAAAGTTCGATGATGACGGGTATTTGTATATTACGGACCGGAAAAAAGACCTGATCCTGTATAAGGGATACAATGTTTATCCCAGGGAGATCGAGGAAATCCTGTTCACCCACCCGGCGGTTGAAATGTGCGGGGTGGTGGGAAAACCGGATGAGACCGCCGGAGAACTGCCGGTGGCATTTGTTCAACTGAAATCAAACAGACAGGCAACGGCCCAGGAACTCATGTCGTTTGTGAATGACAAGGTGGGGGCATACAAAAAACTGCGGGAAGTGGTTTTCACTCCTTTAATTCCGGTGTCACCGGCGGGCAAGGTGTTAAAACGGGAATTACGGGAACATCTGACCGGAGTGTAAAGGTGTTTCATTAACGGGGAAATTCCGGCCTGAGCTGCATATTCAGCTTATCCTTAGGGACTGTTCAAAAATAATATAGACTTTTTGCTCCATTTCTGGCATGATGCTGGATATGGAAAAAACCGACCGAATGCGCATTCGACACCAATCTATAGTCCGTGGCGCATGAATTGATACCGTCTCTTTAATTACAATAGGTAATAGCGGTATCAAGTCATGTGCGAAGACCTATATATGGCCCCATCTTGACGAGAAAGGGCGAAGACTTTGGGCTGCCGCTGAGGCTAAAGCACATGGTCGGGGTGGGCCTAAACTCGTTCATGAGATTACTGGGATATCGCGCAGTGTAATTATTGCCGGCATAAAGGAATTGTCTGGCGAATCGTCTTTGGCCAAAGGACGTATTCGCCATGCTGGAGCTGGAAGAAAATTGCTTAAGGAAAAGGACGTATCCCTACTTGAGGCATTGAAAAATCTTGTTGAAAACGGCACGATGGGCGATCCGGAATCGTCACTTTTGTGGACTACCCAAAGCCTTCGCACACTCGCCGCTACGCTCCAGGGCAGCGGATAAGGTCGGGCATGTTACGGTTGGGGCTCTGCTTGCTGAACAAGGCTATATGCAAGGAAATAAAAAGACGCTTGAAGGAACATCTCATCCGGATCGAGATGCCCAATTTCAATTCATTGCCGAACGAGCCAAGGCCTGCATAGAGGATGGACAACCCGTAATCTCGGTGGACACAAAGAAAAAAGAGCTTGTCGGGCTTTATAAAAACGGAGGGAAGTCCTACCGGCCCAAGGGAGACGCCTTTCCTCTCAAGTGTTGGGAAAAGCATGGGCACGGCGCCGATTACAAGTCGATAAATCTCATTTTGATGCGTATCTTTAATATTACCTGCGTCATGAAATGCTGAGCGTAAATGTTAATGGGACACTACTGATTAGAGATAGAATGTCTATAATTGGGGACACTCAAAATCACGGATCCCCAAGATGCACCCATTCATCCTTTTCCATTCCATTTTATCCTTGACAAATCCTTTTGTTTTGAGTTACTGAATACTGGCCAGTCGGTATTGATCGGCATGCCATGATGGGCCTCGGGAGCATGAGGCCAAACCCATGCAGCCATGAAGGAGCGGGATTCCATGACACCAGAGAGACCGAACGTGATCACCATCGCCCGCCAGTTGGGAAGCGGCGGGACCTACCTGGGCCAGCGCGTCGCCCGGCAATTGGGATATGCTTGCGCGGATCGCCAAATCCTTAAGCTGGCCGCGGAGAAATTGGAAGTCGACATCGAGGATTTGACTTACCGGGACGAACAGGTGCAAAGCTATTGGGACCGGCTGTTTCAGGTTTTCTCCGTGGGAACCCCCGAATGCCCTTACACGCCGCCACCACTCCGGGTGGTCTCCGACGAGCAACTGCTGGCTACCGAGCAGCGCATCATCAAGGACCTTGCCGGCCGCGGCTGCTGCGTGATTATCGGACATGGGGCCTTTCACTTGCTCAAAGGCCAGGCGGGGGTATTGAACGTGTTCGTGCATGCAGCGATGGATTTCCGTGTGGCGCGCGTCATGAAACTGTACCGGATGTCCTCGCGTGATGAAGCGCGCCAAGTTATTGAGCGCGCCGATCTCGAACGCGAAAAGTATATTCGCATCACTTCCGGTTGCAACTGGTTCGATGCCCGCAATTACCATTTGACCATGGATCTTGAGCGGATTGGATTTGAGGACGCGGAACGGCTTATTGAGTCGATCGCCATCCCCTCCGGCGCCGGGGCGCCGTTATCCGATCCCGCAGCCCTCCTTGAAGACACGGAACCTTGATCAAACAGGAGCCAGGATATGCAAGTTTTGGACGATCAGAAAAAAGAAACGATATTGGCGGCGGCGGCAAAACTGTTTGCTTCCGAACCTTTTCACAAGGTGCTCTTGAGCGACGTCGCTGAAGCGGCAAAAGTGGGCAAAGGAACCCTTTATACCTATTTCAAAAGTAAGGAAGACTTGTATCTGGCCGTGATTTCCCAGGGATTCGCGCAGTTGTTGACCCGTCTGCGCGAACGGATCGTAAAGGATGCCCAGGACGCCCTGGGGGACCTTGCGATTTTGATTGAGGAATACGTAAATTTTGCCTTTAAGAATCCCTATTTTTCCGAGTTGATGCGTACGGTGCCGGAGATGACCTTCGGCCGCCCCCAAAGCGAGAAAAACGGTCAGGAACTAAGTCGCCTGATTGAGTCACTGATCCGGCAGGGTATCGCTACCGGCCAATTCACGGATCCTCATCCGGAACTGACCACGAAATATCTTCAGGGCCTGCTGCGTTCTGTTTTTACGGGCGACATGAATAAAGTCGAGCGGAAGGTTGTGACGGAACACATCACGCAATTTATCCACAAGGGATTGAGCCGTAAGGATTCCTGATCCAAAGGAATGCTACGCGGGTCGCTTGCCGTTTTTATCGCCACAATATACCGTTCTTAAAGGAGTAGTTGTTGATCCATGACGCCCACACAAACTGAAACCTCCCCGCCGAGCCGGGAATCATCGGAGTCCTTACCGGCGGCGCCACCCCACCACGACAAACTGCGCAAATTTCGCCAGATAATGCTGAAAGCGGTCATGGTCCTGATCGTTGTTGCCGGATGCGTGATCGGCATTCATTTTTATCTCCATGCCCGCGGCCATGAGTCCACCGATGACGCTTACATTGCCGGCCATATTATCGCGATCAGTCCCCGCGTCGCCGCCCATGTGGCCAAGGTGCATGTGGATGATAATGAATGGGTCAAGGCCGGGGATTTGCTCGTGGAGTTGGCGCCGGAAGATTTTACGGCTCGCTTGGGAGCCGCGCAGGCTGCTCTTGAGGCCGCGCAGGCAACCTTTCAATCCAGCCGAATCGACGTGGATTTGATCACCGTCACGGCCACTTCGGCCAATGACGAAGCGGGGGCCAACGTCGAAACGGCACGAGCACTGCTGGAAACCGCACAGGCGCTGGCTGCCGCAAGTGCCAGTCAGCGAGATCAAGCCCGGGCGCAGATTGAATCGGCCACGGCCGCCCTGGCCCAGGCCGAAGCAGAAGTTGATGCAGCCAAGGCGCAGCAGCAGCGGGACGCGCTGGATCTTAGCCGCAATCGGAAACTGGCGGGTTCAGGAGCGGTCAGTCAGCAGGAGTTGGATCATGCCCTGGCCAGCGAACGGATGTCATCGGCGAACTTGGCCGCGGCTGAGAAGAAGGTGCAGACGCAACGGGCCATGGTCCGGCAAGCCGAAGCCAGCCTGAAGGCGGCCGAGGACAACATGCGCCAGGCGGGCGCGCAAGTGTCCGCGCGCAAGGCACAATTGGGCGAATCCCAAGCCCGGCTGAAAGGGGCGCGCACGGCCCCGCAACAGGTGGCTAAAAGCCAGTCGCAGACGAAGGTTACCCAGGCGGAGATCGACAAGGCGCGGGCCGAGGTGGAGCAGGCCCGGCTGAGTCTCTCCTACACACGCATTTATGCCCCCACGGACGGCTTTGTCACCGCCAAAGCGGTGGAACCGGGATCGTACGTCCAGGTGGGCCAGTCGCTGCTGGCGATTGTGCCGAATGAGCTGTGGGTCGTGGCCAACTTCAAGGAGACCCAACTGACGCGCATGCGTCCCGGCCAACCGGTGACCATCACCGTGGATGCTTACCCGGGCGTTCCCTTCTCGGGTCATGTCGATAGCGTCCAGCACGGCACGGGGGCGGCCTTCAGCCTGCTGCCGCCGGAAAACGCGACGGGTAATTTTGTCAAGGTGGTGCAGCGGGTGCCGGTCAAGATCGCCTTTGATCCATCGGGCCAATCCCAGCGTTATTTGCTGGCGCCGGGCATGTCCGTGGTGCCCGAGGTGAATATCGCCGCCCCAGCCCGGCAAGCGGGGGACCGGTTGAACGCCCAGGTGGTTCCCAACCTGGCGACCCCGGTCCGTGAGCGGGCATGGCCGAGCGTCGGAGCCGGCAAAGCTGTCTCGCGATGAAAGATCCCGCCACTTTGAGTTCATCGTCCATCGGAGACATGAACGGCCCTTCCCACCGCTGGCTCATTACGCTCACGGTCATGACGGGCACGCTCATGAGTTCGCTCGATACCAGCATTGTCAACGTGGCGTTGCCTTACATGCAAGGCAACTTTGGCGCTTCGGTGAGCGAAATAGCCTGGGTGGCGACCGCCTACATCCTCGCCAATGTCATCACCATGCCGATCATTGCGATGATCAGCGCCCGCTTCGGCCGCAAGAACTTCTACATGTTCAGCGTGATTCTCTTTGTGACCAGTTCGATGCTCTGCGGTTTGGCCTGGAACCTGCCTTCCATGGTGGTGTTCCGCATTCTGCAGGGCATCGGCGGCGGGACGCTCATTCCCGTCTCGCAGGCGGTCTTGCGCGAAACCTTTCCACCCAAAGAACAGGGCATGGCCATGGGCATTTACGGTCTGGGCGTGATTCTGGGGCCGGCCTGCGGCCCGGTGCTGGGCGGCTGGCTGACCGACAATTTTTCCTGGCCCTGGATCTTTTTTATCAATGTTCCCATCGGGATCGTCAATATCCTGATGGTCATGCGTTTCATTCAAGATCCGTCTTACTTAAAACGGGAGAAGGGCGGCCTGGACTGGTCCGGGCTGATCTGTATGGTAGTCGGCCTGGGTGCGCTGCAACTCATGCTGGAGAAAGGCGAGGAGAAGGATTGGTTCGAATCCCGCTTCATCGTCACCTTGGCGGTAGTCGCCACAGTCGGCCTGCTCCTTTTCGTCTGGCGCGAATTGACCGCCGACAAGCCGGCGGTGGATCTACGCATCCTGCGCAACATTCCCTTCGCTTCCGGCACGGCCATCGGCGGAATCCTGGGCATGGGCCTCAATAGCAGCTTGTTTCTGATGCCACTCTTCTTACAGCAGCTTTTGGGCTACCCGGCGCTGGACGCCGGCTTGGCGCTCATGCCGCGCAGTCTGGCCATGGCCATCGTTTTCCCTGTCGCCGGCCGGTTATATAACCGGCTTGGTCCCCGCCTGCTCATCGGTGGCGGCTTGCTGGTCAGCATCTATTCGTTTCTGGCATTGTCGCGGTTGTCATTGGACGTTAGTTTCTGGGACATTTTCATGCCGCAATTCATGCAAGGGATCGGCTTTGGACTAATCTTCGTGGCCCTGAGCACGGCCGCCCTCTCCTCCATCGAAAGACCCAAACTGACCGCAGCCACTGGTTTGTATAACGTCATTCGCCAGGTATGCGGCAGCATCGGAATAGCCGTTTTTGCCACGCAACTGACGTCGGGCGCGACGCGCAATCGCGCCATGCTGGTCGGCCATATTTCCAATTTCAACCCGGTCAGCGTCAGCCGCTTTGATTTGTTTCATGCCGCCATCGCCACCCGCCACGGGTCCGATCCGGTTGCCGCCCGGCTGGTGGCGATGAAGCTCATGGATTTGCAACTCACGCAGCAGGCCGGCATGCTCTCCTACAATCGAGTCTTTTTCCTCATTGCCGTTTGTTTCGTATTGATCTTCCCGCTGATCCTGCTGCTGCGCGGCGCCTCCAGCTCCCCCAAATCGAGGTGATAGAGCCGGGGAAACCGGCACTCCTCGAAACTCAGTCCGCGACATTCTTCTCGAACAGGGGGGCTGGCTGCGGCGGAAACGGTCTTCCGTAAGCTTCGGCCCCTGGAGGATGACGCTGGACCTCGAACGGGTCATCCGGGAACACCAGCACGGTGTCCGGGTGGATGGCCTGCTTGGCCAGGCGGATCAGGGTTTCTGTGACGGTCTGTATCGTGCTCAAGGGACGCCTCCGTTTTCTGCCTGGTTACTTACCGGAAGCGCTGGCGATGTGTCGGAGGCTCAAAGCGCGGAGCGGATCGCCTCGCGATAGTTCTGGAGGATCTGCTCGCGGTACTTCTCCATCACCGGATGCAGAAAGGGTCTGGCGGGGATGACGATGGTCGCGCCGTTCGGATGTTTGATGGTGGCCCCGTACTCCATGACGGCACCGATGTTCACCATGTCTTCCCCGTCCTTGTTGAGGGTGCCGCGCAGCAGGCCGACGAACGCCTTGTCGGCCATGATCTTCTGGGTGATGGCGTTGACGAGAAAACCGGTGTCGATGAGCGCCTTGCTGGAGCCTTTGCGCTCGATGGTGCTCTCGGCGAGTTTCACGAAGGCCTGTCCGCCCGGGGCTTGGGGAGCGAATCCCCCGCTGAATCTCGCGCACCAGATAAAGGGCGTTGCGGATCGTGGCCTGACGCAGGGCCGTGGCCAGGCGCGGCCCCATGCCGGTGGTCAGCTTGGCGCGGGCATGGTCCCAGTCACCGGTCCGCCTAACGCCCATTGAGCTTCACCAGTTGCAGTTTTTTTGTGGGTGACGGTGCCGAAGAAGTGTTCTTCTTCCACGCTCTGTATTCGATAGGTTTCCCTGTCTGAGGCCAGGCAGTCTTCACCCTGGACGTCGGCATTCGGAAGGACACAGGCGAGCGCGTCGATCTTGCCGCTCAGCTCCTCCGGCGGGGTTTCGTTCAGTTCGAGGGGAATGACAGAGATCTCCGCGTATTCGGCATCGTCGGTGCCGTAGAGACGTTCGCCGGGAACCACGCGCAGGACGCGTGCGGTCTGGCCCGAGGAGAGGATCAGCCGGGCGACGTCGGCCACGGCTTCGGCGCGTTCCCGGTCATTCAACAACATCGAGGTCGACCCCTTGTTCGTAGATGACCGGCGTGAGGCCGCTCGGGTTCAGGATGTAGGATTCAGGATCAACCTGCGCGTTGAACGAAGCCGCTACGCGGCGGAAAAATCAAAAATGGTGTATACTCCACGTATCTGTCCAATTTCGGGCATTTATAAAAAAGGAGTATACATCATGATCCCAACAGAAGTAAACCGGTTTGAAA
>JBAQUK010000051.1:0-48746 GCA_049297455.1 Desulfosalsimonadaceae bacterium | reverse complement strand
CGCCGCCCTTTTTAAAAAAAAAGGCCTCTTTCTCAGAGGCTCATTTATTCTGGTAATCGCTTTAATCTGTCAACGGAATCTAAAAATCCACCGCCTGTTTTGGTTCATAGAATGTAAAGATTAACACGAATGGTTTCAGCCTCAACCAGATTTGCTATCTTTTATCTCAGTCATTCTAAAAGGCTAATCGCATAAAGCGAGTGTAAACAACGCGCTGATTCTGTTATTATCCTCCTTAAATGTCTTGCAAGCCTATTTTTTGTACGTTATATTGTACCAAAAACAAACACTGAAGTGAGGCGAAAAAATGCAAAGACTGAAGATTAACGAAGACATTAAGCCGTTGTCTGAAATAAGAACCGGCATCGCAAATTTTATCAAGCAAGTCCACGATACAAAAAGACCTTTGATCATTACCCAGCATGGAAAAGGCGTGGCTGTCCTGATAGACGCACATGAATTCGAATCGATGCAGGAGAAAATTGAACTTTTAACGGATGTTCAGATATCCTTAAGCCAGATCGAAAATGGACAAGGGATAGATCATCAAAATGCAATGGAGGAAGTTTTAAAGCGGGTCCAGAAATGATCATCGTCTGGTCGCCGCTGGCTGTAGACAGGATTTCGGAAATCGCCGACTACATCGCCCAGGACAAACCGACAGCAGCAGAAAAATGGATCCAAACAGTATTTTCAAAAGTCGAGCAGCTTAAAGCTTCCCCGGAAATCGGCAGGATAGTTCCTGAAATTGGAAACGACCAATTCAGAGAGCTTATTTACGGCAATTACCGTATTATTTACCGCATTGAAGCAGAACGGATATCTGTCCTGACGATTCATCACGGCAAGCAAATATTGCCTATACAAGAGATTTCGGAATAACCCGTCTCTCAGCACTATTGTTTCTTGAAATACAACACCAAACTTTTCCCGAGCACTGGGTTCATCAGCTTGTCAATAGTCCGCGTAACTTTCGGTTTTTCCATAATGTCCCAGGTGAGGAGCCGGTGGTAGAGATTCACCGCCTTTGAGTCGGTTCTTGCGGGGCCCACCAGGCATTTGAGCCACCAGAAGGGGGTATGGATGCTGTGGGCGTAATGGTGGGAGCCGTTTTCGGCCATTCCCTGGTCCGTAAACAGGGCGGCGATGTTGTTTTTTTTATAAATCCGCACATGCCCGCCGTTGGCTGAATAATAATCTTTTGACAATGCCCAGCAGATGCGTTCCGGCAGAAATCGCGGCACGCTCACCACGAGATTGCCGCCGGGTTTTAAGACCCGCACCAGTTCACGGGCCGCTTTGGTGTGGTCCGGGATGTGTTCCATGACCTCCGAGCAGATCACATGGTGAAAACTTTCGTTTTCAAAGGGGAGGGATGTGATGTCCGCGGATGTGAGGCCGTCTCTGCCGCCGCCGTGTTCCCCGCAGTTTTTGATGAAATTCAATCGGTTGCGGGTTGAAATCAGGTCATCATGGCACCTGTCCGCGCCGATCACAAAGACCCCGTTTAACCGGGAAGCCTCGCCCACGTGCCTTCCGGACCCGCATCCGATATCTAAAATTTTTTCAGATGGCTGAATTTTAAGGCGGTTAAATTTTACGGTGATCATCAATTGCCTGCCGATAGACGTCCACGGTTTTTTGGGCCGCAGCGGTCCAGGTTAAATGGTTTTGGACCCGGTTATATCCGGCGGAGCTTAGTTTTTCAGCGAGATCCGGATTGTTTAGAACATCAAAAATAGCTCTGGTTAACGCCGGAGTGTCCGCTGGGGGCACCAGAATGCCGGCATCCCCCACCACTTCCGGCAAAGCCCCGCCGGTGGTCGAAATCACCGGAACCCCGCAGGCCATTGCTTCGCCAGCCGGTAACCCGAATCCTTCATAGATGGACGGAACCACCGCCACAGTGGCTTTGGCGTACTGGCGCACGAATTCCGCGTCAGAGATGCGGCCCGTAAAGGTGACGAACCGGCCTATGCCAAGCTCCTGAATATGGCGGACGATTTTCCCGTTCTTTTTGGGTGTTCCCACCACAATCAGACGCACCGGCTGGTGCTTTGAAATTTCCGCAACGGATGACAGCAGATAATGCAGCCCTTTCAGCGGGGTGTCGGCGCTGTTGGTCACGATAATCCGGTTTTTCTGACGCTCGATCTCAGGGACGGGATAAAACAGGTCCGTGTCGATGCCGTTGGGAATAATGCTGAACCGGTGCGCCGGAATATCAAACTCCCGGCTGATGTCTTTCCGGGCGCATTCGGATACGGTGATCATATGGGGCAGGGTCCGGGCCACCTGCTTTTGCATGCCCAAAAAAGAATACCACCGGAGGTGCTTGAGTTTTTTCCATAGTTCGGTTTCGGATTTGACGGCAATGTCCAAGTCAACGGTAATGGGGTGATGAATGGTAGCCACCGTCGGCATCTTGCGTTTTATCCGCCAGACGCCGTATGACAGACTTTGGTTGTCATGAACAATGTCGTAATGATGACTGCGTTTTTTTAAATACCGGCGGGCCCGCATCCCGAACGTTTGGATTTCAGAAAACCCCATGGTGGCAACCCCGAGCCATTCAATGAGGTTGATGGGATCGCATAGCTCCCGAAGGGTGGGGATACGGAACAGGTCGTCAGGATTGTACAGATCCAGGCTGGGCAGTTTGATCAGGCCCACCCCCGGATCCAGGATCGGGTATGGCTGGCCGGAAATGACATCCACCCTATGACCCAAACCGATAAGCGCCCGGCTCAGATTTTTTATATAAACGCCCTGACCGCCGCAGTGGGGATTGCTCCGGTAACTGAGGAGACATATCCGAAGCGGCCGGTTTTGAGGTGTTCCTGAAATCATAGACCCAATCAATTGACGATTCTGCTTTTATGTATTATAGAGGAGCTGAATAAAATGATTCCCATATAGTCAGGCACCGTATTCGTCAAGAGAATTTTACACCTGACGACTGTCAGGCCCCGTTCGGTGAGCAGTCCCGGAAAGCCCGGCGGAACGATGATTTCTTTAATTTTCGGATGAAATGGAAGACAATGAAAAACACGTCCCTTTGCGTGAATGCGGGTGGTATCGAGCTTAAAAATCCGGTCATGACCGCTTCCGGAACCTTCGGATACGGTCGGGAATTTCATGAATTGATTGATCTGGGACGGCTCGGCGGCATCATCGTCAAAGGCCTTGCCTTAAAGCCCGTTTCCGGAAACCCGCCGCCCCGGATTGTGGAGACTCCCTGCGGGATGTTGAATGCCATCGGCCTCGAAAACATCGGCATTGAGGCTTTTATCCGGGAAAAACTCCCGTTTTTGAAGGGATTTCCAACGCCCGTATTTGTAAACATTTACGGCAAAACGGTTGAAGAATACGTGGAGCTGGCCGCACGTATTGACGGGGAAAAAGACATCGCGGGCATTGAAGTGAATATTTCCTGCCCCAACGTCAAGGCCGGCGGCGTGGCCTTCGGCGTGGACAAATGCGCGGCGGCGGATGTCATCGCGATGGTGCGCAAACACACATCCAAGCCCCTGATGGTGAAGCTCTCCCCCAATGTCACGGATATCGTTGAGATCGCCAGAAGCGTCGAAGATGCCGGGGCGGATTCGGTGTCCCTGATCAATACCATTACCGGCATGGCCATTGATATCCGCACGCGGCGGCCGGTTCTGGGAAACATTACCGGCGGACTGTCCGGCCCGGCCATTAAACCCGTGGCCCTTCGCATGGTCTGGCAGGTGGCTAATGCCGTTAAAATTCCTGTCATCGGCATCGGCGGCATCGTCACCGCCGAAGACGCCATTGAATTTCTGATTGCCGGGGCCTGTGCGGTGCAGGTGGGAACGGCCAATTTCATCAATCCCAGGGCCACGCTGGACATTATCGAAGGAATCGAATCCTTTATGAAAAAAGAACATATCGGTCACATCAATGAACTGATAGGTTCCCTGAAGATATAGGGCTTTCGATAAAAGACTGTTCAAAGCTTCTGAAACATGATAAAAACGTCCTGATCGTAAACAATGATTCTTTCTGTTAACCGGGATTATTAACCAGCAAAAGAAAAGGAGTGACGTATGTTCAAGAAAATGGTGTTAGCACTGATGATCGTTTTAATGGCGGTGTCCGTCGCAACGGCAAGAGAACTGGAAGGGGTCACCATGCCGGAGACGCTCCCGGTAGGCGATGACATGCTGGGTTTGAATGGTATCGGGCTTCGCAACCTGATGGTGATCAAAGTGTATGTTGTCGGCCTTTACCTTAAAAGCGGTTCCACTGACCCGGCGGCCATCATCAATGCGGATGAGCCCATGGTCATGCGGCTGCAGATGCTCAGAGAGACAAAACCCAAAACCATGAATCAGGCACTTTTGAATGGTATGAGAAATTCTGTCGGCGCCGGCTTCAGCCAGATCGCCGATCGCACGGAAAAGTTCAAGGCCATGATTTTTGATCCCCTGTTAGAAGGAGATGTGTTCAACTTTATTTATAAGCCCGGCAAAGGGCTGGAAGTTTATAAAGGCAGCCAGCACAGGGGAACCGTTCCGGGCCTTGATTTTAAAAAAGCATTTTTCGGTATCTGGCTGAATGATTCAAAGCCTGCCGACGAAGGGTTGAAAGCCGGTTTGATTGCCGGCAAGTTCACCACGGAACTGGCTGCCATTATGGAAAAAAAGAAACAGGAAACAGAAGCAAAGGTGGCGGCTGAAGCGCAAGCCCAGGCGGATGCGGCCGCCGCTGCTGCAAAAAAAGCCGAAGACGATGCGAAGCTTGCAGCAGCCGCCGAGAAGGCAAAAATGGAGCAACAAGCATCAGCCGAATCCGCTAAAAAGATCGCTGAAGTGAAAAAAATGGAAAAACCGGTTGCCGAAGCAGGAGCCAAGGTCGAGACGCAAGCCAAGGAGATGGAAGCGGAAGTGAAAGCCTATGCCAGCGCCGGAGAGTTCGCCGCTGACGACGTTTATTTTAACGTCAATTCCACCACCTTGAACACCGCTGCCAAAGCGAACCTTGCCAAAAAGGTAGCATATCTAAAATCCAATCCCGCCTCGATCGCTGTGCTTGAGCCGGTGTGCGATACCAAGGGGTCCAAGGAAAAAAATATTGCGCTGGCCAATAAACGCGGGGACAGCGTCCGCAATTACATGCTTCAGGCCGGCATTGACGCCTCCCGCATTGAAACTGTGGATGTGCGCCAGGTGGATACCGCTGGCCCATACGTCAACAACCGGCGGGTGCATTTGAGCATTAAATAGTTACATTTTAGGTAGATAGGCTGTAGGCTGAAGGCAATTAGGGCATTTGACCGCCCGTAGCCTAAACCCCGTAGCTTGATTAAGCTGATTAAAAAAAAAGAGGGCCGAATGGCCCTCTTTTTTTATATGGATTTCTGGAAAGAGATGAGTCGTCCTGCTGAACAAAAAAAAATTAAAAACAGCGCATTCCGCCCGACCTAATTGCCTACAGCCTATCTACCTGAGCACTATAAGGTTTCAGCGGATGAGGGGTTCATCTTGAGATATTCCAGCCGGTTCAGCCCGTTGACATAGGCATAGGCGCTGGCCGTGATAATGTCCGGGTCGGAGCCGCGTCCCAGAGCGACACGATCGTCTTCTTTCAGTCGGACGGTGACCTCTCCCTGGGCATCGGTACCGCCGGTCAAGGCGCTGATGGTGAACCGAAGAAGCTGGGACTTGGTATCCGTCAGTTTGGCCACGGCATTATAGGCCGCGTCAATGGGGCCGTTACCGGAGCCTGTGCCCACCACTTCCTGCCCGTTGATCATCATTTTCACTGTGGCCATGGGCAAGACGGTGGTGCCGCTGGTGACCTGAAGGTAGGTGATGGCGTAAATGTCCGACGTCCGCAGGACTTCCTGATTGACCAGGGCTTCCAGGTCTTCATCCACAACCGTTTTTTTCTTGTCCGCCAGATCTTTAAATTTTTTGAATACGATTTTGAGTTCTTCGTCGGATAAATCGTACCCCATGCTTTTGATATGGCTGAGCAGGGCATGCTTTCCGGAGTGCTTGCCCATGACCATTTTGTTGGTGTGAAGGCCGATGGTTTCGGGCTTCATGATCTCATAGGTCATGGGGTTTTTGAGAACCCCGTCCTGATGGATGCCCGCTTCGTGGGCAAATGCATTGGCGCCCACAATCGCCTTGTTGGGCTGTACCATCATGCCGGTGACCATGCTGACCATCCGGCTGATCTGATAGATGCGGGTGGTCTGGATGCCCGTTGTGACCGCAGCAAAAGTCGGGCGGGTATTTAATGCCATGACCACTTCTTCGAGCGCCGTGTTCCCGGCCCTTTCGCCGATGCCGTTGATGGTGACTTCCGCCTGCCGGGCCCCGGCTTTGATGGCCGCCAGGGTGTTGGCGGTGGCCAGTCCCAGATCATTGTGGCAGTGAACGCTCAAGATCGCTTTTTTCATGTTGGGGGTGTTTGCGATGACGTATTTCACCAGTTCCCCGAATTCTTCGGGAATGGCATAACCCACCGTATCCGGCAGATTCACGGTTTTGGCGCCCGCGTCAATCACGGCTTCAAACACCCGGCAGAGGAAATCCCGGTCCGTTCTGGACCCGTCTTCAGCGGAAAATTCAATATTGTCGGTGAACGTGCGGGCGAATTTCACGGCAGCCACCGCGGATTCCACCACTTCATCCCGGCTCATGTTGAGTTTGTATTTGATATGGATATCCGATGTCGCGAGAAATGTATGGATTCTGGGATGCGCGGCATGGCGGACCGCTTTCCACGCCCGGTCGATATCACTGACCGTGGCCCGGCAAAGGGCCGCGACTTCGGAATTAGAGATTTTTTTAGCAACTTCCGAAACCGCTTCAAAATCGCCTTCGGAAGCAGCCGGAAATCCGGCTTCAATGACGTCCACCCCGAGTTTCTCAAGCTGGGTGGCAAGTCTTACCTTTTCAGCCGTGTTCATGCTGGCGCCGGGGGATTGTTCGCCGTCCCTCAGCGTGGTGTCGAATATAAATACTTTTTCGATCATGGGAGTATCCTGAAAAAATTGGTTATTTCTTAATCATTGTTTCTTTTTCCAGCCGGGACAGTTTGTGCTGAAAACTGTCGGCCAGAGCCTGCCAGCTCGCCTCGATCACGTCTTCCGAAACCCCGATGGTGCTCCATATAGTGGTTTCATCACGGGATTCAATGAGCACGCGCACCTTGGCGGCGGTCCCGTCTCTCCCGTCTAATACCCGGACTTTGAAATCCACCAGATGGACCGGGTCGAGGGCTTTGGGATAGACTTTGTTTAACGCCTTGCGCAAGGCATTGTCCAGCGCGCTCACCGGCCCGTGGCCTTCCGCCACGGTAATATCCTGAACTTCGCCGTCCACGGAAATTTTAATGATGGCGTGGGAATGACAGGCCTGGTCCTTGTTTTTTTCGATGATCACCCGGAACGAATCCAGATCAAACATGGGTTTGAACTGATGGGTGAGTTTTTCCACCATGATCTGGAAGGTGCCGTCCGCGTCATCAAACTGATAGCCTTCTTTTTCCAGTTCCTTGATTTGTGCAACGATTTCACCACTGTCAATGCCGTCTGTTTCCAGTGAAAGACCGAGTTCCTTGATTTTATAATCAATATTGCTTTTGCCGGACATGTCCGAAACCAGGACCCGCTGCCGGTTGCCGACCAGCTGGGGGTCCATGTGCTCATAGGACCGGGCATCCTTGCTGATGGCGTTGACATGCATCCCGCCTTTGTGGGCGAACGCGCTTTTTCCCACAAACGGCCGTGAATTTTGCGGCGTCATATTGGCCGTTTCACTGACAAACAGGGAAACATTCTGCAATTTGGTCAGATTTTCATCGGAAATGCAGGGATAGCCCATTTTCAGTTTTAAAATCGGGATGATAGATGTGAGATCCGCGTTGCCGCAGCGCTCTCCGTAACCGTTGATGGTTCCCTGGACCAGAACCGCACCCGCCCGAATGGCGGCGATGGAATTGGCTACCGCAAGCCCCGAATCATTGTGGGTATGAATGCCGAAACGCACTGACGAAGTATTTTGCAGCATGTTTTCCGAAAGCGAAAAATGCGCGATCACGTCCTTCACCACCGCTTCCACGTCATGGGGGAGGGAGCCGCCGTTGGTGTCGCAGAGCCCGATAAAATCCGCGCCGCCGGTGATGGCTGCGGAGAGTGTCGCCATCGCGTAGTTCCGGTTTTCCCTGTACCCGTCGAAAAAATGTTCCGCGTCGTAATGCACTTCAAGGCCATTCTGCTTCAGGTATTCAACCGATTCCCGGATCATGTCCAGATTGTCTTCAAGACGAACCCGAAGGATTTTTTCCACATGCAGGTCCCAGGTTTTGCCGAAAATGGTGGCGACTTTTGCCCCGCAACTGATGATGGCATTCAGGTTACCGTCATTTTCGGCGCGAATGCCGTATCGGTGAGTGGCCCCGAACGCCGTTAATTTGGCGTTCCGGAAAGGCTCATTTCTGGCGGCATCAAAAAATTCCCTGTCCTTGACATTCGAGCCCGGCCACCCGCCTTCAATATAGTGAATGCCGAGATCGTCCAGTTTCTGGGCGATCTTGAGCTTGTCCGTTCCCGTAAAGGTGATCTGCTCACCCTGGGTGCCGTCTCGCAATGTCGTATCGTATAACAGAATGGCTTCCATGATATCCCGCCACAATCAGTGGAAATAATTTTGAAAAATCATCATTTTAAAACAGGGGAGGGCTTTACACCCTCCCGGTTTTATTGCCGGATTACGCGCTGTTAAAACCATTGCCATGATCTTATTGGATGGTTGCCGCGCTAATCCGTCCTACAAGTCTAATCGCCTAAACCCCTGCTCTATTTTTTCCGCTGGGTCGGGCGCAGTGAGCGAACTGCGGCTCCGGCTTTCCACATTTCGGAGTTTTTAATCAGGTCCAGTTCGGCCTGGAGTTTGACCTTGTAATCCGGGGCGCCGTTGACTTCCAGCACGCGTTTGGTTTCGCTACCGTTGGCGACTTTGCTGTACAGGTCTTCAAACACCGGCATGACCGCGTCCCGGAATTTCGGAGACCAGTCCAGAGCGCCGCGCTGGGCGGTGGCGCTGCAATTACTGAACATCCAGTCCATGCCGTTCTGGTCCACCAGACGGATCAGGCTCTGGGTCAGTTCCTCGACGGTTTCATTGAACGCCTCGCTCGGGGAATGGCCGTTTTTGCGCAGCACATTGTACTGGGCTTCCATGACCCCGGACAGGCAGCCCATGAGGACGCCGCGCTCGCCGGTGAGATCAGAGAACACTTCCTTCTGGAAGGTGGTGGGGAACAGATAGCCGGAACCCACGGCGATGCCGATGGCAAGCGTTCTGTCCATGGCCCGGCCAGTATAATCCTGTTCAACGGCAAAGCTGGAATTGATGCCGTCGCCTGCCAGGAAATTCGCACGTACGCTGGTGCCCGAACCTTTAGGCGCCACCAGGATCACGTCCACGTTTTTCGGCGGGATGACTTTGGTCTGTTCCTTGTAAACAATGGAAAAACCATGGGAAAAATACAGGGCGTCTCCTTCGTTTAAGCATTCCTTCACCAGCGGCCATGTGGCCGTCTGACCGGCATCTGAAAGCAGTTCCATGATGATGGTGCCTTTCTGCGCCGCTTCTTTCAGGGGGAACAGGGTTTTTCCCGGTACGAATCCGTCCCGGATGGCTTTCTGCCAGTATTCGTCGCCTTCCATCTGCCCGATAATGACGTTAACGCCGTTGTCCCGCATGTTCAGCGCCTGAGCCGGGCCCTGGACCCCGTAACCCAGAATCGCGATGACTTCATTTTTGAGAATTTCCCGTGCTTTTTCGATGGAAAATTCTTCCAGTGTGACGACTTCTTCGACTGTGCCGCCAAAATCAATTTTTGCCATGGTTGCCTCCTTTAAGCAGTTGCATTTTTATTGTTAATTTTTGTTTTTAATTTCCCTGAACATTGCGATACTGCCCGTCCGGGTGATTTCCCGAATGCCGAAAGGCTTGAGCAGGCTGAAAATTGCGGTGATCTTGTCCGCGTCACCGGTAATGCTGATGGTGTAATGTTCCTGACCTACGTCCACCACCTGGGCCCTGAAAATATCCACGATCCGTAAAATCTCGGCCCGGTGTTCGGGTTTGGCGGTGATCTTGATGAGCACCAACTCCCGCTCAACAAAATCCTGATCCGTCATGTCCGCCACTTTAATGACGTTGATCAATTTGTTTAATTGTTTTTTGATCTGTTCGAGAATCAGGATGTCTCCCTTGGTCACCATGGTGATCCGTGACTCGGCGGGTTCGGCTGTCTCGGCCACGCACAGGCTTTCAATATTATATCCCCGGCCGGAAAACAGTCCGGCGATCCGGGAGAGAACCCCCGGCTCGTTGTCAACCAGTATGGAAAGTATATGTTTTTTTGTCATCGACTTATCCTTATTTTAAACCAGCAGCATTTTTGAAATCGGCGCGCCGGCCGGAACCATGGGATAAACGCATTCTTCGGGCTCGACCCTGAAATCCATGATCACCGCACGGTCGCAGGCAAGCCCTTCTTTGAGGACTTTTTCCACTTCTTCGGGTTTGGTGGCCCGCAACCCGACGGCCCCGTATGCTTCAGCCAGTTTCACAAAATCCGGCGTGTGCTGGAATTTGGTGGACGAATAACATTTGTCGTAAAAAAGCTGCTGCCATTGACGGACCATGCCTAAGAATCCGTTGTTTAAAATAACGATTTTCACCGGGAGATTATATTGGACGGCGGTGGCCATCTCCTGGATGTTCATCTGGATGCTGCCGTCCCCCGCAATGTCCACCACAATCTTGTCCGGCATCGCGGCCTGGGCGCCCACCGCCGCCGGAAGCCCGAACCCCATGGTGCCGAGCCCGCCGGAGCTGATGAAGCGTCCGGGCTGGGAAAAATGATAATACTGGGCCGCCCACATCTGGTTCTGGCCCACTTCCGTGGTGATGATGGCCTCGCCTTTGGTGAGTTCATACAGTTTTTCGATCACGTACTGAGGCTTGATGACATCTTTTTGGTCATAGGCCAGGGGTGTGGTCTTTTTCCACTCATCAATTTGGTCCAGCCATTTCTGATGCCCGGATGCAAAATCGCCCATATCTTCGTCCTGATCGATCATCTGGTTCAGAATTTCAAGAGTTATCTTGCAGTCGCCCACCACCGGCAGATCGACCTGAATATTTTTCTGAATGGAAGTGGGGTCAATATCAATCTGCACGATTTTGGCGTGGGTGGCGAATTCATCGGTTTTACCGGTCACCCGGTCGTCAAACCGGACCCCCACGGCGATCATCAGGTCACATTCGGAAACCGACATGTTGGCCCGATACGTTCCGTGCATACCCAGCATGCCCAGCCACAGCGGGTCCGGGGCAGGGTAGCCGCCAAGCCCCATCAGGGTGCTGGTCACGGGAATGCCGGTTTTCCGGGCAAGTTCCGTGAGTTCCTTGTGGGCCCTGGACAGAATGACGCCGCCGCCGCTGAAAATCACCGGTTTTTCAGCCTTCTTGATCAGATCCACCACTTTTTGAAGCTGTTTGCGGTTGGGCACATAGGTGGGGTTATATGACCGCAACTGAACGTCATCCGGTTCCTTAAAAACGGTTTTGGCGATGGATACATCTTTGGGCAGATCGATCAATACCGGTCCCGGCCGTCCGGATCTCGCGATGTGAAAGGCCTCTTTGATGGTTTTCGCCAGATCCTTGACGTCTTTCACCAGATAATTGTGCTTGGTGCAGGGCCGGGTGATTCCCACAATGTCCACTTCCTGGAACGCATCGTTGCCGATAAGGCGCGTCGGCACCTGGCCGGTAATAATGACAATGGGGATGGAATCCATATAGGCGGTGGCGATGCCGGTCACCGTGTTGGTGGCCCCCGGGCCGGACGTCACCAGGCAGACGCCGACTTTGCCGGTGGCCCGGGCATAACCGTCCGCCGCATGCACCGCACCCTGTTCGTGGCGAACCAGAATATGCCTTAAATCGCATCGCGACAGCTCGTCATAAATATCCAGAACCACACCGCCGGGATAGCCGAAGATGGTGTCCACGCCTTCCAACTTCAACATGGTCAGCAGAATTTGTGCGCCAGTGAGCTTGTTCATCATCATGTTCCTTTTATTATTCCATGACCGCGCCCTTGTCCGCCGAAGACACCATGCGGGCGTAGCGTGCCATATATCCTTTGGTGATTTTTGGTTCCGGGCGGACCCAGTTGTCTAAGCGCGTTTGAATTTCCTGTTCATCGACCCGCAGGGTAATGGATTTTTGCGGGATGTCAATACTGATGATGTCCCCTTCCCGGACAACGGCGATCACGCCTTTCTGCATGGCTTCCGGCGAAATATGGCCGATGGCAGCGCCGCGGGTGCCGCCGGAGAACCGGCCGTCGGTGATGAGCGCCACATGGGCATCCAGTTGCATTCCGGCAATGGCCGATGTCGGGGTCAACATCTCCCGCATGCCCGGCCCACCCATGGGGCCTTCATAGCGGATGACCACCACATCGCCTTTGACGATTTTCCCCTCCAGAATCGCCTCGGTGGCGTCTTCTTCCGAATCAAACACCCTGGCCGGGCCTTCATGCCGCATCATCTCGGGAACCACTGCGGATTGCTTCACAACGCAGCCGTTGGGTGCGAGGTTGCCGAACAATACGGCAAGACCGCCGACCTTGTGGTAAGGATTAATCATGGGCCGGATGACCGAATCATCCAGGACTATTGCTCCGGCCACATTTTCAGCAACTGACCGGCCGGTGGCCGTGATGCAATCCCCATGAATCAGTCCCGCATCGGACAGCACTTTCATGATGGCGCTGATGCCGCCGGCATAGTTCAGGTCTTCAATGTGATGGATCCCACCGGGGCTCAAGGAGCACAGGTGCGGGGTCCGGCGGCTGACCTCGTTGATCAGGGAAAGATCAATGGGCAGGCCGATTTCATGGGCCAGGGCCGTGAGGTGCAGCACGGTGTTTGTGGAACACCCGAGGGCCATGTCCACGGTCAGCGCATTTTCAAACGCTTTGCGGGTCATGATGTCCCGGGGGGTGATCTGCCGCTCCACGAGTTCCATGATTTTCATTCCCGCCATTTTCGCAAGCCTTATGCGCGCGGACATGACCGCCGGGATGGTGCCGTTGCCCGGCAGGCCCATGCCGATGACTTCGGTCAGGCAGTTCATGGAATTGGCCGTGAACATGCCGGCGCATGATCCGCAGGTGGGACAGGCGGCGTCTTCAAGGCACGTGAGCTGATCTTCGGTCATCCGGCCGGCACGTACCGCACCGACTCCCTCGAAAACCGTGATCAGGTCTACTTTCTTTTTGGGGTCCGTCGGGTGTTTGCCGGCCAGCATCGGTCCGCCGCTGATGAATATGCTCGGAATGTTCAGACGGGCCGCAGCCATGAGCATGCCCGGAACAATTTTGTCGCAGTTGGGGACCATGACCATACCGTCGAACGCATGAGCGATTCCCATGACTTCCACGGAATCAGCAATGAGCTCCCGGCTGCCCAACGAGTATTTCATGCCCACATGGTTCATGGCGATGCCGTCGCAAACACCGATGGTGCCGAATTCCACCGGCGTGCCGCCGGCCATGTAAATGCCGATTTTAACGGCTTCAGCGATCTTGTCCAGGTGGACATGACCGGGAATCGCGGTGTTGACCGAATTGGCGATGCCGATGAGCGGCCGCCGGATTTCTTCATCCGTGTACCCGATCGCCTTAAACAAAGAGCGGTGGGGTGCTCTTTCAACGCCTTTTTTTGTCCTGTCACTGATCATATTAGTCTCCTCCATCATAAAAAAAACCGTTATCAGCCTGTATGTGCTGATAACGGTTTTTAGGGTTTTTTGGAAGTGAAATTAAGCCATTATCAACACTTGTCGTGATTGCAGACACGGACGACGTCTAAAATCCCGGCGCCTGCAATGAGGACGATAAGTAATAAGAGATGGTTGGTAATGACTTTAAATTTTTTCATTTTTTATGCCTTAATCATCGAATTTCTTCCCATTTAACAGTATTATATTCCCTTGTCAAGCCGGTTTTATAATTTTTTTAAATGGTTTATTGGCGGCCGGAAAGTGTGTAACGATTTAAGATAAATGATCAAAATAGTAAGTGTTTTTCAAACCACCAGGCGGCCAGATCTGTGAATTCCTTCTGATGCCCCGGATCGCTCATGGAGTGGGCCCCCCCGGCCTGCCGGATCAGCCGTTTGGGCTCGGAAGCCTTGGCATATAGTTCAAGGGCATTGGAAAAAGGAACGACCGCATCCCTATCTCCGTGAAAGATGAGCAGGCGGCTGAGGTTTTGAATACTGTCCCCGAGGTCAAAAAACAAGGCCGCCTTATCGAGATTCTCTATTAAAGGACTGTTTGCCGGGTCATTGACATCAGGAGGCCGGATGCTCCCGCTGGAAAGGGGCGCGGCAACGGTGACAATGGCTTTTACTTCAAATTGCGCGGCAACGGAAAGGCAGACGGCCCCGCCGAAGCTGCTGCCGAACAGTCCGATATGTTTACCGATTTCAGGCCGGGCCTGCATGACTTCAACCGCCCGAACCAGATCCCGGCAACGACCTTCAAACGTGGTGGCAATGGCAAAATCGCCGTCACTTCTTCCGCATCCCCTGTGATCAAAACGGAAAAAAGCCATGCCGCGTTTTAGGCATTGCTCGGCCAGAGCGGTTTGTTTGGGGGAATCCCCGGTGCTGAAGAGCCCGTGTGAGCCGATGACCACCGGCGGGTTTTCGGTTTCCGGAAGGTGAAGCACCCCTCGGAGCCGATAGCCTTCAGAAAAAAAATAGATGGTGTGTTGCATTCTCCGTCAACGCCACATTCAATTAAGAAGCTGCACGTTTTTTCCGCTATCACCTGATTACCGGGTCGGGCAGGGCGTTTCCAAGTGGGCTCTAAGAAACAAGATAAAAAAATTGCTCTCAGCGGCCCTTTTATCAAATGTATAGGTGATGCAAGACATTGGTATCCAATCCGATCACGAAGAGGCTCCTTCAGCGATAGCTCTGTCCATGTCCGCTATCGACAAAGGGGCGGAAGGTTTTGGAACCATGCCCTTGAGGCAGGAAACCGTTTGTGTAACGGGAACCACTTCCATTCGTTCATCGTTAATGACGATAAACTGAAGCCTCATACCCGGCTTCAGATTCAACCTTTTTCGGGCTTCAACCGGCAGTGTCACCTGGCCTTTTGATGTCACGGTCGCAATCATTGCTTTCTCCTTGTTCCATTTATCTAGGTTTGCGTCACGGCTCAAATCGCCGGGAAAGAAACTCTGGCTTGTGTTATCCTGTCGGATACAATAATGCAAAGTGAGGCAAACCAATATCATTATAAATTAAAGATAAAAAAATAAAAAGTCAAACAAGGGGATGACGACAACTCATGACGGTTAAAAAAGGGCAGGAAATAGAACTGGAAATTTCGGATTTGGCTTTTGGCGGGAAAGGCATTGCAAAGATCGACGGGTTTGCCGTTTTTGTGGATCAGGCGGTCCCCGGCGACCGCGTGCTGACCCGTATCGTCAAAAAAAAGAAGACCTATGCCGAGGCCCGTGTGTTATCGCTTACGACCCCGTCAGCGGACCGGATTACGCCGCCGTGTCCTTATAGCGGGTATTGCGGGGGGTGCAAATGGCAGTTTTTCCAGTATGATCGGCAGATTGAATACAAACGGCGGCATGTGGCGGAATCCCTTCACCACATCGGCGGGCTTCCGAATGTAACCGTGCATCCGACCCAGCCGTCCGAACGGATTTTTGAATACCGCAACAAGATGGAGTACTCCTGTTCCGACCGGCGCTGGGTGATGCCGGACCAGCTCGGAAATGACGAAATTGACGCGGGTTTTGCCGTGGGTCTCCATGTTCCCGGAACTTTTGACAAAGTGCTGGATATCGATGCGTGTTTGCTGCCTCCGTCAACCGGCAACTTGATTTTGTCCGAAGTGAAACATTATATGAAACACTCCGGACTGCCCCTTTACGGCCTGCGTTCCCATGAGGGTTTCTGGCGGTTTCTCATGCTCCGGCATTCGGTGGCGTATGATCAGTGGCTGGTGAACATCGTTACGGCCACGGAAGACCGGGCAATGGCGCAGCCCCTGGCGGACGCGTTATGTGCAAAATTTCCGGGTGTTGTATCGGTTGTCAACAACATCACCTCCCGGAAATCCGGCGTGGCTGTTGGCGAATATGAAGTGGTGCTGGCCGGGGACCGGTGTTTGAAAGAGAAGCTGGGACGGTTTGAATTTGAAGTTTCGGCCAATTCCTTTTTCCAGACCAATACCCGCGGGGCGGCTGTTTTATATGATACGGTCAAACAGTATGCCGGACTGTCCGGGGCGGAAACGGTTCTGGATTTGTACAGCGGCACCGGGACCATCCCCATCTGGCTGGCGGATGGAGCCTCTGAAATAACGGGCATCGAGATCGTGGAAAGCGCGGTGGCAGACGCCCATGAAAACTGCCGGCGCAACGGGGTCTCAAACTGCCGGTTTCTGATCGGGGATATCCGTGAGAAGATGGCGACCATCACACATAAACCCGATGTGCTGATTATTGATCCACCCAGAACCGGAATGCATCCCGACGTGGTCAAACAGGTTCTGGCAATGGCCCCGGAACGCATTGTTTATGTTTCCTGCAATCCCGCAACCCTTGCCAGAGACGCGGCGTTGATGAAAGACGTTTACCAGGTGGCGGAAGTCCAGCCCGTGGACATGTTTCCCCATACGTTTCATATTGAGGCTGTGGCGAGGATGGTGAGGGTAGGGGAATGATGAGTGATGAATGATGAATGGAGGTATCTATGAATATTACGATGTCACCCATCGGCATATTTCATACGGACGAAAAAAATATTCCCAGACATTGGACTGTCTCGGAAGTGGAAGGCCGCTTAGAGATCGACCCGGCGTATGCGGAAGGGTTAAGGGACATCACGGCGGGTCAGAAAATCATCGTGCTGTTTTATTTTCATCAGAGTCCGCGGTTCGAGCATCAGCACCTGATCCAGTCGCCGCCCCATAAGAAAAGACCCATGGGCGTTTTCAGCATCTGTTCTCCCCTTCGTCCCAATCCTATCGGTTTGTCGGTGCTTTTGGTGCTGGGCGTGGCGGGCAATAATATAATGGTAAAGCATGCGGATATGATGGACGGAACACCGATTTTAGATATCAAGCCCCACATATCGGAATAATGTAAAGGTTGTCCGTCATTGTTGATTATGATATAGAAAAAATATGACATGCAAATAACGGTAACAATGCAAACCCAACCTTTTTATAACCATTAAACAAGGAGGGCCGACACCATGAGAAGACCCATCAACACCATATTATGCGCCACCGATTTTTCAAAGCTGTCCGAACCGGTGGTGGCATACGGCATTACCCTGGCAAAGGAATTTAACGCAAAGTTAATTGTCTGCCATGTGGTGGATTTTCCGACGGTTTCCATGTACGGCGAGGCGGTCCTCGAACCCATTGACCATCAAAATCGGTTCATGGAGTACGCCCGCGCGGAAATTGACCGGCTGGTCAGCGGTGCGGCCATCGATTATCATGCCATGGTGGCTGTGGGAAACACCACTGACGAGATCGCCCATCTGGTGGATGAACAGCAAGTGGACCTGGTGATTGTGGCAACCCACGGAAGATCCGGCCTCAAACGCTTTTTTCTGGGGTCCGTCACCGAACGGCTGATACGGACCCTTCCCTGTCCGCTCTTGGTGCTTCGGGGCGAGACGGAAGACGCTGTTGCCGGTCTTCAGAAATTTCCTTTTAAACGGATACTCGTGGGATGTGATTTTTCATCGGATTCGGGTCTGGCCTTTGAAAACAGTCTCAGCATCGCCCAGGAATTTGAAAGTGAATTGCACCTGGTGCATGTCGTGGAGCCGTCCGGTTATAAGGATCTTTTTAACATGACCGCGGATCAGGGAGAAAAGTTTAAAAAAGATTTGTATGACATGATCGATGCCAAACTGAAATCCATGGTGCCCCCGGATGCCATGAACTGGTTGACCCTTCACACGCATTTGCTGGTGGGCAAACCCTATGAGGAAATCGTTCGATATGCGGAAATGAATGATATCGACCTCATCGCCATGGGCATCCGCGGCCATGGCATGGTGGAGGACCTACTGGTGGGCTCGACGACCGATCGCGTGATCCGCCGGGCGCCGTGCCCCGTATTGTCTGTCAGTTCAGTATAAACGGCGAGATCTCGCGGGAAACAGGTTCTCTCAAGCATGAAAAAGGGTTTAATGATGTTTTTACTCATTTTGCAGTAAGGAGGATTGTCCATTGAGCTATTATGTCTATGGTTCGAAAATGTCCTACCCGGATTATCTGACCTCAAAGAGTTTTGTCAGTGATGTGACCGCAGCCTCGCGGAAAGCAGGCCGGGCGGTTTCCATGGAAATATCGCGCCAGACACTGGACGTTATTGCTTCAAACGAGGCTTTGGCGCGGGAGAATATCCGGGCCACAGAAGCTTCCGCCGACCGGGTTGTCTGCGCATTGAATGAAGGATTTGACCGGCTGTCTTATGGTCTCGACAATATTTCCGCAGGCATTTCTGAGTTAAACGCAATGTTTCACTGGGGATTCGGCGAGATCATCGCGTCCCTTGGTCATATGAATGATTCTTTGACCGAACTGATTAAAATCGCCAAAACGCCGGTGCAGACCGTTGCGTTCAATCATTTTGAAATTGCCAGGGATGCATACCGCCAGGGGCTTTACAGGGAATGTCTCGATGAGCTTGAAAAAGCCATTGCCGGAGATCATACGTCAGCCGGATACAAGCTGGAATGGCGGTTTCACCAGATGAAGGGGATGATCCGGCTGGGTTTTGCCGACGGAGACATGGCCCTGATCGACCTTGCCGGGGCAGAAGAATCTTTTTTAATGGCCGCCCGATATGGAAAGACGGATTATCCGGAAGACGCGGGCCGGGCAGCCTTGTCCGCCGGATGGGCCGCCTATTGCCAGGGGAAAATGAAAGAAGCCCTTAGCCATACCGAGCAGGCCATGGCCCTTCATCCCCGCATGGGCGAGGCGTTTTTCCAGGCCGCAAAAGTGCAAATGGCATTAGGCCAGGTGGATTCGGCCCTTCCGGTGCTGGACAAAGCGATAGCCCTTGACCGGTTTTACGCCTTAAAAGCCGCCGGGGACGGCGACTTTCAGAAGCATGACGACCGATTGAGGGGATTTCTGGAAGCCCTGCGAAAGGAGAAATACCGCCAGTCCGTGCCCAAAATAAAGGCGGCTTTGGAGAAGATTAATGTTTTGCGGCAGTATTGCCCCGGCGCCAAAAGCAACCCGGCCATATCGCGTATGGAAGCGTTTATCGCCAAAGGTGCGACTTGGCCGCTTTTGGATATGCTGGCCGTGGTTCAGAATCTGGACGCGATCATCGCCGGGATGAAGGCCCTTCCCATTGTGGTTCCCATCAAAGGTCCGGATGCGACCCGCAAGCGGGAGGAGAAATATCCGGTACAGGAAACATATCAGGAAGAGGTGGTGATCAAACCCGGAGGACTTTTTCGCAAGGCGATCACCGAATTCCAGACAAAGACCCGCACCGTAATGAAGACCCGGATCGTTAAGGAGAAGGTCATGGGACCGGCTGTCCGAATGGAGTTCTGCCCTATTCATCCAGGCACATTTCTAATGGGGGAAGGTAATGGTGAACATAAGGTAACATTGACAAAAGAATTCTATATGGGAAAATATTTGGTGACTCAAGCCCAGTGGCAAGAGATAATGGGGGGAAATCCAAGTTACCACAAGGGGTGGAACAAACCGGTTGAAGAGGTTTCCTGGAATGATTGTCAGGGGTTTATTAACAAGCTGAACCAAAGAGGAGGTTCGTTTGCTTACCGCCTTCCAACAGAAGCGGAGTGGGAATATGCCTGTCGGGCCGGATCCACGACGAAATTCTGCTTTGGTGATGATGCACGCCTAATGCGGGACTATGCTGATTCTTCCGGACCAGACACACAGCCAGTGGGTCAGAAAAAACCCAATGCGTGGGGACTGTACGATATGTATGGCAATGTTTGGGAGTGGTGCCAAGACTTTTACGGCGATTATCCTGATGGCCCAGTGACCGATCCAACTGGCCCCAGAAGTGGCTTAGAGAAGGTAGTGCGAGGCGATGCTAGTCTCTACGAAATCCAAAGTTCGGCACGCCGAGACAAACGAAAGTCAGACGACCGATCTTGGAACGTGGGCTTCCGGCTTGTCTGCCTCCAGGTCACAAGTTCGGGCAAGTAAAGGGGCGGGCATTGGGAAGGCAAGGGACCGCGGTCCCGGAGCGGCTGAGGGACGAAGCCCTTCGGTGCGCGTGACCCTGGCCGGTGGACTGCTTTTATTTCATTCGTTTTTCTGTAAACGATGACCAATGTTGATTTTTTAAACAGGATAACAAATGAAGGTTTATCTGGATTTATGCAGTTTACAAAGACCCTTGGATAGCAAAAATCAAGTGCGTATTATCATCGAGGCAGAATCGATTTTAGCTGTTTTATCTTTGATTGAAATTGGAGAAATTGCGCTTGTTTCATCAGAAGCACTTGTCTACGAGGCGGGCAGGAATCCCAACCCTTCACGCAAAGAATACGCTTTGGATGCTCTCTTACAGGCGAAAACTTTTATAAAGATTGACAGTAAAATAGAACAGCGTTCGGAACAATTTATTGCTAAAGGCGTCAGTGTGTTGGATTCATTGCATCTGGCGTGCGCTGAATCTGCAAAGGTGGATTGCTTCTGCACCTGTGATGACAAATTTTATAAAAAGGCCAAATTAATTCATGATTTGAAAATACAGGTGGTTTCACCCATTGAATTAATAGAGGAAATTGAAAAATGAATGTTCAAACCAAACCATTGGCGGAGATCAATCAAAAAGCGTTGAATGTTTTATGCCGGGAATTGGGCGTTGTCAGTACGGTGCGTTTCATCAATCAGTTTACGACCGGATATGGAAACTACACGGAAGATCGAGAAGAATTATTCAAAGACCTGTCTTTGGATCAGATTATCTCTGATATTAAACAAATGAGAAAGCAGAAGAATTTACCGAATCCACATCAATTTATAGAGTGATAACATGTCGATTCAATACCAATTATTTATTCAGGCGGCCCGGTCAGATCTTTTAATAGTGTCTCATCCTTTGACAACAGGTCGGCAAACCGTTCTCCGTTATGGCAGGCTGATTTATAATAAGCAATGCACCGGGCCACAATCGCCAGCGTTTCTTCTTCCGTGAATATGCCGGGCAATTCACTTGCGAGCCTTGGGTGGCGGCCCAGCTTTCCGCCCAACAGAATCCGGTATCCCTGTTTGTTCACGGCCAAAGTGCCCGTGGGACAGACGGCAATACACTGGCCGCAGGCAACGCACCGGGAAAAGTCAAGGGTCGGGGAAGCGTCCGGTTCTTTCAAAAGAATGGCGTTTTCTTTGCACGTCCGGACGCATTCCAGGCAACGGATACATTCGTTGTCGGTGAGTTTTGGGGTTTTGGCCGCGATAATGCCAATATCCTTAATCTGGGGCTGAGAGCAGGCGTTGGGGCAATCCGACACCGTGATTTTAAATTCATGGTGAAACCGTATCTCCCCGCCGACCCGGTTTTTTAAAAACCCCAGCAAATCCTCTTTTTTCAGCAGTTCCTCAATTTTCTTCTGAATCCCGCCGGAAAAGATCGCGTTCGGGCACCCCCCGTCACTGAAACAGGTGTCCACCTGATAACCCTTGATTTCTGCGGACATGTTGGTGACGAACCGCTGTCTTGCGGTTTTTACATGGGAAAGGGAGACGAATGCGCTGCCGTCGTTTTTCGCCTCCTCCTCCACACGGGCTTTTACTTTTTTTCGCACGAAAAATGGAACTTTTTGAATGGCTTTTTCGGCGTCTTTCGTCCATTCCATTGGCGTTTTTCCCATTCTGCTAAAATGATTGCGGTTTATTTGCCGGTTGCGGCAACTGTTTTTGATAGGATATGGCCTTGTGCGCCGATAACCAGTTCAACCGTTGGTATATCGACTCCGGCTCCCGCCAATCCCTTTTTAACGATCCATGCCAGGCTGGCGCAGCAGGGAACTTCCATGGAGACGATGGTCAGGCTTTTGATCCCGGCTTTGGTGAATATTTCCGTAAATTTCTTGATGTATTCATCCGCATCGTCAAATTTCGGGCATCCCATCATGACAACTTTCCCAGCCATCAGATCCGCGTGTAGGGCAGGGTAGGCCACCGCCGCGCAATCGGCAAGAACCAGCAGGTCGGCGTTTTTCAAAAACGGTGCATGGGCCGGGATCAGGCGGATTTGAATCGGCCAGTGGGAGAGGACGGACGGTTGACCGGATGTCTGACTCGTTGACGCGGCATCTGCGGATATTTGCGCATTACCGCTGCATGCGCATGGACTTGAGAATGACTGTATATGCTGGGACGGACAACCGCATGCCATGGCCGGTTCCGGGGCCGCCTTTACAGGGGTGGCGGCCAGGTGTTTCTCGACAGCCGCTTCATCAAAATCGTCCGCCGTCCGTTCAATGATTTGCATGGCCCCAGTCGGGCATTCGCCCATGCAGGCGCCCAGACCGTCGCACAAATTATCGGACACAATACGGGCTTTCCCATCAATAATTTGAAGCGCCCCTTCTGCGCAGGACGGCACACACTGACCGCAGCCGTCACACAATTCTTCATCGATTTCAATGATTTTGCGTAATTTTTTCATATTGTTACTCCTGTATGGTTAAGATAATAAGGTTTTCCCGGCTGTCTTCCGGCCGCTTTCCGTAAAAAAACATCGGCTGACGATTCGTTCCAGTTGCGCGCGTGAGCTTGGGTTCTCTTTCTGTTTTTCTTCCACATTACTGATCAGGTCTGCGTCATATAATACCTTGAAATTAAGGGTTTCTTCTTTTCGAGGGTGATGATGGTGCGCGATAATATCGCAGACCTCGTCAATTAAGGGCGTTGACGCGCCGAGATTTTCCATGATGCTTCGTGCGATCGGCGGGCCTTCCTGTTCCTGATGCACAGCCGCCGTGGACTGGTATTTTCGTTCCGCCTCATGAATGCCGATGTCGTGAAGGTAAGCGGACGCCAGAATAACCGCCATATTCCCCCCTTCGGCCATGCCGATTTTTTCCGCATGCCGGGCCACCCGGGATGCATGACCGATACGCCTGAAATCTTTGTTAAAGTATTTTTTCATTTCAATAGCGATCCGGTCTTTTAACAAATCGTCCCGTTTGGCCAGCATCTCGGCCGGAAGCGTGCCGATGCACTGATCCGCGAATTTACAATAGGCTGCGCACCCGAAATCCAGTTTCGGGTTGGCGAACCGATGACCGCAATGGTTGCATTTGCGGGTGGTGTCATCTTTAAAAAATTCAACGATTTTTCCGCATTCCGGGCAATCCGCCTCAAAGATGGAGCCGGGTTTCCAGTATCTGCTGTCTTGACCGGGGCATTTCATGATTGACCCTCCGTTTGTTATTAAAAAAATGTATCGTGATCCGGGTTTGTAATTTGTCTCTTTATATTTTATAGAATCTTCTTTATTGTTCATTTTTACCATAAGCATTGGTTCTATGAATGAAAGCGATGATTGATGGATGAATCCTGTGCCGTCATTTGATTGAACCGGTTGATTGCTTACTGTGGTTAACAGGTTACACATTTATTGCCGGGCCCGCATTGACTTAGGTCAAGGAAACCAAAAAAAGAAAGAAAAGCAAAAATGTCCCAAATGTCGCAATATTATGATCTGATTTCCGGAACGATTCTTTTTGAAGGATTGCCGGACCACCATATCCGGGACTTGCTGAAGATCGCCCGGGAGCGGGAATTTGCCAAGAATGAACTGATTTTTTCAGAAGGGGATGAGGGAAACGGCCTGTATATCAGCGTTGACGGCATGATCAAAATATTCAAGCTGTCTTCGGAGGGTAAAGAGCAGATTTTTCATATTTTCGGGCCGGGAGAACCCTTTGGGGAAGTGCCGGTGTTCTCAGGGCAGACGTTTCCCGCCAATGCGGAAGCCATTACGAAAAGCCGGGCATTGTTTTTCCCGAGGGCAGAAATCATCGCGCTTATTGAAAACAATCCATCTCTGGCGTTAAACATGCTGGCGGTGTTGTCCTTAAGACTGCGGCGGTTTACCGTTCAGATAGAAAACCTTTCTTTAAAGGAGGTTCCGGGACGGCTGGCCGCGCACCTGATCATGCTCTATATCGAGCAGAGAAAAAAAAATACGATTGATTTGAATATTTCCAAATCCCACCTTGCCTCGCTCCTGGGAACCATCCCCGAAACCTTATCCAGGATTTTAGCAAAAATGGCCGGGCAGGGACTGATTGATGTTCAGGGGCGCCATATCACTTTGCTCAATATCGACGGCCTGGAATTGCTGGCCCAAACCGGAAGACTGCCGGATGCTGAAAACTTGTAATAACTAAGAAACATTGACAAAATACCCTTTGTTGACTACAGATAGCCAAATGACGATAGATAAAAAATTAAAACAGATATTGACCGTTGAAGACAATCTGGTCCGGATTCTCGATAATTTGAAAGAGGGTATTATCGCCCATGATTTGAATCGTAAAATCTTCTTTTTTAACCGGGAAGCCGAACGCATTACGGGTCACAACCGGAATGACATTTTAGGCAGGGATTGCCATGATGCTTTCGGCGAACCGTTCTGCGGGGAACGGTGTCTGTTCCGGGACCATCATGGCTTTGTGCCGGACACTGCCGAATATCCCTTAAACATCATCACCAAAGACGGCGAAACCCGAAACGTGGAGATGTCGGTTTCAAAGATGTGTGATGAATGCGGGGAAGTTCTGGGCGTGATCGCGTGTCTCAAGGATGTTACCGACATTGTCCGGTTCCAGTTAAGAACCGGCGAATTGACGGGCTTTTCGAATATTATCGGGCGTGACCGGAAAATGCTTCAGGTGTTTCAGCAGATTCGCGATCTGGCGGGCTATGATTATCCGGTGCATGTGTCCGGAGAAACCGGCACCGGCAAAGAACTGGTGGCGGAAGCGGTTCATGCCGGCAGCCGCCGGGGCGGGGCGCCGTTTGTGCCGATTAACTGCGGGGCGTTGCCCGAAGGATTGATTGAAAGCGAGTTGTTCGGTCATGTGAAAGGCGCGTTCACCGGGGCCATCCGGGATAAAAAAGGCCGGTTTGAACTGGCGGACGGCGGCACGGTGCTGCTGGATGAGGTGGCGGAGCTGTCAAAGGAAATGCAGGTGAAGCTGCTCCGGTTTCTGCAAACCGGAAAATTTGAAAAGGTCGGGGGTGAAAAGACGGTTTCCGTGAATGTCCGGATCATCAGCGCAACGAATTCGGATTTAAAGGAAGAGGTTCAGAAAAAAGCCTTTCGTGAAGACCTGTATTACCGCTTAAATGTCATCCCCATCCATCTGCCGCCCCTGAGAGACCGGAAAAATGATATTCCCCTCCTGGTGGCGCATTTTTTAAAACAAATCGAAAATGACGGAAACGGTGTACAGATCGGCATTTCCACCGATGCGCTGTCACTTATGATTGACTATGCCTGGCCGGGGAATGTCCGTCAGCTTCAAAATGTGCTGCAGTATGCGGTGGTTAAATCCCGTGATAATCTGATTCATACCGCTGACCTGCCCATGGAGCTGCTGGAATTCCATCGGGAAAAAAATCGGTCCATGGGAGGTGCTTTATCGGAAAAAAACCGCCGGGGACCGAATCGAAAACTGGATTTGGATGCCGTCGCGTTCGCCCTTGAAAGAAGCGGCAATAACAAGGCAAAGGCCGCTCGTCTCCTCGGGGTAGGGCGCGCAACCCTTTACCGGTTTTTAAATGAATACCCGTTTGCCGTGCCGGATGGTGTCAAAAATCCATAAACGGGTTTGCAAAAAGCTCGTTACATTTCGCAGGGTATGGTCCGGCGAAGCGAAATCCGGTTCCGGCCATTCCGGGTTTCATGGTTCAGCGCAATAGACACGTCGTAACACATGATTTCAACGCCGTTTTTTCGGGCCTGCCGCAATTCCAACGCATATGCCGGGTCAATATGGTCCGCCGGTTTGAAGCGGGCGGCATCCATCCGGTTGACCAGAAAAAACATCACGGTCCGGTATCCGGAAGACGCAAGCTGCTGAAGGGCGATCAGGTGATTCCGGCCCCGCGTGGTGACGGCATCCGGAAAGCAGGCGATTCCGTCAATGACCAGCGAGCAGTTTTTGATTTCAATATAGCATGGTGCCTCCCCTTTTTTCGTGACCATCAGGTCCAGACGATGGTGTTCTCCCACGCGCACTTCCGACCGGACTTCGTCATAACCCGCAAATGCTTCCAATTTTCCGCTCTCTATGGAGTGGCGGACCAGTTTGTTCGGCAGGATCGTATTCACCCCGACGAGGGATGTGGGCATCCGGATAAATTCCCAGGTGTATTTGAGTTTGCGTTTCGGATCATCGTGAGATGACAGGTAAACGGGCTGTCCGGGCGCTGAACAGGTGGTCATGGCCCCGGTGTTGGGACAATGGGCGGTTACCACCTCGCCTGTTTCAAGTCGGACATCCGCCAAAAACCGTTTGTACCGTTTGATCAGTCTGCCCGGTATCAGTTCCGGCAGAACCAATCCATCCATGTCGGTTTTCTTCACTGAATTTATTCCTTTTTATAGTTAATGGCTCGAACACTGTGATGGGTTTTGAGGATTCGATGACCATGGTGTGGACGCAGATACTATGATTTAATTTGTTTGTGAATAAATCTTGTATTAAAATCAAAAGGGAATATAATTTTAAGACTTTTTATCGGGGTCAGCAATAACAATATGGGAATATGGCGCTTGTTATGTTAACGCCGGGATTGAATCCTGCGGAACAGATAGCCATTAGGAAAATTATTTCGCCAACGAGGCATTTGACTCACTTGGTGCAGCAACCTATAGAAGGACTGGGATGACTTCATTGAAACATGCAAAACATTTATAATATATTAAATGATAAGGAATTTGAATCTTTCTTAACCAGCAAAAAAGAATTTGCACGTTTTGAAAGCATGATATTGGATGGACATTTAAGTTTTATAAAAAGTTGCACTATAGCATTGAAGCAATATGCAGAAAAATTTGCTGATAACGATCTAATTTCCCTGCTTTATCTTTTAAAATATATTTTTAATAGCTGGACATTATCGGACAAAGAGACCCGAACAAAAAAAGCCATTTGTCTTAGAGTTTTATTCCTGGCCCTGATGACAGAAAAAAGTTTAAACGACCGGAGGCTGGTATTACAAAAAACCATTGATCTGATTGACCAGTCCTGGTTTTTAACACACAAGGATTTTCCTTTTTTATTGCAGAAGGAAAAAGAAAAAATCTCCTCAGAGATATCAATTATTATTAGCGAAAAGAAACTTCTTAAAAATCTGTCCTCTATAAAATTTGATGACCACTTGAATTCCAATTCATACCCTTTTCTTTTGCCTGAAACAGCCAAAAGAATTAATGGGTTATATTCTAAATTTTACCAGGTTCCCGAACAATTAAAGAATAATGACGAAGGGCTTTATGTAAAAACTGTCTTTTCAGGTATTTTAGAAAGTAAATTGACTCTTGATTTTCCGGGAGTCCTATCATGTCTGCCCCTGTGTTATTTATGTGACGAGGTGGAAAAAGCCCTCAATTCGATCATCCCGTCAACAACGCTTCAAAATAAATCCGCATTATCTTCATTCAAAATTTCAGATTCTTGTTATCCGAAGAAAAAGTTGTTTATCAAAGATGCCGAAGGAGTACTTCAACCACTCCCTTTCTGGGCCACCTGGTTTTGTGACGCTGGTGCCAAGGTCGCATCCATAAGTCAAAACACCCAAAATTTGGTTGTTGGTTTTTCTTTGCCGACGCGGGCTTATGCCCTCCTCTTTTTTTTGCTCGGCTATGAAACATGGATAGCAAAACAGGCCAAAAATGAACCTGCATCTTATAGAGCATACTTTGACCTCATCGCCTCGTGTGAAAAGGAATGTTCGCTTCTTATTCTGGAAAATGAACGGTGGAAAAGATGTTTTTTTGAAGGTCTTGAAATTATCGGCTCTGATCGATTGCTCCGAGTAAAAGTGCAGGGCACAGAAAACAAAAAGCATTCGAGCATGATCCCCGAAAACCATATTTTCAAAATCAGATTCGCAGTGGACCCTGCCAGAAAAGTTGGAAATCGACAGGTTGGATTTTCCATGAAGGATCATTATTTTCTAATGGCGTATTATGAGATATCGGACCAGGAACTTTTAAAATATCTGGTCACCGGGAATTCTTCTTACGCAGTTGTGGGTGCTAAATCGACAATTGAAAAAGAAATACACAATATTAAGTTGTTTGTCGGTGCAACCGAAGGTTCATTCCAGGACATTTTGAGATTTAACATTTTTATGTCTGAATTTACCTTCCCCAAAGGTAAAATCCTCAGCAGCCGGAAATCAGTTGAGAAATGTTCGCCTCCCCCTCATCTTCTAATATTTGATGGGTCCAGGGAGTTCCTGAATTTTCAGGGCCGGGTTAAGAGCCCCGTGGAAATAATTTTGCTGGACAGGAGCGAGGCCCATTTTGCTGATGCGAGAGATGAATTGATGAACAGATATTACAACCGCGAAACAGATATGGTTCTTTTTGAGGATACTCCTGAACCTATTGAAATAATAATATTTAAGGAATAAAATGGAAATGCCGGTACTGGAAGATATTTCTCGCCTGTACAGTCTTGACACTTCTATCCACCTCGTCACTTTTGAAAACAAAAAACTGGCGAATCTTAGTCATGCAATTTCAAAATTATTTTCAAGTCTTGGAGAACAACACAATTTAGATTTTTGGCCCGGCATCACATCCAGCCTGAAAAAATATCGGTACGAAATTTCAATTTTGCCTTTACCATTTTCATCGCCAGAGATTTTGTCTGAAGATCTGCTCAAACAGTTAACCCATGCCATTAGAACCTGCCAGGCAACTTTTCCTGAACAGCTTGAACAGTTAAAAGATATTTTTAATCTTTTTAAAGAACTGCCTGACCAGGAACATCCTTTTATGGAATGGATCAAGAATAAATTTAAGGCAGTTAATGAAAACAATACTGTAATCAATATGTGTCTGCCGGCCGCAAAATATATCCCTGTTGTTGAACGTTTTATTAATCGTCATTATGGTTTTTTCGGGCTGAATTTCAACCTGATAAACCCAAGGCAACTGAAGGAGTTCAAATTCTATGATCAGGTTATTTTTTGCGGATCGACAGCGCTTTATTCAAGAAATCAATACTCCAATCGTGAATATATCTGGCGGTCGCCTAGATCAAACCATCTGTTTTTTTTATCGTTTTCCTGGATAGCAGATAGTTTTATTCCAAAACCAGATTTTGATATTCAACCAAACAAAATCACTTTTGACATACATAAAGAAAAAATTATTGAATCGAACAGAGGCGACTCGTTCCATAATGAAGACATCGATATACCTGCAATAAAATTTGAAGACATTAATATTTCACCAATCGATTTGATTCCTGATGCCGCAGGCTCCGCTCATCATCACACATACGATTACCACTGTTCATGCAAACCTGTTTTTATGGAAGATGGTTCTTTTTTGTACAAGGAAATGGAAAGTACATCCCGAATAGTTGCTTTCCTGCCTGAAATTAAAATTTTAAAAATAAAAAATGAAGATCTTGAACCGGGCAAGCTTTTGATTGTCCGCACGGAAGGAAGTGGTGATTCCATAGCCGCAGTCGCAGATATGCTTTTAGGCAAGGAAACAGAAATGCGGAGAAGGCAACAGGATGAATGGAAAACAGCTTTCAGAAAAAAGTTATACAGTTACCCTTCTTTATTTGAAGCTGCTATTGATCTCATAAACACCGGTTCAACAAAAGCCAATGAAACCAATATCAGGAACTGGCGAAGTCAAGACACAATTAAACCGAATAGTTACACCGATTTTCAGGCTATATTGATATTTTCAGGCATATCTGAAAATATCGAAGAATACTGGGCCAATGCCCAGAAAATTTCTCGCACCCACATAATGGCAGGGCACCGCATCAGCAAACTTCTCCTTCAAGAAATTAACAACAGCAGTCGAATTACCCTTGAAAAATATGGCCGACTGGATATTGAACTCAAAGGGGTTGAAGGTAAACTCTCGATTATTAGAATAGAAGCAGTTCCGGAATACACACTGACCGTATCTGCCAGTCAGGTGAATAAATTATTTAAATATTGAGACTTTGAGTTTTGTCCATCTTAATTCCACCGATAATTGCCGATTATAAATATGAAGGGGAGCGGGACATTGCAGTCCGGCTGAGGGATGATCCATCCACGGCTGACTGGGCTGTCCTTCATTCCCTCGACATTGCATCACATCGCTCCCAGATTTTCGGCGAATGTGATTTTGTGATCGTCATTCCCGGCAAGGGTGTCTTGTGTATTGAAGTTAAAGGATGCAAATCACTGAAAGTGGATGGCGGCCTCTGGTATTACGGAACAAATCCGAAGGGAGACAGTCGCGGTCCTTTCAAGCAGGCATCAGAAGCCATGCACAGTATCAGAAAGTATCTTATTGGGAAACGTCCGGATTTGAACAATATCGTTTTCTGGTCAGGGGTGATTTTCCCTTATATAAATTTTGAAAAAGCCTCTCCAGAGTGGCATAGCTGGCAGGTGATTGACGCCGGCAGTTATATGTCAAGGCCGATCCATCAGCTATTTTCCAATATTCTGGATCAGGCGCGTATCATTCTCTCTGAAAATCCTAAAACACATTGGTTCCGTCAATCTTTATCAGTCCCTGAAATTGAGCAGTGCCGCCTCATTACAAACATACTCCGTCCTGAGTTTGAATTTTATGAGACGCCCACCGCACGGCGGATGGAATTGCATGAAACTCTAAAAAAATATACCTGCGAACAGTTTATTGCTCTGGATGCCATGCAGGCCAACCCCAGAGTCATCTTTAACGGCCCTGCCGGTACGGGAAAAACACTGCTTGCCATTGAATCAGCCCGAAGGGCCAGTCTTTGTGGCAGAAAAACCCTGTTCCTCTGTTTCAATAAGTTAATTGCCGCATGGATAAAGTCTCAATTCAGTGAAGCTGACCGTCAGCATTTAACTATCAGCACGCTGCATTCATTTATGCTCAAAAATTTCAGAACTTAAAAACCCATCTGATTTTACACCGAATTTCTGGACATCCATACTGCCTGAAACAGCCTTGGAAATCCTGATAGAACAATCCGGCCAGATTGCGTTTGATTTCCTGGTGATTGACGAGGCGCAGGATATTCTTCGGACAGAATATCTTGATTTTATTGATTTATGTTTGAAAGGCGGTTTGAGGTCCGGTCGCTGGAACATATTTGGTGATTTTGTCTATCAGCAGATTTATTCTGCCGCCAACATTCAACTTGATGATTTAATTCAAGACAGATCTATTAATGCACCTGTCTTCACTCTGGGCGTCAACTGCAGAAATACGCCACGCATTGCTGCCTATGCGCCTCTTCTTGGTGGACTTGCCCCGGATTACAGCAATATTCTGCGGCCAGATGACAATGTTAAGCCGGAAATAATTTTCACCAGAGATGCTGAAAAACAGGTTGACCTGCTCGCAGGGCTGCTGGAACGTTTTCGTTTAAAAGAAAAATTCAAAGGTGAAGAAATCGTTATTCTTTCACAGCTTGCCGGAAACTGCTGTGCTTCCCGATTGCCAGCCCCCTGGAGAGACAGGGTAAAGCCATTTGTTGTAAATGCCGAAGGCGGGCACATTCGTTACGCAACGATTCATGCTTTCAAAGGACTTGAAGCCCCGGTCATTATCGTGACTGATATTGAAAAAATTAGAGATGCCGAGTCTATGAATCTTTTGTATGTTGCCGTAACCCGGTCCCTGTCCAGATTAGTTGTGATTTTTCATGAATCAGCAAGAAATGACCTGTTAAAAATTCTTGGAGTGTAAATATGGAATCAGGAACGGCGCACATTGAAAATCGCGAAAAACTGGTCGAGTTTCTCAGATCTGAACTGATGGGGCCATGTTTATATGGCGAAGAACTTGATTGCTCCGGCGAAATTTGTTTTGAAACCTGGAAAGATGCGGACAAGCCCTGGGTCCAAAAAGAAAACCATGATGAAATTATAAGCCGGGAAACCCCTGTCAACCGATACGGCATAGGGGTTCTTTATCCGATTCACCTAAAGCATGAGGAAAATCCGGATTCTGATATCGAGGCCGGGGTGCCTGTCACAGACATCGAAGCAGAGAGTTCCGGCGTTACGCCCCCTGAAATTAAGACGTTGGGCCGTCCGGAGGAAGAGTCAGGAGATGCCGACGACTTTGACCTTTCTCTTGCTAATACATTGCAACCATCAAGCATGGGAATCAGTTTTCTTGCAGAATTGCCGGACAACGCACTTCTTACCGTTTCAGTCAGTGCCGGAAGATACCTGCTTAAAGAGGTTCGAATTCAAAATTCCAATCGTAAATGGTTTCTCAGGCAGGCCGTCGAGATTCCGGATATCCGCTTTTCTGGTGACAGTTTGAAGTTAAATCTGCTTCCGGAACCTTATAAGCAAAAATTTGAAAACGGAATGATCCTTTCTGTGGAATGCTATTCCCGTCCGGATATCTATTCAGGAGTTGAACACAGAGAAATCAGGCGGCTGATTACGGTCTGTATCGTGAACAGGACGGAAAAAAAAGTAAATTCAGTTTCAGCCAAAAGCGAGCTGTCTTTTTTTCAGTCAAAATTCTCAATCCAGATTCCCGGGGGTAAAATTCTTCCTTATCCGGAAGCTCAGGGAGATTCCGAAATTGATAATCAAATTTTAACTGATGAAGACAGGGAACGGGCTTCATTTCGTCTCTTGTATAACACAAAACAAACGTATGCCACTGGTCACGGATGCGCTGCAACCTGGGATGACAGCATTCCCGGAATACCGGAAATAATATGGGCTGAGCCACTGCCGGAATATGAACTGCCAAGCATTACACCGGATGCAAAGAAATCTGACGGGTCAGACCTGAAAATTTCCATGTCGGTGTTTGCCGGCATCGAGGCCGGCATGGAAGCTCTTATAGAAAATTTTCTCGAAGAATATCAGAAATGGATATCCCGGAAAGAAAAGGAGATGCATCAGCTCGACACCCGCCTTAAACCAGCGGCCCGCATACATTTGGAAAACGCTGTTTTATGCTTGAAACGCATGCGGCAGGGGAAGGATTTTATTTCCACCGATCCTCTTGCTGCAAAAGCTTTCCAATTGGCGAACCGGGCGATTCTGATGCAGCAGATTGTAAAAAAAGAAAAAAGATCGTTTGAATTTGATGCCGCGCAAAGAAGAAATATTTTTAGCCCGCCATATGAATCTATCGACATACAGGCGAACAGAACAAATGGAAGTTGGCGTGCTTTTCAGGTGGCCTTTATTCTTGCGTCTCTACGGTCTTCCGTTCTTAACTGTGAAGACCGGGAGGATGTGGAACTGATCTGGTTCCCCACCGGCGGCGGGAAAACCGAAGCATATTTGGGGCTTGCGGCATTTGCCATGTTTTATAGACGATTGAATGAACCGAATGACGACGGGGTCCATGTACTGATGCGCTATACGCTGCGACTGCTGACAACCCAGCAGTTCCAGAGAGCATGTCGCCTGATTTGCGCCATGGAAAAAATCAGACAGGACAATGGCGGCATGGGAGAAACTCCTTTTTCCATTGGAATATGGGTGGGAAGCGCAAACACCCCTAATTCCTGCCAGCAGGCACACGCTGCTTTAAACAGAATGCGAAACCATCGAAATGCTGAAAATCCTTTCCTTCTGAGACAGTGCCCCTGGTGCGGTTCTGAGATGGGAAGCAAATACATTCGAGGACAAATCCACATTTTAGGTTATTCATCCACAGGAAACTCTGTTGTTTTCAAGTGCCCTGACAGGCGATGTCCTTTTCATGACAACCTGCCGATTCATGTGATAGACGAGGAAATTTATAAACAAAGGCCATCCCTGATCATCGGTACTGTGGATAAATTCGCCATGCTTGCCTGGGTTCCGGAATCCGGATCACTTTTTGGTTTGGACCGGAATGGAGAAAGAGAAAAAAAACCGCCCGGGTTGATCATTCAGGATGAACTACATCTGATTTCCGGGCCGCTGGGCACCATGGTAGGTTTATATGAAACCGTCATAGAAGAACTCTGTTCTGAAAAGATCGGAGAAACAGTTTTGAAGCCCAAAATTATTTGTTCCACAGCCACCATTCGCCGATATAAGGACCAAATCAAAGCCCTTTTTGCCAGAAAAAATGTCTTTCTGTTTCCGCCTCCCGGCTTAGATGACAGTGATTCTTTTTTTGCCCGTTATGCGGCTGATGAAAACGGAAAGCCGCTTCCAGGGCGCCGTTATTTAGGTGTTTATGCGCCGGGCTTATCTTCACTTCAGACTTTGCAAGTAAGAGTTTTTGCAGCTTTATTAATGGGCGTTACGAAATATGAGAAAAACGAAGAACGCGACCCGTGGTGGACCCTGATGATTTTTTTTAACAGTCTTCGTGAACTTGGAGGTGCACTTTCTCTTTTTCAGACGGACATTCCAGGAATGGTTAAAGCCGTTGCCGCCCGAAACGGCCTGCCAACTTGGAGACGACTGGATTATATCCTGGAATTGACCAGCCGAATGAACAATGAAGAAGTCCCTTTGGCCTTGGAAGAACTGGCAAAAAAATACAGAGGAAACCGGAGCCGTGCAATCGATGTTTGTCTCGCCTCAAGTATTATTGAAGTCGGAATAGACGTTGACCGGCTTTCGCTGATGTCGATTGTGGGCCAGCCAAAAACTGTTTCTCAGTATATTCAAGTATCAGGGCGCATTGGCCGTCAATGGCAGGAGCGGCCGGGACTTGTTCTTACTCTTTTCAGCAGTACCAAGCCCCGTGACCGGTCCTTTTTTGAAAAATTTCAAAGCACTCACAGTCAGCTTTATGCCCAGGTCGAACCTACCAGTGTGACCCCATTTTCCCCCCCGGTTATTGATCGTGCCCTGCATGCACTTTTTGCCATTTATTTGCGATTATTTGGCGATACACAAGCGGCTGAAAACCCTCAGTGTGTTAATCCCGAATTGATCAGCAGCCTGAAAATGATCATAAAAACCCGTGTAAAATTCATTGACAGCTCTGAAATTGACTATGTGATCACCATATTCGAAAAAAGATTGCGGCAATTCAACAGATGGCAGCGCGCCTGGTGGTACAGGCAGCAGCAACCGGGAGACAGCCTGCTTAGAAGATATGAAACATGGGTGACTGAAAAAATTGAACGGACATCATGGGCGACGCCAACCTCCATGAGAAATGTCGATGCCGAATGTCAGATGGACATTACCACTCTGTATAACCAGCAAGAGGAGGATAACTGATGCCCGGAAGAGGCCCCATCAGACAGTCACAACTTATTGCACCATTTGGCCCGGGAGCGCTTCACACGGACAGATTCGGCACTACGCTCATCTGCTGCGGTTTAGATTACTGGTTTAAAGATGATCACCCGGAAAACATTAAGGAATTCATCATTGATGACGAGTGGCGGCTTCAGCGGGATTTAGGGGTGAATCATCTCAGGCGGCCTCCGGATTACAGGATTTCGATAACCGGTACCAATATCCCCAATACCGGCATGACCATCCCCTTTCTTCGCTTTCCAACCTGGCATTACTGTATTGAATGCGGACAGATGAAAAAACTGTCTTTAACTTATCAGGGCCTTAGATATCAGAGCATTTGCTCTGAATGCCTTGATAAAAAGGGAAGGAAAGTGCCCATGGTTCAAGTCAGATTTGTGGCGATCTGTGAACACGGACACATTCAGGATTTTCCCTGGAGTGAATGGACACATCATTCAATAACACCCGAATGCGGCATTGATTATCTGAAGTTGAGGGATTACCGGGGCACTCTTGAAAGCATCACAGTTAAATGTACCAAATGTGGAAAAAGTAATAATCTTTCAGGAATCACATCCGATGTGCTGAGGATTGAAGGCCAACCCTTCGAATGCAAAGGACAAAGACTCTGGCTTCATGACGAAATCGGCGTTGCTTGTGGCCTGCCGGTCAGGGGGTCTCTTAGAAATGCATCTAATCTTTATTTTGCCAAAGTGGCCAGCTCTATTTTCATTCCGAGAAACGTAAAAAAAGATAAAAAAATCGATCGGCTGACTGCCGATCTGCTATATGTTCTCAGTCGTCCCGGTATCGGTGTCCTGCTTGATACATTACTGGATTTAGATGTCACGGTCTCAAAAATTATTAAAAAATTCAGAGAACACCATGAAATGGATTTTAAAGAATTTACCGATGAAGAAATAAAAAATGCCCTTAATCATTATAGCGAAACAAAAAATTCGGTAAACTCAAAGCCAACGCCGAATAAAAATATCCATTCACCCAGTCCAAAGTCATTTCGTTTTGAAGAATATCAGATTTTAAAGCAGGAAATTGAAGATCCTGCCCTTATGTCCAGAATGGCGGTGTTAAATTCATACAAGGCTGGCATATCGGACTATTTTTCTCGTATCATGCTTATCCATAAATTGCGGGAAACCAGAGCTTTTACTGGATTTACAAGAATTAATCATGAAAATAATCAATCACCATCAGAACTCAAAAAAAACTTATGGCTCGAACCTCCCCCTTCATTTAAAAGCTGGCTGCCCGCCTGCAAGGTTTTTGGCGAAGGACTCTTTTTTGAGATGAAACAGAAATCACTTGACGAATGGCTTGCAGGGCCAAATAAATCGTTAATCAAAACCCGAATTGACGGCATGCAGAGAAACTTTATGGTTGCGGTAAACGATGCTCCAGGATTTGCGCTGCAGAATGAAATCCACCCCATATTTGTCATGATCCACACCCTGGCCCATCTGTTGATCAATCAACTGACTTTTGAATGCGGATATAGTTCGGCTTCTCTGCGCGAACGTCTTTATTTTTCCAGCGACTCCGAAACACCAATGGCCGGGTTTTTGATTTATACCGCAGCAGGCGATTCCGAGGGGACCATGGGCGGGCTGGTACGAATGGGGAAGGCCGGTCTTTTTGAACCACTTCTAATCCAGGCACTGCGAAAATCCCAATGGTGTTCGGCTGATCCGGTCTGCATGGAGCTTGGGGCACAAGGAGGCCAGGGGACACATTCCTGCAATTTGGCTGCCTGTCATAATTGTGCCCTTGTGCCTGAAACATCATGCGAAGAATTCAACCGATTTCTGGACAGGGGCGTTGTAACGGGAACTGTGGAAAACCGCTCACTTGGTTTTTTTAACACGTTACTGGAAAAATGAATGGAGGTTATATGGATCAAATTGCTGAAATAGACCAGCGCCTTGAAGAAATGAACCGTGAGATTGAAGAATTAATCAAAAACAGGGATGAAGAAACTTCATGGGAAGGCTGCTATTCGGAAATGCTGATTGAACAGCTCACCGAAGCCGGTGAATTGGATGATGGTGAAGTATGCGAGCATAAACGCAAGGGTGTAAAAATCAATGGTTACAGTTACGGCAGCGATATCGACACCATTGATATATTCACTGTTTTTTGCAGCAAAAAAGTTCCTTCCATAACCATCAGCAAAAATCAAATTCAGGGGGAACTGGATAAAGCGGAAAATTTTTTACAGAAATGCCTTACTGAAGGGTATTTTAATTTAATCCCTGAGGCATCACCTGTTTTAGACCTTGCGCTGATTCTTCATGAACGTCGGGAGACACTTGAACAGGCAAGAATAATTTTTTTTACCGACTGCAGGGCCGGATCAGTCTCTTTTCCCGAAAAAACAATTGGGAACACAAGAATCACATTTCAAGTCTGGGACATTCAACGAATGCATCAGATGCTGAACTCCGGCAACAAACGCGAGCCCATAGAAATTGACTTTAAAAAAGATTTTGACCAGTCGATCCCATGCCTTGAAATCAGCAATGGCAATAAGGATTATAAGACAGTCCTTGGTGTTTTTCCGGGTGACGTTCTTGCTGATCTATATGAAAAATACGGAGCCAGGTTACTTGAAAGAAATGTAAGGGCATTTTTGCAGGCAAGAGGAAAGGTCAACAAGGGGATAAGGGCGACACTCAACACGGAACCAGACATGTTTCTGGCATTTAACAATGGGATAACCGGAACTGCTGAAAATATCAGACTGGAAGAAAATGATAATGGCCTGCTGGGGATAACCTATTTAAAAGACTTTCAGATTGTAAACGGCGCACAGACAACAGCCTCGCTTTACCACACCCGTAAAAAAGACAAGGTGGATCTGTCATCAGCATTCGTGCAGGCAAAAATTTGTATTGTGGATGATGCAAAACAAATTGATGCCATAGTCCCCCTCATTTCAAGATATTCAAATAGCCAGAATAAAGTTAATGAGGCTGATTTCTATGCCAACGATCCCTTTCACATCGAAATTGAGACTTTATCCCGCACTATCTGGGCACCGGCGCAAGCCTCTTTTAACCAACTGACACACTGGTTTTATGAACGATCCCGTGGACAATACAACGATGAAAAAGCTAAATTGACTCCAGCCCAGTTAAAAAAATTCAATCTTGAAAATCCGGTAAACCAGAAATTTACAAAAACAGATCTCGCTAAATTTGAAAATACATGGTCCCAATTTCCGTGGATTGTCAGTCTGGGGTCTCAAAAAAATTTCAGAGATTTTTCAGCCCGCCTCAGTGAACGCAAGGGGTTCAAGGCTGATTCTGATTATTTTCAAAAACTGGTTGCCAGAGCGATTCTTTTTAAAAGCGCTGAAAAAATAGTATCCCGCCTGGCGTATGGCGGGTATAGAGCGAACATAGTTACATATTCGCTGGCATGGCTTTCTTTCCTTTCCTACCAGAGAATTGATCTGGATAAAATCTGGCGAAAACAGAGCCTTTCCAAATCTTTATCGGTTACTGTTGAAAAACTCTCTCAAACAGTACAACAACATATTACAAATCCGCCTGGTGGAAGGAATATCACTGAATGGTGCAAAAAAGAAGAATGCTGGAAAAAACTGATAGAAATTGATCCTCCAATCAAAATATCAGATATCGCTGAAGACCAGACTGCATCATTTGGATCAGGATACCGCCCCCCTGAAAAAGGAATTGATGGCCCTGATGAAAACGATCAGCAAATAATTGCCGACGTAATGACGGTGGATTCAGACAAATGGTTTGCGATAGCCCAATGGGCAAAACAAACAGACAATTTATATGCATGGCAGCGCAGTATTGCTTTCGGCATAGGGCAATTGCGGGCCAAGGGCAGAAAACCATCACGAAAACAGGCAATTCAAGGAAAAAGAATCCTTGAAGAAGCCAGAAGACTTGGTTTTCCAGCCTGATTATGAAGAAAATCCCCGTCATTGATATTTTTGCCGGACCGGGTGGTTTAGGCGAAGGCTTTTCATCCGCACAAACGGAAGCAACTACCCCTGCATTTAATCTTTGTCTTTCAATTGAAAAAGATATTATTGCCCATAAAACCCTTGAACTCAGAAGTTTTTACAGGCAGTTCGTCCCTCCGAATGTACCTGATGAATACTATCTCTATCTGATGGGCGAAATCGCCAGGGATGAATTGTTTTCAGATAAAAACTTTCAATATGAGATCGAAGAAGCAAAAAAAATAGCATGGTGTGCTGAACTTGGCGCAGTCCCGTCGGAACAGGTCGATGAAAAAATCCAGAACAGATTGCAGGAACATAATAAAGAATGGGTTTTAATAGGCGGCCCCCCCTGTCAGGCCTATTCTATGGTCGGAAGATCAAAGATGATGGGAACTGACCCTGAAAAATTTAAGAATGATGACAGACATTTTTTGTATAAGGAATACCTGCGGATTTTAGCACTTCATCAACCAGCGGTCTTTATATTCGAAAACGTCAAAGGAATCCTCTCAACCAAAGCCAATGGGAAAAAATTATTTGATCACCTGCTGATGGATTTGAGGTTTCCCGCCAAAGCTCTTCAAAAAACAGCCTTTGATATTCCTGAAACAAATGAACATATTGAATACAATATATATTCCATCGTAAACGGGAATGGTGGAAATCTTGATCAGAAAAAACCTGATCCACATGATTTTGTTGTTCAATCAGAAAACTTTGGCATACCGCAGGCCCGGCACAGGGTCATTATTATGGGCATCAGAAGTGACATTAAAGAAAATCCGGGACGATTGAAAAATAAAGATCCGCTTAATATGTGGGATGTCATTAAGCACACGCCAAAAATTCGAAGCTCATTATCAAGGGAACCGGATTCGGATGAAGCATGGTCAGATGCAATTCAGTCAATCACCCGTATGAACTGGTTCAAAACCCTTCCAGTGGATAGCAACCTTAGAAAAACCATTGAAAAATCATTAATAAGAATGGCTTATTCAGAGGGCTGTGGGGAAGAATATCTTCCTGGTCGCCAGAGATTAGAAAGGATTTCGGACTGGTATCTTGACAGCAGGCTATCCGGCATTTGCAATCATACAAGCAGGGGACATATTCGGGCGGACTTACAAAGGTATTTTTTTATTTCATGTTTTGGCTTATCGGAAAACAGGTCGCCGTTACTTCATGATTTTCCCGGGGAATTGCTCCCAAAACATAAAAACGTGCAAGCCGCCATTCATGCCGGTAAATTTTCCGATCGATTCAGGGTGCAGCTTAAAAATGAGCCATCTAAAACCATCACCAGTCATATCAGCAAGGATGGACATTATTTTATCCACCCTGATCCAACTCAGTGCCGAAGCCTGACGGTCAGGGAGGCTGCGCGCATTCAAACTTTTCCCGACAATTATTTTTTTGAAGGCGGAAGAACCCGCCAGTATCAGCAGGTTGGAAATGCTGTTCCCCCGCTTCTGGCTAAACAAATCGCCGATGTCGTTTATGATCTTTTGAAAAGGGCAGGTAAGGTTTGAATATGGTTGATACCATTTCAGAAGAAAGACGAAGTTGGAACATGTCCCGTATCAAAGGGAAAAACACTAAGCCGGAAATTATCGTCCGCTCGCTGCTGCATAAAGCAGGTTACAGATTCAGAATTCACCGAAAGGATTTACCTGGAAAGCCGGATATCGTTCTTCCAAAACACAATATGGTCATTTTTGTTCATGGCTGCTATTGGCATAGGCATCAAGGGTGCAGATTCACATACACTCCCAAAAGCAGAACAGATTTCTGGAATAAAAAATTTTCAGACACAGTTGAACGGGATATAAAACATCGCAGACAACTCATTGACATGGGCTGGAAGGTTGAAGTGATCTGGGAATGTGAAACTGAAAGTTTAAATGAACTCAATGGAAAAATTAATAAAATATTATCAAATTAAAGGGGAATATTTGTCAGTTGATCTTTTTTCCAACATGTTTAAAACGACAGGAAATCCAATTTCATATGGATCGGGGAGAAGTTTAAAAACGGTATCCATACATTCGTTAATCTCTTGAGCCTGTTTTTCAGAAAATAACGGTTCACCGGTAGCCACATCAATATACTCTACCGCGTCTGTATCCGGGTGAAAACCGGGTCCAACATCCATGATCAATTGCATCACCATGCCTTTGCCATCTCCGGTGTTGCTGTCGGGGAAAGAATGGTCTTCATGTTTTTTCATCTCCTGTGTATTTTTTATTTGTTTTTAATTTTATGGCAAAGAATGAAATAAAAGTTATGGAAGCCCAAAAGCTCCACCATTGCTCAATTTATCAATAAACCACCATCGGGTTCAACATCCGTTAGCGTAAACACAGACAGGCTCCGGACGAGAAGCGCGCTTCGTGTTGCGTATCACCGGATGATTTATGAAACAGTTTTGTTTCACAAGCCTTTTGATACGCTTAAACTATTTGAATATATTCGTTTTTTAATACGAATAAGTTTATATCCGCTATTGTGAAAACTCAGACTGACTCACTGTATCACAAATTTATTTTCAACCCTATCCTTGTGGTGGGGGTGCTGTGTGGGATAGTTCAGGGGGTTTATTCAGTTGCCGCAGGGATAGTACGCGTAATTTTTCCGGTTTGTTATTTGTTGGCATGTAATTTGAAAGTACAATGTCAATAATATACATTGAATCCGGAGATGGAAACCATTTTGAAAGCCTGCAATAAAAATATCAAGAAAACCCTTGATCTTGTGGAAAAAATGATTGAACTCGCCAATTCCGGGGATAGTGACCGGGAAGACATCGGGTGCGGCATTCTTTACGGTATTTTGCGGGATTCCGCCTACCGGATAAAAAAAATTGCGGAAGAAGAGCAAAAAAATCATATGGAAAAAGGAAAATGGGATTAACCCCTGACTTTCCTTTTTTTTTATGCTATGTGTTTTTCAAACATACTATCAATCTCTAAAAAAAATATAAACTTCTTTAAATACAAATCATTAATCGTTCATTACATGGAGGAAACCGATGGCTTTTGACTTTAACGCAAAAGATGTTTTTGAAATTGCAAAACAGATCGAACGCAATGGGGTTAAATTTTATCAGTCGGCCGCCGCAGGCGTGACGGGTGAGGCGGAAAAAAAGATGTTGCTGGAACTGGCGAACATGGAAGCCACACATGAAAAAACCTTTAGCGATTTGGAAAACGAATTGACGGAACAGGAAACCGCCGAGACGACATTTGATCCGGATAACGAAACCGCTTTATACGTTAAAGCGCTTGCGGACACCAAGGTTTTTTTTGACAAACAGATCGACACCTCATCCATGAAGGAAATTTTAAAAGCCGCCATTACAGCGGAAAAAGACTCCATCGTTTTTTATCTGGGCATGCGGGACCTTGTTCCGGGAAAGTTGGGCGGCAAGCGAATCGATGATATTATTAAGGAAGAAATGTCACATATTCGTATTTTGAGTAAAGAGCTCATGGCCTATAAGTAGCGTCTGAATTCAAAACCACAGGATTTTGCGTTCAGACACGGATTGATATGATCAATATAATTTATAAGGAGGGTCGGAAAAATGGCAAAACGTCTTGAAGTCTATAAATGCAACGTGTGCGGCAATATCGTGGAAGTGCTGTTCGGCGGTGACGGCGAGCTGGTCTGCTGCGGTCAGCCGATGGTGCTGATGGCAGAAAATACCGTTGATGCAGCCAAGGAAAAGCATGTTCCGGTGATTGAAAAAGTCGATGGCGGATATAAAGTCAAAATAGGCGCAGTGGCGCACCCCATGGAAGAAAAACATTATATTCAATGGATTGAACTCATTGCCGACGGCAAGGTGTATCGGCAGTTTTTAAATCCCGGGGATGCGCCGGAAGCCGTATTCCAGGTTGCCGCTTCCAGTGTGGTTGCCCGTGAGTACTGCAACCTTCATGGCCATTGGAAAGCCGGTTAGACCAACAGTTTACAGCAAGGGAGAAACAATGATGCCCAGTTGGAAATGCTCGAAATGCGGATATACCCTGGAAACAGAGTCACCGCCGGAAGAATGCCCGGTGTGTAAACAGAAATGCGAATTCGTCGATAATTCCTGCTATACCCCGGATTGCGTGGATAAAGGGATTGATCCGAGAATCGGCTCCAAATAACGACCGTAAATTAAGGAGGTTATCATGACAACACCCCAACATTGCCCCGGATTTCAACAATTCAAACATCTCAAATCTTTTACTTGCAATTGCCCGGCCTGCGGCAAGTCCAAAGAAATTTTTTCAGATGAATTCGATAAAAAGCATAAATGCGACAAATGCGGGCAGGAAATCGATTTCACCCAGTGCACCCTGGAAGGTGGCGCATAGGGCCTGACCCGTCGTAACCTATCGCGAGTATTTTAATTTCGGTACAGGAGGAGAGCCGGATGGATGTCGTGTTCCTTTCACGGTTGCAGTTTGCGGCTGCGACCATGTTTCATTTCCTGTTTGTTCCTTTGACGCTGGGCCTTTCCGTGATGGTGGCGTACATGGAAACCTTGTACGCCCGGACAGGTGATGAAACCTACCTGTCCATGACCAAATTCTGGGGCAAACTGTTTTTGATCAATTTCGCCGTGGGGATTGTGACCGGTATCACCCTGGAATTCCAGTTCGGCACCAACTGGTCCCGATATTCCGAGTTCGTGGGGGATATTTTCGGCTCGCTCCTGGCCATTGAAGCCTCCACCTCTTTCTTTCTCGAATCCACCCTTATCGGTGTATGGGTATTCGGATGGAAAAAACTCTCCAGGAAAGCCCATGCCGTTATTATGTGGCTGGTGGCTTTTGCCGGCACGCTGTCATCCATCTGGATTCTGCTGGCCAACGGCTGGATGCAGCACCCGGTGGGATATACGATTCGAAACGGCCGGGCGGAGCTGGAAAGTTTCTGGGCGGTGATCACCAATCCGTTCGGCATCCTGGAATTTTTGCATACGGTAAGCGGGGCTTACGTCTTGAGCGCTTTTTTCGTGATGGGCATCAGCGCCTGGCATCTGCTTAAAAAGCAGCACATTGAGTTTTTTACCCGGTCCTTTAAAATCGCCCTGGTGTTCGGGCTGGCCAGTTCCCTGTTTGTGGCTGCGACGGGTGACACCCACGGGGTTCATGTGGCCAAAGTCCAGCCGGTCAAGCTGGCGGCCATGGAATCCCACTGGGAAACCACCACCCGTGCGCCCCTGCATCTGATCGCCATTCCGGATGAAAAAAATGAGCGGAATTCCGTTGAGTTCGGTACCATTCCAGGCATTTTGAGTTTTCTCGGGTATCATGACCTCAATGCCGAAGTCAAAGGGCTCCGGGATTTTCCGGCGGATGAACGGCCGCCGGTGCTCCTCACCTTTATTTCTTTTCGCATCATGGTCATTCTGGGGACGCTGTTTATCCTTTTAACCATCTATGGCATGTTCAAACGCAATCGCCTGACGGACAGCCCGAATTATTTAAAGATCATGCTGTTTGCCATTCCCCTGCCGTATATCGCCCTCGAATTGGGCTGGGTGCTGGCAGAGGTGGGGAGGCAGCCCTGGATTGTATACGGTCTGATGCGAACATCCGACGCAGCGTCTCCGATAGCGGGCTCCCAGGTGTTATTTTCCCTGATCGCGTTTATCGTGGTTTACGGCATGCTGGGCGCCCTTGGCTTTTATCTGATTACCGTGCATGCGAAAAAGGGCCCGGCGGCGGTGTCCGACTAACGGACGTTGGTTTTATTTATTCAAATAGTGGTTAAACGACTGACCCAAGCTTACAGGGGGTAAAATGGAACTGGATTTTATGCAATCCACATGGTTTTTTATTTGGGGCCTGTTGTGGGCGGTGTTTTTTATGACCGGCGGCTTTGATATGGGTATCGGCACATTGCTGCCGTTTCTGGGTAAAAACGATGCGGACCGGCGGATGATGATCAATTCCTTCGGGCCGCTGTGGGACGGCAATGAAGTATGGCTCATCACTGCCGGTGGTGTGACATTCGCCGCCTTTCCGAGGGTCTATGCCGTCATGTTTTCTTCCTTCTACACCCCGCTGCTGTTGATTCTTTTCGCGCTGATCATCCGGGGAGTTTCTTTCGAGTTCCGGGGCAAAGTCGAATCAACCGGTTGGCGGAATTTCTGGGATGCCTGCATCTTTATCGGCAGCACGGCGCCGGGCATTCTGTTCGGCGTGGCGTTCGCCAATATTTTTCAGGGGTTGCCCATGGACCAGGCCGGATATCATGGAAGCCTGGTCTATTTGTTGAATCCGTACGGCATATTGGGCGGTGTGCTGTTTTTGATGCTGTTTCTGGTTCACGGGGCCCTGTGGTTGTCCATCCGGGTGCCGGGTCCGCTGCATGAACGTGCCATGTCTGCGGGGGGCAAGCTGTGGTTCGGCCTTCTGGGTGTGGCAGTGGCGTTTTTAATCGCCACCTGGTTTTCAACGCCCCTTTACAAGAATTATTTGTCACACCCGGTGCTGTTTGCGGTTCCCCTGGCCTGCGTCCTTTCATTGGCCTGCGTTAAATTTTTTCTGATCAAAAAAAATGCGCTCAACGCCTGGTTCGCCTCATCCCTGACCATTGTCAGTGCGACTTTTTTCTGTATTATCGGACTGTTTCCCAATATGTTCCCTTCCAGCCTGGACCCCGCATATTCCTTAACCGCCCACAATGCGTCGGCCAGTCAGTTGACGTTAACCATTATGCTGGTGGTGGTGGTGATTTTCATTCCCATGGTCATCGGGTATCAACTATGGGTTTATCGGATGTTCTCGGATAAACTTTCAACTCACGACCTGGCTGCAGAAGAAGCTTATTAACGGAAAGCGGGGAGCCGATGAGACGGGTTCTAATGTGGCTGTTGGTTGGAACGTTTTGTTTTACAGGGTTTTTGTATGCTTATGAAGCCACGGGTGATAATGGCGCAGATATTATTGTTTTTGAAAAAATCCGAATGAACCCGGTTGTATTTCCGCACCACCGGCATCATGCGGCCCTGGAAAATAATTGTAACGCCTGTCACGATCTGTTTCCCAAACAACCGGGCGTCATCCGGGAACTGATCAGTCGGAAAAAACTTCAACATCAGCAGGTGATGAACAGCAAATGCATTGCATGTCATAAATCGAAAGCTGCGGAAGGCAAAAAAGCCGGACCGGTCAAATGTACGGAGTGCCATGTGCGTGTAAAATAGCGGGTTCTTTCTTTAACAAAAGTTGTTAATTCAATTGGTTATTGTTGTTTGACGATGTTGATAATTTTATCAAAGGAGGTGGGTAAATGGATAAGTATGTATGCAATATCTGCGGGTATGTTTATGATCCTGAAGCGGGTGATCCGGACAATGGCGTCAAACCCGGAACGGCGTTTGATGACTTGCCGGATGACTGGGTCTGCCCGATATGCGGCGCGGAAAAGGCCGATTTTTCAAAAGAATAATAAATTCAGCCAATACCGGCTTTAAGAGCCTATATTTTTTGCCGTCTTAAAGCCGGTTTTTTTATGCGCATATCCTATGTTGGAAATGAATTTATCGAAGTGGAGGGAAAAAGATGAAACCGGTTGAAATTTCAAAAGGAATTTATAATGTCGGCGCCATAGACTGGAATATCCGCGATTTTCACGGGTATTCAACCGAACGGGGAACCAGCTATAATTCCTTTTTGATTGTGGATGAAAAAACGGTGCTGATCGATACGGTAAAAAAGGGATTTGAAGACCAGTTGATCCATAATATTTCCCATATTATTGATCCCCAAAAAATTGATATCATGATCAGCAACCATACGGAAATGGATCATTCGGGCGGCCTGCCCCGGATCATGCATGCCATCGGCGAACAAAAGCCCCTGTATTGTTCGAAAATGGGTGTAAAAAACCTGTCGGCTCATTTCACGCAGCCATGGAATTATCATGGCGTTGAAAACGGCGAAACACTCAACATCGGCAGCCGGACCCTGACGTTTCTTGAGACCCGCATGCTCCACTGGCCGGACAGCATGTTCACCTATTGCAAGGAAGACGGGATGCTGTTTTCCTCGGATGCCTTTGGCCAGCATTATGCGGGGTTTGAAATGTTCGATGACGTGGTGGGCCATACCATCATGGCCCATGCCAAAAAATATTTCGCCAATATCCTGATGCTGTATGCCGCCAAGGTGCTCAAACTCGTGGAACAGGTCCAGGGGATGAACCTTCAGATCAAAACCATCTGTCCGGACCACGGTGTTATCTGGCGGAAAGATCCGGGAAAGATCATTGACGCCTATGTGAAATGGAGCCGCCAGATTCCGGAGAAAAAGGCCATCGTGGTGTATGATACCATGTGGCACAGCACCGAGAAAATGGCCAATGCAATTGCCGAAGGGATTTTTCAGGAAGGCGTGTCGGCAAAACCCATTCATATCCGCAGTTCCCATCGCAGCGACATTATGACCGAAGTCCAGGACGCCAAAGCCATTGTCGTCGGCTCCCCGACCCTCAACAACGGCATGTTCCCCACGGTCAGCGATGTGTTGACCTATATGAAAGGCCTAAAACCCCAGAATAAAATCGGCGCGGCCTTTGGCTCCTACGGTTGGAGCGGGGAATCGGTCAAACTGGTGCAGGCGGAACTCGAAGCCATGAAATTCCAGATCATCGAACCCTCCGTCCGGATCCAGTATGTGCCGGATGACGCCGGACTTGCCTCCTGTGTCGCCTTCGGCAGACAGATCGGCCAGGCGGTGAATAATAGGAATGATGAGTGATGAATGATGAGAAAATACCCGGTTGTGGAACTCAGCGATTGTATCTTGTGCGGAATTTGCGAGGAACTCAGCCCGTCCGTGTTTCATGTCAGCGATCTGGGGTATGTGCAGGTCTCTGAGCTGGCGGTATATCCGGAGGCGGAAGTGGATGACGCCATCAAACACTGCCCGGCGGATTGTATTTTCTGGGGAGAGGTCTGATTCAGGGACGCATGTCAAAATGAGGAGTCATTCACTATCCAGAAATCCGGATAGTGAGGCTGCATTCATTTTTTATGTAGTGCCTGAACGAAAACCCCGGATTTTTGTTTTTGCGGCCAAAAATTTTCGCAAAAAGGGCCTTTCGCAAAAGAAAATTTATTAAAAATTTTGAGGCCATTGATTTTTGTCATACATTTCATGCAT
>JBAQUK010000050.1:0-1636 GCA_049297455.1 Desulfosalsimonadaceae bacterium | reverse complement strand
TCGGCATTTTCCTACAAAGGAGACTGTTATGAAGCGTCAGGCGGGGCTGGCGACGGCCCCCCATTGTCAAAAGTATAACCAACTGAATTTATATATTATTATTTCTTAGCCTGACGGCTATGGGGGATGCCCGCCATCATGGCCGCCTGCTGCATTTTCATCCGGGGCATGATATCCCCGCCGTCCGCATAAGCCCTGGGCAGCCATTCGAAAATCATCTGGATGGTTTTTTGGGCGATGGCCTGGTTGATCTCGTCGGACTTGGGCGCCATAAATCCGTCGATGGCATGGGCCAGGGCGTCGGCCCCGGTGCCTGCGGTGAGTTCCGGCGGCATGCCGAGGGTCAGTGTCGGGTCAAGTAACGCAAAATCCGGCACAAATTCAGGCAGCGCACCTGCCACCGGGAGCTTGACGCCATCGGGAAAGGAAATGACCGCCACGCCCGACACCTCGGACCCGGTGCCGCTGGTGGTGGGGATGGCCACCAGCTTGGCCTTGTGCCGCAAGTTCAGGGGAACCAGCGGGCTTAAGATTTCCAGTTTCACATCCGGGTGTTCATACAGGAGCCACGCCGCTTTTGCGGTGTCCATGGCCGATCCGCCGCCTATGGCAAAAATGAGATCGGGCTTGAAGCGTTTGATCTGTTCGGCGCAGTCTTTCACCGTGTCAATGGGCGCGTCCGGCTTGGCCTTGGCCCAGGTGTCAAAGGAAATGCCGTGCCGTTTTTCATAAGGGCTCATGATTTTGGGGGCGAACCGGACCGCGTATTCATCGGTGACGATAAAGGCCCGTTTGGATTTGCATTCCCTTGCGATCAGGTCCACCGCATCCGGGAGAAGCTGGGGCTTGTCCAGAAACAGGTTAAAGCCGGAAAACACCCTCGGTACAAAAAACGGTTTCATGACATCCCGCAGAAATTCCGCCTGCACCATGGGACCGCCCCAGGTTCTCAGCAGATACTCATGTGTCCAGTAACTCATAAAAGCCTCCTGACAATCATTTTATTCCATCACAAAATTCATCGCCGCACCGAACCACGTAAAGGAATGGATTTCCCCTTCGATACCCACCAGATGGTTTTGAAGCGCATCCATAACTCCCGCCTCCCCTTTTTTCATGGCTTTAAACGCAACGACCGGGTCTGCCCATACCATGGCCGCATCATACTCGTCCAGCACCCCATCGGATGAAAACCGGCCGTCCTTGAATATGAAGCGCTTTCCTTTTTTATTGTCCTTGGTCTTGACCACGATCCGGCATTCATGACCCATCAGAAATTTTTTGAAGTTTTCATTGGTCACCGAGGATGTCTTGAACTTAGACGATAAAATGGCAAGAAGTAAGATAAATCGCATCATGTCTCCTTAATAAAGGCTTTTTGATAATGTTGGCAGGAAATATCCGGGAGAAAGCGGCATCCCCCGGTCAACGTTCGGCTTTTGAAAGCATGAACGTGGTATTGAAATACGAACGATTGTTCGAATTGCCGATGATTATGATGCAATCCGGTTCGTTGAACGAAGCCGCTATGCGGCGGAAAAAAATCAAAAATAGTGTATAACTCCTGTAAGTGTCCAATTCCGGACACTTATAAAAAAAGGAGTATACCATGACCCCAACAGAAGTAAACCGGTTT
>JBAQUK010000049.1:0-1697 GCA_049297455.1 Desulfosalsimonadaceae bacterium | reverse complement strand
GTCAATACATTGCCGTCCGCATCATAGGTGTACAGGGTTTCCCGTTCATCCGCCGTGCCTGCCCCTTCCACCTTCCGGGTCAGGTTACCGCCTGCATCATATTCATACTCCGTGACCACTCCCTTTTCATCGGTCCTTTTTATGGGTTTGTGGAAGGTGTTGTCATATTGGATTGAAATCTTACTTTTATCCGGGTAGACTTTTTCAGTCAGCATTTCCCATTCGTCATAGACCTGAGTGGTGACATTTCCGGTTTCGTCCGTAATTTTATATGTCCGTCCATTTTTATCAATCTTTCGAATGATCGAGCCGTTGACGGCCACCCGTTTGGTTCTCCCATCTTCTTTTGGGTCCTTTTCATCATGATGAAACCATACTTCCTTGATCATGCCTGATGGGGATGTAACTTGCAGAAAATAGGCAGAAAATAGGGACGCCCTTAACTTATTAACTTGATTTTTAATTTCTGTTAAACACGGTAAAAAAAGAAAGGGTGAGTTTAATTAAGTTAATAAGTTAGGGGCGTCCCCAAATTCCCCCCTGGTCGTCTTTCCCCAGGTGATGATGCACTTTTGCAATGGAGAGCATGACCGTCAGGTTGTCCGGGGCATCCAGTTATCAATATCAAAACCTTGACGTGCGCCGAATTTAAGGGCACCATAATAGTTAATGCAGATCTCCGGGTACGATCGAAATGTTCATGTGGCTTTTTCAACAGGTGCCTGGAACACAAATTACCCAGTCAGTGGCGGCTTGAATTTGACAAATGAGGTGGTCTAATGAATGAAGCAGCAATAAAGAAACACGAAATTTACAACAAGTTGGGTGGTCTTTCCGGTCAGGATTTAGGTTCCGTAGCCGATTTTATCGATTTCATGAAGCACAAAAAAAAGCAGCCGACGAAAAAGACAAACATCAAGCTACAGGGAATTTTGAAAGGCTGCGATGTTGATTTCGGGGAATTAAAGAAATTTCAACAAGAGTGTTGGAAACATCTGGAAGGGGAAGTCGGGAATGAATAGCTTTGTTACCGACACACAGGCTCTGGTCAAGTTCATGATGGGCCGGAAGGTTATCAATGACGCTTGCCATCAGGCTTTTCTGGACGCAGACCAAGGGGAAAACGTTATCATCATCCCGGCCATAGTGTTAATGGAAGTGATGTATTTATTTGAGAAAAACAGAATCGATGTGAACCTTTTTCAGGCCGAAAAATTGATGCAAAGCGAGAATTACCAGTTTGAACCCCTCAGCCTGGAAATCCTGAAAGTCGCCTCTGAAATTACCGATATCCCTGAACTTCATGATCGCCTCATTGCCGCCACGGCAAGATATCTTGATATTCCCATCATCACCAATGATCCGGAAATACTGAAATCCAGCTTTGTTGCCCACCTGAAATGATAGGCTATGACGCTGGACGGACGTCCAGCGTGCATTCGGTTGGGCCGAAAGCAAATTGTGAGGTAATTTGTAAGGCGCCCCTCGAATTCCGGGTTGTTTGGATTTCAACATTCATCTGATTTAGATGCTTGTTTTTATATGATTTTTTGCTCAAATTGAGTTTCTTGCCCGACATTGAAAAGATTCGGGTCAAAAGGCAACAATCTTTCGCCGATGGGGAGCCCATTGCGATGCGGCCACGGGCCTGACGGTTTCCGTGGATCACGGGGGCAAACTGTCTGAGCGGATAGAAG
>JBAQUK010000048.1:0-3499 GCA_049297455.1 Desulfosalsimonadaceae bacterium | reverse complement strand
TTCAAACCGGTTTACTTCTGTTGGGGTCATGGTATACTCCTTTTTTTATAAGTGTCCGGAATTGGACACTTACAGGAGTTATACACTATTTTTGATTTTTTTCCGCCGCATAGCGGCTTCGTTCAACATTAAGATAAGGTGACAAACGGAGCGTCAGAAGGGTATTCTATATTGAAGCGGGAGAAGTCATTCACGCTGAATGCGAAGGAGAACAGGGAGAAGCGGCGCTATTCAAGGTGATCGGCTGGAAGAGCGGATCATTTGAATCGTTTAATGTGGATCATTTCCCCGAACCCACCATCAACAAGCCGTATATGTATCTCCTGATGGAAGGCTCCCGGCAATCGGATGAGAGCGACGGAGAAATTCCCGAGGAAAAAGTTGAAGAGGACGAAGCGGATTTTGACGATATGGAGAAGGATCTCCTTTCCGCCCTTGGGGGAAAACCCGGAATTTCGGCAAACGATGATATTAAAGCGCCCGCGGAAGAAACTCCTCCGGAAAAAATATTGCGGGTGATGATCGTAGATGATTCGGCCATTATGTGCCGCATCCTGTCTGACACCTTGTCCGAAAGCGACCGGATTCAAATCGTGGGTAACGCGAAAAACGGTCAGGAAGCCCTTCAAAAAATCGATGAATTAAAACCGGACCTGATTACGCTGGATGTCAATATGCCCATTATGGGCGGAAGAACCGCATTAAAACACATCATGATCAAAAACCGGTGTCCGGTTGTTATTATCAGCAGTTTAAACAGCGGATCATATGAAAATATTCTGGATTTTCTCCTTCTGGGGGCCGTGGATTTTATCGGTAAACCGGTCAACAGCGAGGATGTCGCCAAACAGCAACGCAGAATTATTGAAAAAATAATTAATGCCGGAAAAGCCTATACTCACAATTTCATCCGTTATAAACCGGCTGCGGTTGTCAACCCGGAAGAAAAAGCTAAATCCGCCGGTCCGGGCAAGCGCATTGTTCTGATTCATTCCGGGGCCGGCGGGTATGCGGAACTGGTCCAATTGATTGCGAGGATACCGGCGGGTCTTGGTGCCTGTTTGGTGGTTTTACATGACATGCCCCAGTCCTTTATCAAGCCTTTGAGCTATTACTTGCAGCAGATAAGCCGCCTGAATGTGTCGTTGTTGGCTTCGAAACAACCGCTATTGGACGAACATTGTTATATCTGTCCACCAGACGCTGCTTTCTTTCTGGAAAAAAAAGATCAGGCATTTGTTCCGGATGAAGCGGATCGGGGTGAAGGGGAAAATATAGGCATCCGTCCCCGGCTCCCGCACAATGAAGGCAACAATATTATGACCGTTCTCCTGTCCGGTGCAATGATTGGAGAATTTGATGGTTTAACCGGACTTAAAGAGATGGACAGCCGAATTATTGTTAAAGATCCCAAGTCCTGCATGGTTCCGCATCCTTTGGAGAAGGCCATTCGTTCCGGCCTGGCAACGGAAATAGCCGGCCTGAATGAAATCGCAGGACAGATCATCGCGTTCCATACGCCGACAGATAAAAAAGGATCGTGATTATGGCGTCGGAGATAGGGTACCGGTACCCCGGAATTGAGTTCATGCGAATAATACATCCTTCGGAGGAATTATGGATAATAAACTGAAGGTTCTGATAGTTGATGATACCCTTTTTATGAGAAAGGCGGTCGCCCAGATACTTGATTCGGATCCTGATATCGAAGTTCTTGACTCGGCAAAGAATGGACTGGAAGCTATCCAGAAAGTAAAAACGCTCAAGCCGGATGTGATCACCCTAGATATTGATATGCCGGTGATGGATGGGATTACCGCCATTAAACATATCATGGTCGAATCCCCGGTGCCCATTGTGGTCTTAAGTTCGCTGACGAATGACGGGATTGTGACTTTTGAAGCCCTTCGACTGGGTGTTGTTGATTTTGTTCCCAAACCTTCAGGCGCCATATCCGTTGATATTGATCAATCCAGACAGCAGATTATTGACCGCATAAAAGCGGCCCATACGGTCAACCTGGAGAATGTCAGGCGGGTCCGTATCGACAAAAAGTGGGATAAGGACAAACGGCTCGCAGACCTTTACGGTTACTATCCCCTTGAATATCTGGTGGCCATCGGCACAACGCTGAGTGGCCCCAACACGGTTATCCGGGTGCTTTCAAAGCTGTCGCCGACGATTCCCGCTGCACTGGTGGTTATCCAGGAGATTTCCCCCCGGATTATTGATTCTTTTGTCAGCGAGTTCAATAAGCATGTTCCATGGAAAGTAGCGGTGGCAAGGGATAACCTGACGATTGAGCAGGGAACCTGCTACATCTGTTCCAATGAATACTCCCTGTCTCTGGATTTCAATGTGAACGGAGAACCCTGCCTTAAAGTGGGAGAAGCCGTTCCGGATCCCCTGAACCGGTTCTTTTCATCGGTTGCCGATATGTATCATGAAAATGCGGTGGGGGTTTTGCTGACAGGAATCGGCGATGACGGTTCCGAAGGCTTTGAAAGGATCAAAAAGAATTCCGGTATTACCATTGCACAGGATGCGAACTGCTGTGTCTATCCAAACCTGACAAACAATGCCATCCGGAAAGGTGTTGTGGATGTGGTCATTGATGAGGTTCGACTGAGCGAGAAAATCGAATCTATTATGAGTTGAATGGATACCAATAAATACGAGAGGCGCAAATGACGTTTCGCAAAACGACCATAATCCCGATTGCCAGCGGAAAAGGCGGGGTCGGCAAAAGCCTGTTTACCGCCAACCTGTCCATCGCTCTTGCCCAAAAAGGCCATTCGGTCGTTGCCATTGACCTGGACCTGGGCGGGTCCAACCTTTATACCCATCTGGGAGTGCCCAATACATTTCCGGGGATCGGTGATTTTCTGAAATCAGGGGGCCGCGATTTCAATCATCTGCTGGTGGATACGGGTATAAGCAACTTACAATTTATTCCGGGGGATGGACGGACGCCCTTTATGGCCAATATTGACTTTAAACAGCGGTCACTGCTGGTCAATCATATTAAAAATCTTTCCGCCCGGTTTATTCTGCTGGATCTGGGGGCCGGTTCCGTTTTCAACACCCTGAATTTTTTTGGCCTGGCCCAGCGCAGCATTGTGATCACGACATTCGAAACGCCGGCCATCATGAGTTTCGTCATGTTTTTAAGAAATTTCATTTTCCGGATGATTTCCGGGCTGGCCCGGCAGAATCAGGAAGTATTGAAACTGGTTGTCGACAGCTTCCAGCAGCCCATCAATGCGGCGCCTGTAACCGTAACGTCTCTTTTAAAAGGCATAGACAGGATCGATCCTTTTCTGGCGAGTAAAATACAGCAGTCATGCAATCAATACCACCCCCGGATTATTTTTAAGGAACGTGCATGAATTAAGTTATGCAACTTCAAGGATATATTGAGTCAAACCCCAAATAATCGGTTTACGGGACAAGTAAACTTCGTTTATAATCAAAAGATGATCAAACCTTACCCAAAAGA
>JBAQUK010000047.1:0-2985 GCA_049297455.1 Desulfosalsimonadaceae bacterium | reverse complement strand
AAACCGGTTTACTTCTGTTGGGGTCATGGTATACTCCTTTTTTTATAAGTGTCCGGAATTGGACACTTACAGGAGTTATACACTATTTTTGATTTTTTTCCGCCGCATAGCGGCTTCGTTCAACGCCGGGCATAAGCGGGGCCGGGCATAAGCGGGAAGCCCGTTTCGTGGGCGATCCGCTTCATGGCCTTATGCAGCAATGGTATCGCAGGCACCTTACTATGGGCTTGAGGAGTATATGTGTGCGAAAAGCTTTTCAAGGCGACTCTCTGCTTCCGCAATCCCGAGCTGCGCTGCAGTTCGGTATTGGATCTCCGCCTTTTCCTTGTGGCCGGCAGCGAGATACGCATCCCCTATCTTCATAAAAATTTTACCTGGGCAATATCGGCGCTTCACAACCCACTCGAGTTGTAAGATTGCATTATCAAAATCTCCCATGCGAAATAGCGCATCCCCGAGATTGTAACGCGCATAGGCAAAGTCACTATCATATTTGAGTGCGAGCTTATAGTTCTCCAATTCAGCTTTGACTCCCCTAATTGTCCATAGGTCCGCCCAAGATTGTTGTATGCAGACGCATATGTGCTATCTAATTCGATCGCTTTTTGGTGGCATATGAGCGCTCTATCCCCTATCCGAAGAGGATGCGATGATCAAGTGAAGATCTCAGAATATCAATATGTTGTGTCTATGACAAGCGACTGGTGTCAGATGTGCGTATCCGAGCAGGTATTGACAGAAAAATAACCGAGGAAATCGCCCGTGTGTCCTCATCTCTGCGGGTGCAGGTGAACAGGCAGTGAATCGGGTCGGCCTACACCATTTTTTAACGGCATCAAGACCTCGCGCCTGGATAAAATGGGGTCCCATTCCTCCCCCACCGGCGAGATTTTCTTCACCGACACCAGGGTGCCCAAGGAAAACATTCTGGGCCGCCCCTGGGACGGCGCCCGGATCGTGTTTGAACATCTATAGGTCTTCGCACATGACTTGATACCGCTATTACCTATTGTAATTAAAGAGACGGTATCAATTCATGCGCCACGGACTATAGTTTGATTAAATAATTGATGTTTAATACTTTTTGTGTAAAAGTGACTTGAACGTAAACGGTATTGCCTATCTTTTTGCGCTCAGCCACAAAAGTAAACGAATAAATACACCGAGAAAATCGTATAAATCATTATCTAATAATACCAGCGGGGGGAATCTCATTCTCGATCTCCCTGCTTGCGTTCATCTTCGGGGTCAAAAAAATCGATTTCTGCATCAAGGTCCCGAAAGCGTTTGTTTTGCTCGTGCGAACATATCCTGGCCCAGGCTATAACGCCGATCCACCCCGCTGCGGCAAAAGAAAGGAAGGCAGCGGTTCTTCCATAAGAATGGCTTGAAATGGCCCAGATTGCCAGCGTACATGCCGCGATCGCAACAATCAGCCAGACGAACATATGGCAGTTGCACGGATCACGCTCAGGAACTGAGGGAGAGAACCAAATCTGTTCCCCGATCTCCGTCCTCTCAAATTCAGAATCATCAAGATTCGTTTCAATTATCCTGTCCCTGAACTTGACAACGACTATTTTCTTTTCGGGCTGGCTGCCAAATGATTCCATCCTTCTTTTCTCGATCACTTCACCTTTGACCCTCAGAGAACAAAGACGATCAATGAGACGTTTTTCTTGTAGCGCGCAAAGATTAATTCTCATCTTCCATCCTCCCCGGTAAAGATTTTTTTTAGGCCCAAAGAAAACATAACTGGGAGACACGTCGCCATGAAAAGCTTTTTACGAAACCGCCACCTCGCTCACCGGCAATTCGTAAATGATAATGCCTGACCCATGGAGCCGTTTTGCGACGGCACGCAGGGCCTCCCGGACGATTTCCTCGTTGTCGTCGCCTGCAACCACGGCAACGGCACTGTTATAGCCCGGCCACACGGCAGTGTCCATTTTGGGATCAGAGTTCGGCCCTTTGCCTTGGACCCGGTCCCATTTTGTAAAACCGATTACGCAGCAACCATTTAACGTTTCCATTACATCATCATCATAAGTCACATCATAAATCGTCAGAAAGAGTTTCATGATCTCACCTTGTTTAATCTTCGATTTTCAAGCTGGAAATAGATCGTTGGAACCAGCACCAGAGTGACCAGGGTGGAGAGCGCAAGACCGCCCAACATGGTAATTCCCAGGGGATTCCACGTTTCCGCGCCAACGCTTTTCGATACAGCCATGGGAAACAAACCGCATAAGGTGGTCACCGTCGTGATCAAAACCGGCCGCAGCCGGTTCCTTCCGGCATGCGTAATGGCGTCATACAGTTTTTCCCCGCGTTTCTGGAGCAAATGGATATAATCCAGCAGAATAATGGCGTTATTCACCACAACACCAATGAGCATGATGAGTCCCATAAAGCTCATGAGCCCCAGTTCAACGTGAAACAGGTAAAATACGATAAAGACCCCGGAAAATGCAAAAGGCACCGAAAACATGATAATAAAGGGATCCCGCAGGTTACCGAACAGGGCGGCCATGATCATATACACGAGAATAATCCCCAAAATCAGTAGATTTGTCAGGTCATGAAAGGCCTTTTGCTGCTCTTCCACATCGCCCCCGAAATGCGTTGAAATCCCTTCGGGCACACCCATTTGTAAAAGCGCCTCTTCCACGTCCGCCCGTCCCTCGCCCAGGGATTTCTTAAACAGGTCGGCCTCGACCTTGACGAACCGCTGCCGGTTCTTTCGCTGGATCTCGATGGGGCCGCTGCCTTCGATCACGCTTACCACATTCTTTAATCGGACCTTCCGTCCGTCTTGCGTAAATACCGGCGCATTTAAAAGGTTATCCAGATTGTTTTTAGGGACTTGGAATTTACTAATATACCGTTTTCATGCTCTTGCTCTTAATCATGCTCTTGCTCTTATTATTGAGATTTTAAAGTAAGATTAGGAGCAAGAGCATGAGCAAGAAGAACGGCATAATG
>JBAQUK010000046.1:0-2820 GCA_049297455.1 Desulfosalsimonadaceae bacterium | reverse complement strand
AATGTCGCATATAGCTTTTATCAATATCGATAATATTTTGCTTTAAATCTCCCTGTCCGATGGGAAAATCCAGTAAAATTTTTTACCGGAAAATTAAAAACCGGGGTTTTCGGTCAGGCACTATCTATCGGTGCATTTCGATAAAGTCCGGCTACTGTGACGTAATTGATCCCGCTTGGCGCCAAGCGGGATCAATTCAGTTCCAAAAAGGCTTCCGCTCGGACGTGTTGAAAATTATAGAAATCATCGAAAAAGAATCCAGGCATTACAATACATCTTATTTTAGATTGTTTTTCGCGCAGACAAAATATGCCGCGTTTTACCGCTGCCCCGCAACCTTCTGAAAAATAAAAATCACTTCTTCCATTCCGATACGGCCGTCGTGGTTCACGTCCGCGTCCAAGAAAACAGGCTGGGTCGGGACAATAATTCCAGCCATGATCTGAAGGGCCAGCACCGCGTCGGACAAATCCACAATCCCATCATGGTTGATGTCGCCGGGGATCAGATTAACAGCACCAAATGATCCTGTAACCATTATGCCGGTATTTTCTGATCCACTGGCTGAACTATCAAAATGAACGGGAATGCCTGTTTTAACACTGTCTGAATTTGCTTCTGCCGTAAACGTGTGAACACATGGATAAAAAGTCGATGGGATAACATAACTTCCCAACCAGACTGTTTCGTTGTTATTATTTATGCCGGAATAAGTTAAAGGAATTTTGTCTCCGTTTTCAATGACGATCTGAACTTGATTTTGTCCGTTTGTTAGCGGGTTAAGGGCTTCCATTGCGGTAGTTACGGTGAAGTTTGCGGTATTTCCCGGCAATAACTCGTCCGCACTTTCAACGGTTGCGGCAAGCGTCCAGGGAGCTATCCCGATAAAATTGACATATTGCTGATCAGGCTGCCGCTCCCAATTGGTCGTATCATAAACTGATTTTGCAAATCCGCTATAAAGCCATCCCTTTTCGTCTTGAATTAAGTTATCAAAACCGTAAGAAGTTTGAATATTTCCATTTACGGAGCCGGAAGGCGCGGAACACTGCCAGATCAATTCCATATCCGGGTCATAAATGCGGATGATAGAAATGTCGTTTATCCAAGATATGAGATAGGTATTGTTGTCTTTATCGGTAAACAATGCGGATGCGAAATTTATTGGGGTAGATGATTCAATAGATCCGTCTGCCATATTGATCAGATCGAGCAGGCATGAGTCGTTATAATTATTGGGCCGTCTTAAAGCGACAATTTTCCCGTCATCACGATATGCAGCAAGCTGCCAGCCCATAAACGTTTCATCCACTTCTTTCTGCCAGCGCAACGTTCCGCCCGGATGGAAAGAATAATATTTCTTGGTATTAACAGAATCTTCCCATACAAATTCAAAAACGTAGATATTGCCGTCCGCATCAAGAATCGGCGCATTGTAATTCGCGTCACCGATGGGATTTGACCAAATAACTGAACCATTGTTTGGATTAACGGCATATAGCTTACCTAAGTTTTGCCTTTGATAGTTTTGGTCATAGGTACTCGAAGCAAAATACAAGGTGCCGTCATCGCCTTGAGACATATAACCGGCACCACCATCATAGGGGTTGTCCGGGTTTTGAATATCTTTTGTAAACTTAATCGTTCCATCCGGATTGAAGGCATACAGTGTATCCTTACCATGGCTTGGATACGGAGTATAAATTGTAAATATGCTGCCGTCTTTACCTATCAACGTTTGACTATTACCATGACCGCCACCATAGGCATAAGTCCATTTAATTTTTCCGGTATTGAGATCAATGGCTGAAAATATATCGTGCATAATTTCATTTGAATATAGAATGCCGTTTTGATCAATCGAATCATTCGCCATCAGATGGTTGCTTGATGGAATTTCTGATTGGATATTTCCGTTATTTCGATTAATTTGATAAAAATGAGGGTCATCAAACCAGGTCATACCAATTAAGCTGTCTTGGTAAATACGGAAGCCATTCAGAAACATATCGTTTCTTGTTAAATCAACACTCTTCCATTTGATTGCGTAATACTTTTGTGGATTGCTATAAGCGGTATGATAGGTCCCCTTGTAATCAACTGTCGAAGTGGGCCATCCAGAATTATTTAAAGAAGATGGTGTCGGCAACACATCGTCTTTGATTTTCCAGGTAAAGACAAGGGAGTCTATTGACGGCGTCACATTCACATCGGTTGTTTCTAAAATTATTTTAAAGCGCAGTCTGGCAATTTTTGAATCACTGCCTTCCGGGTGTGTTCCGCGAGCCACATCCAGGAGATTCAATTGACTCAAATCAATTGAATTGGCTGTAAATCCCACCGTATTGCCGGGTAATTGCGCATCGGAAAAAGGGTCATCGCATTCATCAAGCACTTGTATTTTTATTGATGTCCCAGGTGGAATCACCGCTGTGTAAGAAAAAACACCCCACTCCACAACGCTTAGCGGCATGATGGTTCGGGTTATGGCAAATCCGGAAGCATGATATGGCGGCAAAAATGTATTGTCCGCATTTGTTAGTTTCAAAAAGCCTGAAGACATATCAACATCAACATTGCTTTTTGTCACAAGGCCGGCGTTATCTGAAAAAATATCGCTATAATTACCATCGGGATTTGGGTCAAATCCATTATATGGCTCCATGGCGGTCACATGACCGGCAGGATTGCCGTCCGGACTGTCATATACCTTCAGGTAAAGTTTTTGTCCTCGTTGGATAGTAAACTCACCAGGGTCTCCGCCTATCACAAAAGCGCCGGATGCATCAACAGTACTCTCGTAAATATGCAGGCTATCGG
>JBAQUK010000045.1:0-2292 GCA_049297455.1 Desulfosalsimonadaceae bacterium | reverse complement strand
GCATCGATGGGAATCAAATTGTTTAAAAAACCGTTTCATCTGGGTGAAATCCTCCGGTGGCTGGAGTCTGTTGAAAAAAATACGGACCCGAACCGCAAATTATCCAACTGGTATTTAAATAAACCATGATGTAACCCCGGTGGCCGGGGTATGACGAACACTCTTCAGCGCAAGGAGGAATCACGATGCGTTCAGGCAGAATTAATGTTTTGGCGGGTTGCGCCGGTATATTGCTGGCTGCTGCCGGCGGGCTTTGTCTTGGATTTTCCATGGACCCCTATTTTGACAAGGGGTTTTACGCGGTGCCGCTGGGCCGTTATCTGTTAAAGGCAGGGCATACCCACGGCATGCCCATCGCCTTATACAACCTGATCATCGGCAGCCTGCTGGAAAATCTGAATTTGACGGATACAGCCAGAAAATGGTGCTCGCTGCTGGCTGTTCTGGCATTTATCATGCCCGTCGGCCTGGCGCTTCGGGGACTGACCGACGGCGCCATGACATTCGCGCCGGTGGTCCTTTTGGGCTCTTTATGTTTTCTTGCCTCTGTGGTGATGGTCATGAAAGGGGCTGCCGGAAGAGACCGGGCGCGCTGACCGGAGGGAGCACCGGAAAATTAATATACCTGAATAGCTGCCAAAAAATTATTCGCGCAGAGGCGCAGAGGATAAGCCCCCAAAGGATACTCCCCTCTGCGTCCCAGCGCCTCTGCGGGTAAAATAGAAAAAAAGAATGCTCCACATAAACAGTTATCTTTGTTCTTCGGAAATCCCTAAACTGCGTCGCCAACTATCAAACAATCTCGCCGAACCGGAATCCTGCCCCATTACGATTTTCCCATTTCAATCTGACAGAGTGCGCTTCGATCGGATGAACCAAAATAATTAGATGGGCACTTTTTTTATTTGATTTTTTATAGAAATGAATCTATACAAAGCGCATATTCAAAACTACATTTCATCCTGTTCGACCTCTAAAACTTATTGAAAATTTATCAATCTCAAACGAAATATTTTATATCATTCCGAATTTATTTGTTTTAATTCATTAGCGAATTAGCGATGAATCTACTCAGTGCGCGAATCCCATCACCGTCAAGGAGACATCATGGAAACGGCAAAGAGAATGATCAGATCGTCGGCAATCCTTTTTATTCTATTTGTTTTTACCGGCGTCCATCCTTTGCCCGCCTCAGCCCAGGAGTCGGCGATACAGATTGTCGACAACACCTCAACCAGCGCGGAAATCATCGGCCAATGGCAAACGAGCACATGGCCCGACGGCGGCGCGTTTTACGGACAAAATTATATCCACGACCAGAACCAGAATAAGGGACAGAAAAGCGTCAGATTCCGGCCTGTGTTAACCGCCGGGGATTACGCCGTCTATCTCCGATACACCGCGTCTTCCAACCGTGCGGACAATGTCCCCGTGGAACTGATCCATACCGGCGACACCACGTCTTTTACCGTCAACCAGCGTCAAGACGGAGGCCAGTGGCGGCCGCTGGGAACCTGTGCCTTTGCCGGTGACGGCAATGAATATCTTGAAATCAAAACCATAGGAACCAACGGATATGTCATTGCTGATGCCGCCGCCTTTGTCCCGGTAACCCAGGGAACCCCCTGCCTTGAAGGTTTAGCGGCGTATTGGAACATGGATCAGACTGATGCCGTGGTATCGGATCTGGCCGGCGCTGACATCGGCTGGGTACAGGGTGCGGTGTCTTCGTCCGGACAGGTGGGAAACGCTCTTTCATTTGACGGTAACGATGCAGTCCTGGTCAGCGATGCCGAAAATCTGCGGCTGAGCGCCGCATTCACCTTGAGCGCATGGGTCAGGGAAACAGCCAGGGGAAATTTTTCCAAGGTGATTTCCCGGAGAAGCGGAAATTATTTCTATTTTCTATGAATAGAAAACGGAAAACCGTATGCCGGCATCGGAGACGGTACGGCATTTACCACAAGCAATAAAACTTTTTCTCTTCCCCTGGGGCAATGGCATCATTTGGCCGCAGTGTACGATAATGCCGCCGACCGGCTTTGGATGTATCTTGACGGAGAACTGCAGGAAGAAATAGCGATTACCCGTGAATTGCCTTACAAGACCGGTGTAAGCTTAAGCATCGGCGCGGATAATGAGGGCGCGGCCAATTTTTTCACCGGCCTGATTGATGAGGCGGCAGTGTTTAATAATGCTCTGGATGCCGGCCAAATCCATACTCTCTATGCCAAGGGACTGAATGGCCGGGATTACTGTGCGGAAGATCTTTGCGGCAATGGCGAAACCGAT
>JBAQUK010000044.1:0-3054 GCA_049297455.1 Desulfosalsimonadaceae bacterium | reverse complement strand
AATAAAATGATTGAGCGCAGCGAATCCAGTTTAAATAATCCGGAAAATAACTGTCACAGTCAAAATAATCAGAAAAATCAGTTACATTTTTTTTTGGAAATCAACACTTATGAATGTAATCCAGCAGGCGACTGACTATACAGTAAGCTCACTGGCTTCGTTAACAAGAAAGCTCCTTACAGAAGAGTCTTCCAATCTGGATTTAAAAGAAAGCCTGATTAAGTATCTTAGCGAGACAGGAGATAACGAATCTATCGAAATATTTACTCAGATCTATCCGAAGGCCCATCCAAAACTAAAGGCCCCAATTGTTATTGCACTTGCGCGTTTATCACCACAATCGGCCATTGTCGGTGAGTGGATCAAAGGCTTCGAAGAAGACAAGAAACCCACAGCAGATGACATGCGAGATAGCTTACTCGTGATGTTTAATCTCTCGAAACGATCTCCTTATGCACGAGGATTTTTTGGTGATGACCCTGGTCTCGATAAAAGGGTTGAGCTGGCAAAAAGAATTGCCATGAAACTTCAGCGTTTAGAACTATACATCTTTTACAGCTCAGATATGCGACGTGATTACGGATCCCTGTATTTTGCAGTGAGCAAAGACGCTGGAACTTACTACGGTTTTGATGAAGGAGCAATTGTGGGAGAAGGTGGAAAAGTCATAAACTCACTATCCCGTGACTACATTGAGAAGAACGCTTTAAGCGAACTGAACGATTTGTTAGAACGTTTTTGTATTCGAGAGGGAAAAAGACTAACAGAGTCAAGAACGATTATTTCAGCTCTAGGAGTCGACATGAAAGAAGAAGCTTCAATTCTGACAGTTGGCGGAGTGGAGGTAGATAAGAGCACTGCGAACGGTACTCTGATATTGTTGCCGGGAGCTAATAACACACCGCAGATACTATGGCGCGACGAACTTGGCGTTCTTCGGAAAGACTCTGTGGCGAAGTTTAGTGAACTTTCAAAGTGTCAAATCAAGCTTGTTGAGCGTCAAGAACTAAAATTCGAGAAATAGGCGAACCAGTAGCTGCACCAGGCCCTAAGGGGCGGTGTTTTCAGCATTATCCATGTTCAGTGTTTCCATCGCTTCGTCCTTGTTTTGTATCCCTTGGGGCAGGTGAGCTTGATCGTTCGCTGATATAACCACATGAAATTAAAAACTTTCGGCTTTGACCCATGGTTTGAAGCCCCCTGAGTTCAGTCTGGAGGATTTGCGGTTTTATCCGTATATCCACCGTTGACCGCGCTTCCTGCCCCATCAGAAATGAATCAAAAGAATTCCCGGCGGATCTGTCCGGGAAGCTTGTCTACCTGATTGACAACCCCAAAAATTCCAACCCGAGCCGCAAGCGTAAGCGACCGAAATTCCGGGGACAGTATATAAAACTCAGTGAACGCCTCATGTATAGGGGATAAACTTGTTGTACCAATTTAACTTATTGAAAATTATTAAAATATCTGTCAAAAAAAAGGGGGGCTGTTTGAGGTCTTGGGGCCGCCTTTCCGGCATTAAAAACCGGCAATGGGCTGAGGAGATTTTGAAAAACAGTTTAAGGAATTCCGGGGACGAATTCCGGAATTCCGGGGACGCTATACCTAATTAATCGACTTTTCCGTTTTATTTTTCTTTGTTGGCAAGAAAAACAAAGATAACAGAAAGTTGCCAGTGATAAGCGGTGAGTTTTCAGCATTAATTTTGTTTGATTTTGGACTTTTGATCGGCACTTGAGTTCGTTTGGCTGATGACACTTGAATGTTATAGTTATTTAAATAATTAAAGATGTCCCCACATTTTCCCCCAGACTTTTAAAACAGGCTCGCATAAATTTTTAATTGCCGTCATTCAAAATGAAAGATATTTTCCGCATGTCTTGCGCTACATGTACCACGGCAAGGATGTCTATATGTTTATTGATATCCGTCAATCTGTAAACAATCCTATGATTTCTATAGAAAATCTCTCTAAATGCAACATTATCAAACTCAGGCACTTTCCTACCGCATTCCGGCATTCTTTTTAGCGTTTCAGTCGAGTCTATAAGCGATTTGACATATCTCTTGGCATATATCTTTGAATCTTTTGCAATATACTCATAAATTGCTTCAAGATGTCTAACTGCTTTATCCGTCCACTTTATTTTGACCATCGTTCAAGCTTTTCAAGCAGTTCCTCAGTTGATATTGTTCGCCCTGCCTCGGCATCCTCAAGACCTTCCAAAACCTGAGCTACAAAATCAACCTGATACATGATATCTTCCAGCCCGCATTCATCTGGCAAACGCTTTATACTTTCAATGGTGGCTTCCTTAAGCAAATTCATCAACAATATCTCCCATTTGTTTTAAAAAAACAAAATATTTGACGGAATTTTATATTTCCAATAACACATAAGCAATCGAAAGACCAAACATAAATCGCCTTTTTAATAGGATGATTTTCTACAGGTCATCCGGGGTAAGGCCCGTTCGTCTTCCAATCCGGGCCAGCATTTTCGGCTCGATTTCTTCATTGACATGGAACGAAAATACAAAATTCGGCCATGCTTCGCGGGCGAGCACCTTATGGTAACCGTTTTTTTTGCGTTTGATGCACCATCCAATCCTCAAGAGAGCAAACAAGACCTGGCGGGATTTTGCCGAAGGCCACTGGCTTATCAGCGACCGAAAAGACATTTGACATTTCAGGAACAATCTCCCCGTGTTCGATCCGATCCGCCAAAACCCGCAGTGCAAGGGCTTTGGCAAGCGCAATTGCCTCGTCACGGGATTGCCCGTAAACCAGGACTCCCGGCAGGCCGGGAATTTCGGCTATGATCCGCCCATCCTCTTCCTGTTCAATTTCAATGGTAAAATTCATTTTAATATTCCTTATTCAGGCATGCGTTTCCTTCCCGAATACAATCATACGTAACACATATCTTGTGCCTGACCGAAAACCCCGGTTTTTAATTTTCCGGTAAAAAATTTTACTGGATTTTCCCATCGGACAGGGAGATTTAAAGCAAAATATTATCGATATTGATAAAAGCTATATGCGACATTATAA
>JBAQUK010000043.1:0-13471 GCA_049297455.1 Desulfosalsimonadaceae bacterium | reverse complement strand
CGGCATTTTCCTACAAAGGAGACTGTTATGAAGCGTCAGGCGGGGCTGGCGACGGCCCCCCATTGTCAAAAGTATAACCAACTGAATTTATATATTATTATTATTTCTTAGCCTGACGGCTATGCCGGGCACGGGTGCCCTGATCGCGGTGATGGGCATGGACATCGACGCGCATGCCTGGGAATGGGATGTCGCCACCCATGCGGCCCTGCCGTCGGGTTTGATGCTGGCGCTATTGATCATGCTGGCCTCGGGGATCGTCGCGGCCCGGTCTCGTGCGGAACTTAGGCAGAGCGAAATCCGTTATTCCACAGCGCTGGCCGCAGTGAAAGACGGGCTTTGGGACTGGCATATCCCGAGCGGCCGTGCATTTTTCAGCGCCTTTTATTATGCCATGCTGGGTTATGGAGACGGAGAGTTCCCCGCGTCTTATGATGCATGGCGTCCCCTCGTCCATCCGGATGATATTGGCAGGGCCGAAGAGACGCTGAAGCGGAGCATCAAAAACGGGGAAGGTTTTGTAATCGATCTGCGGATGAAGACGAAATCCGGCGCGTGGCGGTGGGTCTCCACACGCGGTAAGGCGGTCGAATGGGATAAAGAGGGGACGGCCCTGCGGATGGTCGGAACCCTGAGCGACATAACCGATCGCAAGAAGGCGGAAACGGCACTCAGAGAAAGCGAGGCCCGTTTCCGCAGCTATTTCGAACTGCCGTTCATCGGCATTGCCATTACGTCGCCGGAGAAGGGCTGGCTGGAGGTGAATGCCGGCCTGTGCGACATGCTGGGCTATTCGGCCCAGGAATTGGCCGGCCTCACCTGGGCCGCCTTGACGCATCCCGACGACCTGGATGCGGATATGTCGCAATTCAACAGCATGCTGGCGGGGGAAATAGATAAGTATGGACTGGAAAAGCGGTTTATCCGTAAAGACGGTGAAGCCGTCTGGACCAACCTGTCCGTGGGATGCGTTCGGGAACCGGGAGGCTCCGTTAAATATTTCGTTGCCCTGTTGCAGGACATCACAAGGCGCAAGCTCGCCGAACTGGCGGGCGAGCGGGCGGAGGCGGCGTTAAAGGCGGAAGAAGCCAGAATGCGGGCCATTTCCGAGTCCGCCCAGGACGCGATTCTGATGATGAATCCGCAAGGGGATATTTCCTTCTGGAATCCGGCGGCGGAACGTATCTTCGGATATGCGGCAGGCGAAGCCATCGGCCAAAACCTGCACACCTTAATCGCGCCGAAACGCTATCATACATCCCATCAGAAAGCGTTTCCCCGGTTCCGCCAGACCGGACGGGGCAGTGCTGTGGGCAAGACCCTGGAATTGGAAGCCCTTTGCAAGGATGGCCGGGAAATTTCGGTGGAACTGTCCCTGTCCGCTCTCGAACTTCCCGACGGCTGGCACTCGGTGGGCATTATGCGGAATATCACCGAACGCAAGCGTACGGATAAGATGACCGAAATCCGGCTTAAGCTCATCGAATTCGCGGCCGAGCACACCCTTGACGAGTTGCTGACCCAATCCTTGGATGAGGTCAGTATCCTGGTGAAAAGCCCCATCGCGTTTTACCACTTTGTGGAAGCCGACCAGAAGACGCTTTCCTTGCAGCAGTACTCCACCCCGACCCGGGAACGGTTCTGTAAAGTCCAATCAAAGGGTGGGCACGATGGTATCGATCAGGCCGGCGTCTGGGCGGATTGCGTGCGCGAGCGAAAGGCTGTGATCCATAACGACTATCGCTTGCTGCCCCACAAAAAAGGAATGCCGGAAGGCCATGCCGAAGTGATTCGCGAATTGGTGGTGCCGGTAATGCGGGAGGACAAATTCGTCGCCATTCTTGGCGTTGGCAACAAACCATTTGATTACACTGAAAAAGACGTTGATGCGGTTGCCTTCATCGCTGACGTGACCTGGGAAATCGTCAACCAAAAACGGGTGGAGGAAAATCTGATTGAAGCCAACCGGCGGCTTAAGGCAGCCACAATCCAGGCGGAGAAGGCCAGCATCGCCAAGAGCGAATTTCTGGCCAACATGAGCCATGAGATCCGCACCCCCCTGAACGGGGTCATCGGCATGTCCGGTCTGCTGCTGGATACCGTAATGACCGACGAACAGCGGCGTTACGCCGAAATCGTGCGGGTCAGCGGGGAGTCGCTCCTGGGTCTCATCAACGGCATCCTCGATTTTTCCAAGATTGAGGCCGGGAAGCTCGATCTGGAAATCCTGGATTTCGATTTGTTGAGCCTGCTGGACGATTTTGCCGATACGCTGGCCGTTCAGGCCTTTGAGAAAGGTCTTGAGCTGACATGCAGCGCCGACCCGGAAGTTCCCGCACTTCTCCGGGGCGACCCCGGCCGCCTGCGCCAGATCCTCGCCAACCTGGGGGGCAACGCCGTCAAGTTCACCCCCGCCGGCGAGGTGGCGATTCGCGTCTCAACGGCGGCGGCGGGTTCACGGCTCACAGCCGGAGAAAAATCTCCGGCTGCTGAACCTGTTTTGCTGCGCTTCACGGTTCGCGACACGGGCATCGGCATTCCCAAAGAAAAAATCGACCTTCTTTTTACCAAATTTACTCAGGTGGACGCTTCCACCACGCGCCATTACGGGGGCACCGGCCTGGGGCTGGCCATCTCGAAACAACTGGCCGAAATGATGGGCGGTGAAATCGGCGTCGAAAGTGAGGCGGGCAGGGGATCGGAATTCTGGTTCACCGTACGCTTCCGAAAACAGGCCGATGGGGCAAAATCCGAAACGCCTCCAAAGGGGGATCTGAAGAACGTGCGGGTTCTGATCGTGGACGACAGCGCCACCAACCGGGAAATCCTGATCACGCGGCTGGCCTCGTGGGGGATGCGTCCCGTGGAAGCAGTGAACGGTCCCGAAGCGCTCCGGATCATTTATCAGGCCCTGGAAGCGGACGACCCCTTCCGGATTGCCGTTATCGACATGCAGATGCCCGGCATGGACGGTGAAACTCTTGGCAAAGCCATCCGGACCGACAAACGTCTGGCGGACACCCGGATGGTGATGCTGACCTCCCTGGGAATAAGGGGTGACGCCAGACGCTATGCGGAGATGGGATTTTCGGCCTACCTGACCAAGCCGGTACGGCACCATGAATTTAAGGGCGTCCTGTCCCTGGTGCTGGCGGAGCAGGCCGGTTTGATGCCGGCGTCGCGGCCCATCGCCACCCGGCATATGGCCCGGGAGATCTTTAACCGGTTTGAGGACCGCAAGGTGCGCATCCTGCTGGCCGAGGACAATATCATCAACCAGCAGGTGGCCCTGGGCATCCTCAAAAAGCTGGGCCTGCGGGCAGATGTCGTGGCCACCGGCGTGGAGGCGGTCAAAGCGGTTGAAGCCATACCCTACGACCTGATCCTGATGGACGTGCAGATGCCCGATATGGACGGACTGCAAGCGACCCGGCAAATCAGGGAGCGGGAAGCGGGAAAGGGGAAGCAAACGGCGGGAAACAGGGGGCGGGGCATTGAAGCCGTGCCTTATATTCCCATCATCGCCATGACCGCCCATGCCGTGCAGGGCGACCGGGAAAAATGCCTTGCGGCCGGCATGAACGATTATGTGTCCAAGCCGGTGACGCCGTATTCCCTGGCGAAGGTTCTGGAGCGGTGGCTGCCGAAAGAAAAAAACGAAAAGGGAATCATGAAGGATGAATGTAAAATGATAAATGGAAAAGAAATTGAAAAAGACGAACCCCGTTCACCCCTTATCACCCATCATTCATCATTGATTTTCGACCGGGCGGGCATGATGGAACGGCTGATGAATGATGAAGACCTGGCGCGCATGATCGTCGAGGGTTTTCTGGGGGACATCCCCCGGCAGATTGAGGCGCTGAGAGGCTATCTGGCTGCCGGAGACCGACTTGGGGCCGAGCGTCAGGCCCACACCATCAAGGGCGCGGCCGCCAATGTGGGGGGGAACGACTTGTGCGCGGTGGCGTTTGAAATGGAGAAAGCCGCTGAAGACGGAGATCTGGAGGCCGCCTTCGAACATCTGCCCGAGCTGGAATCAGCGTTTGACCGCTTGAGAACAGAGATGAAAAAAGGAAATTAATGGTTTCGCTTGTTAACCCAACCAACCATCAAAGGATTTCCACATGCGCATACTGATCGCCGAAGACGATTTCACGTCCCGGGCCATGTTGACCGCCGTGCTGAAGAAGAGCGGCCATGAGGTGCTGGAAACCGTCAACGGCGGCGAGGCATGGGATGCGCTTCAGGCCCCCGACGCCCCGCTTCTGGTCATTCTCGACTGGATGATGCCGGTAATGAACGGGCCGGAGGTGGTGCGCCGGGTCCGAGCCCTGCAAACCGACCGGCCCCCATATGTCATTATGCTGACCACCCGGGGCGAGAAGGCCGATATCATCGCCGGGCTGGACGCCGGGGCCAACGACTATCTGGCCAAGCCTTTCGACCCAGGCGAACTTCATGCCCGGATCGAGGTGGGCTGCCGCATGATCGAGATGCAGGACGCGCTGGCCGACAAGATAGCCGAACTGGGCCGGGCCCTTAGCCAGATCAAGACCCTGCGCGGCATTGTTCCCATTTGCGCGAACTGCAAAAAGATCCGGAATGACGCCGGATACTGGCAGCAGGTGGAGGTTTATATCCACAACCACACCGAAGCCGATTTCACCCACGGTATCTGCCCCGAATGCATGAAGACGCTGTACCCCGAATTTACGCAAGACGAAGCCGAGCGTCAGGAAAAAGAATCGTGAATCCTGTTTCCCCAACTCCCCCAATCATCTAAAAGCATAAATAATGACAATAAGTTATCTTGGATACCTATCCGCCCAGGATCCGGTTTACGGATATTTTCAATACCATATCGTGCCCCAGCTCGGGTTTCACCTGCCGGACGCCGCCTGGAAGGTGTTCAGGTTCCATGTCTCCAGGGACGTGTTTTTGTATGAGGAGAAACACCGGGGCATTCGTCTGGTGGGCAAATTTTTTAAAGGCCCGGACCGGGGTCACGCTCGGAGGACCGGGGAAACCGAATTCAACAACCTTTTATTTTTGAGAAGCATCGGGTTTTCAACCGCGCCGCATTATGTGGTCCGGCCGTTCGGGTTCAACCCGGATATCGACAACCTCCTGGTGGTCGAACATCTGGACGGCGAAAGCTTAAGCGGGGTCATCCAGAGCGCCCTGGTTGACGGCGGGCATCAGCGGCTTTACCGGAAATTGGCCGGTCTGGGGCATTTTTTCGCGGCCCTTCACAACCGCACGGCAGGGGAGTTAACCGTCAATTTTGAGGAAGCCTGCCGTTCCATGGAATGGTTTGTGCAGAACCTTGAAGAGCGATGGGGAATGGGCCGGGATGATGTCCGGAAGTGCCACCACCTGCTTTCCGTGTGGCGGGGCCGGGCCTGCATGTGGGAAGACCGCAGCGTGCTGGTTCACGGGGACGCCACCCCGTCCAATCTGCTTTTCGGCAGGGGCCGGGATGTGATGTGATGGTGATCGACCTGGAACGGATGAAATGGGCGGACCGGGTGTTTGACCTGGGCCGTGTCTGCGGAGAACTGAAGCATTTCTTTTTCCGGCATACCGGAAATCCCTGGGCAGCGGAGCCCTTTATCGGGCACTTTGTCTGGGAATACTGCTGTCATTTCCCGGACCGGGATGCCGCGTTTTACGCCATTACCCGGCGGCTGCCCTTTTACATGGCCCTCACCCTGCTGCGTATTGCCCGGAATTCCTGGATCGACCCCGATTACCGGCGGCGGCTCATTCGCGAGGCCAAACAAGTATTGAGGGCTTTGATATGAAACTGAAAGGCATTATTTTCGACATCAACGGCACCCTCACGGACATTCTCACGGATGAGGGGCATGAGGAAATTTATCGTGCCATCAGCCATTTTCTGACTTACCGGGGAATTTACCTGAACCGGTGGGAGGTCAAGGACGCCTATTACCGGATTATGGACGCCCAGCGCAAGGCGGGCGGGGAAAAATACCCGGAATTTGACGCAGTAGCGGTCTGGCGGGAATTTTTAACCCGGTATTCGCGGGACTCCAAGCGGAAGTTCAAATCATCCGACCCGACGCCGCGCTTTCTGGCCGAGATGTATCGGGGAATCTCGCGGTTCCGCTTGGCCCTCTATCCGGAAGTGAAAGCCGTGCTGGATGAATTTCGGCCCTATTACAAGATGTCTGCGGTTTCCGACGGCCAGAGCGCCTGGGCTGTGCCGGAGCTGAAAGCCGTGGGCCTTGACGGCTATTTCAACCCGATTATCGTTTCCGGTGATTTCGGGTACCGGAAGCCGGACCGGCGGTTGTTCCAGGCGGCACTGACGGGCATGGGGCTGACCCCGGAAGAAGTGATTTTCGTCGGCAACGACATGTACCGGGATGTATATGGCGCTGGCCGGCTCGGCATGAAAACCGTTTTTTTCTCATCCAATCAGGGCGGAAAGGAAATGGCGGGAGTAAACCCCGACTATATTATTTACCGGTTTGCCGAACTCCGGCAGGCGGTGGATTTTCTGAAAAAATGAGCGGATTTGGTCATCGTTTCGGCCAGTGGGTGCAAAAATCAGAATATGTCAGCATCCGGAACCCAGAATTTAGGAGTCAGAATTCAGAATTGAAACGTATTGAATCATTTTTTTATTCTGACTCCTGACTCCTGACTCCTGTCTCCTGAATTCGCGCATTGCTAAACCCGGTGGTTATGGCCGAAACGATGAGCAAGGCTTTTTTTTAACATCTTCTTCCTAAAAAACATCTCTTCCTGTTTTATTCCCCGTTTTGTTTCATTTCAAAAGGGTATTTTTCATAAAACACAATTTTCGGTTGAAAACCGTTTAATTAAAAGGAATAGATTGAAACATACAAAAACACTGTTTAGGCAGAAAAACAAAGTTGAAATGACGCCTTGCTTGCGGAGTCGCTGCTTCAACTTTATTTTAATATTTCAATGTCAGGTATAAGTCATAACCAACAACGGGGGGAGGGGATTATGAAGAAAAAAATAGTGTTGATGGCAGTTGGCTTGTTTTTGTTATCCACTGCGACGCTGTATGCGAAATCCTTTGATCTGGTGCTTCTGCACGGGCTGACCAACAAACATGCCTGGAGCGATTCGTTTTTAAGTAAATGCGCCGAAATATGGGGCACAGGCAATGTCTATGTGATCTATACCAATGAATCCACCCGGGTATGGACCCGGAGCATCAACGGCAGAACCATTTATTTCTGCGGCGAAAACGATTTTACGGCCGGCGACGACTATATCTGGGACCAGGCCGCCCTGATGCGCACCAAAATCGTCAAACTTCAGGGGTCCTATGGCCTGAGCGCCAAATTCAATGTCATCGCCCACAGCATGGGGGGGCTTGTTTCCCGGTATTATGCCAAGCAGTATCCGTATACCATGGCCGGGTTGGTGACGCTGGGAACGCCCCATCACGGTTCCTCTCTTGCCGTTGCCGCTGACTTTATGTTTTTAAGCTATTTCGTCGGCGCGGCCCATGCCATGGATCACCTGAAACCGGCATGGGTGAACGGCACATTCAATACGACCCTTGCCCCCATCAATTCCACACCGCTGGCGGATGGTCAGAAACTCTGGACCATTGTGGGCGACGCGGACGGATGGGACTGCTGGGGCTGGGGCGGCGAGCTGTTCGCCGGTTGGCCGATTCTGGGCGTCTGGGAAGGGGACAATGACGGGCTTGTCTCTCACCAGTCCGCCATGCTGTCGGGCGTGGACAATCACAGCGGTGACGCCAATACCGCAGGCTTTTTCTGGAGTTATGACCACCAGGATCTTGTGAAAAATGCGGATGTGGCCACAATGGCGGCCGCTAAATTGAGGTAATTGTTTTTTCCCATCTGTTTCATTAAAACAAAAAGCCGTGGCTGGAACGCAGCCACGGCTTTTTTTATGTAAAAAACCGGGCTTATTCGTTTTTATGTCAGCATTTCTTGACAGAGTGAATCCGTCATTGGTAGGGTAATTATCGATTCATAACCCGCTGTTTTATGAAACTTACTCTCCGCATGCAAGGTGACGGATGCCGTGAAAGATGATATCCCTTCAAAAGATCGAGCGGTTGCAGCGATTCTGGCGGTTTTTCCCACGGCTGAAACAGTTGAGGAATTCGTTGCCGATAATCCGGATGCCGCCGGCTTGCGGTCGTTTATCGATTTCGCCAAAGCGCATGGGGTGGTGGATGCCGCCGATGAATCCGTGTTTCGGAAATTCATAAGGTCCCATGAGCGGACAGCCGAAGAATGCATTCTCCCGGAGGATTTAACCATTGAAAATATTTTTGAATCCCGGAAGGATTTGCTGCGGATTCATTTTTCGGTCCGGGGCCTGATCCAGCGGCTTAATTCGCTTATTCAATCGATGGGGGTGGATCTTCCGGGAATCAGCAACACCATGATCAGCCGGTTGAAGCGGGAAGCCGTCGATACCCCGCGGAAGCGCAACACCCTGCGCTCCCTTGCCTTCTGGCTGGGACATGAGCGGCCCCATCTGGGCCCCTCTTGGAATTATCTCTCTTTGCTGAAACTCTGCCGTCAGGAACCGCTGACTTCATGTTTCCGGGAAGGGGTTCGAATCGCATTTTCACTTTCCAGCCGGGGGGACGTCATCGGCCATGAAATCGTGGACTGGATGCGCCGGGAACTCAAAACCTGCATTAAGGACGGCATCCCGCGATTCCCCTACGGCAACTGGGGAACCGTGCGTTCCTATGACCTGACCACCCTGTATGTGGATTTCCCCATGGAGCAGGGCGTCAGCAACCCTTCTTCCTATCAGCAGTGCATCCGGAACGCCATCGCCGTGGCCCACCAGATCGCCATGCGCTGGTCGTTGTCCGCATTTTTCACGCAAAAACGCTTCATGTCCATCGGCATTGCGGCAGGCGATTATGCGGGTATCGACACCTATCTGCTGCCGGCACTCAATGTCAAACTTCCCGGTGATCCGGTCATCCGCATGACGGATTTCGCCCGTCAGTGCGTTCTGATCAACGATATCCGGGCCATGTTTAACCAGACGCCGAAACAGGCGGTTCTGTTCAATGGTGAAATCCTGTACATCTGGTGGATAACGGGCCTTTGGAGCCTGATTTATTTGGATTTCATCCCCCGGCTGCTTCATGATTCCATCCTCCAGGATAGCGAAGGGGCGAATCTCGCATTAACACGGCTTCTCTGGTTTTCCGATGAAACCACCCAGGAAGAGATGAGTCATTATCAGCCCAATGCGGTGTCGATCTATTTAAAATCGCCCCACAACACCATTCTCGGCATTGAAATCGCCAAAACCCTTTATTACAAACGCCGGTACTGGGAGGCGAACGAGATCCTCCGGATTATCATCAGCATTTATCCCTTTAACCTCTATGCCCGAAGCTTCCGGATGATGATTTACCGGTGTCTTGCCCTGGATTCGGGAGATTACGCAAAATCGAGGCTTCACTTTAACCGGGCGGAGGAGGAGGCGCTTTATATAGAGAATAATTGCCGTGCGCTGAACGAAGATTATTATGACGAATACGCGGTCATCAAACTGACCCACGCGATGGTGATATTCCGGCTGCTCCGGGAGCGTGGCGGGAAATATGCCATTCCGGAAGCCGATTTGGAAAAGGAACAGGTGTTCGGCCTGCTCAATGAATCGGAAACCCTGTTTGAAAAGGGGCTGGCGGTCTCTCCCACCGGCATCCGCTCCCTTTTTCTGGTGGCGTGTGTCCGCATCATCCGCCGGATTCTGAAAAAGAATGAGGAGGCGTTCGTCAATCATGAAGTGTTGTTGACAGGCTACCATCCGGACGTGGTCCAGCCGGCCCTGGATGCATTTGCCGCATTGGGGTGGCTTCGTGAAGATTTGGATGAAAATGCACGGCATGAGGTGCTGTATGTCATTCTGGAGAAGATTTTTAAAATCCACCGGGAATCCGTGACGTTAAGCGCTTACCGGCCCACCATTTATTATTGTTTTGCCGTGGTGTTGTGGGATTTTCTGCCTCAAAAGACCGGCAGAATCGTCCGGCAGGTCCATGAACTGCTCTCGGAATCCTTCCAGATGGCGGAAAAAATGAAGAAACAAAACATCTGTATCTATTCGTATACCCGGTGTCACGGTGAAATGATGCCGGTGGATGTGTTTAACGCGCACATCGCCAGCGGACTGGAAATGATCGAGGAAAGCGCCGGCGGAAAACCAGCCCTGGAACAGATGCCGGATGCAATGGTCATGGATTTTGGCGGAAAAGAGCAAAAGCTGTTGTTTATGTTGAATATATGATTCATCCACAAACAAAAAGGAGAACAAAATGAGTCTGCTTGAATCAATCTCGAAAAAATCTTGTTTTACAGTTGCGGTCGGTGCTTCCATGTTTCTTTGGGCCGGGCTTGCGGTTTTTCCCGGAGTCTTGCTGGATTATATCGTCATGGCCGATGAACAGATGGGGCTTTTTATCACGATTGTGAGTATTATCGGTGTGATGGCTCCTGTTTGCATGCTCATACAGATAATTCTCCTGGGCTTGATAAGACCTTTATGTTTAAAGGCGTTATGCCCAATCAATGAAAATATTACCGGTGTAGACCTGGTTCCGAAAATAACCATGGCGAAGTTAAACGAAACGATTGCCGCCCTGAAAATATTTCCCGCCATTAATGGGATTTTGGGATTTGTTCTGAGTGCCGTTATCATCGTGGTGCTGATTACGACGGCTTATATGAAAGGTTACGAATTTTTCTGGGTGATGACTCAGGTCATATTCGGGTCTCTGGCGGTACTGATATATGGTGTCGCCACGTTTCTTTTTACCAGTTCGAAAGTCGCGCCTGTGAAAAAACAAGCATATAACCTCTTAAGCGATTACAAAAAAAATGCCCGCAATCAACAAGATCGAAAACGAAAATAATCGCTGCATAAAAATATCAATTTTTTGGGGGACGCGTGAAAGACAATTCTTCTTTTGACTATGATTTTATCGTTATCGGTTCGGGTTTCGGCGGGAGCGTGTCCGCGCTTCGGCTGGCGGAAAAAGGCTACAAGGTCGCCGTTCTTGAAAAAGGCAAGCGCTGGAACACCGAGGACTTTCCCAAAACCAACTGGAATATCCGGAAAAACCTCTGGCTTCCGGTCCTCGGCTGTTACGGGTACCAGATGCTTACGTGGTTGAAGCACGCCCTTATTTTTCACGGCGGCGGCGTGGGCGGCGGCAGCCTGGTTTATGCCAATCAGCACCTGGTGCCGCCGGACGAGGTGTTTGAGAGGCCGGAATGGGGACCGGGAAACTGGAAGGAAAAACTCATGCCCTATTATGACCGGGCGAGAAAAATGCTCGGCTCCAACCAGAGCCCCCAGATCGGCGTTGCGGATAAATGCCTGCAGGAAGTCGGCATTGAATTTACCGGTAAAGACACGTTTCATAAAAACGATGTGGGCATCTTTTTCGGTACGCCGGATAAGACCGTGCCGGACCCCTATTTCGGCGGCAAAGGGCCGGACCGGACGGGATGCACATTCTGCGGGGCGTGCATGGTGGGTTGTCCGGTGGGTGCCAAAAACACTTTGGATAAAAACTACCTCTATCTTGCCGAAGGTCTTGGCGCGAAAATCATTCCGGAAACCATGGTCACCGGCGTCCGGCCCGTTGACGGCGGATATGAAGTGTTGACCCAAAAATCCACCGGCTTTCGCCACCCCCAGATAATCCTTAAAGCCAAAGGCGTGGTGTTTTCCGCCAGTGTTCTGGGCACGGTGAAGCTCTTAAATCAATGCAAACAAAGCGGCATGCTGCCGGATATTTCAGACCAGCTCGGCAATTATGTCCGCACCAACTCCGAAGCCCTTCTTGCCGTTAAATCAAGAAACAAGAATATCAACTGGAATGATCAGATTGCCATCACATCGGGTATTTATGCGGATGACACCACCCACATTGAAATGGTTCGGTATAATAAAGGGTCCGATGTGCTGCTGAACCTGGTGACCGTGATGACGGGCGGCGGTGGAAAAATCCCGCGGGTGTTCCGTTTTTTAGGCAATGTTATCCTTCATCCCTTGCGGTTCCTGTCCCTGCTCTGGCCCCTGGGAAAAGCCGCCACAACCACCGTTGTCCTGGTTATGCAGACGGATGAAAATTACCTGAAGCTGGATTATAAAAGAAGATGGTGGCGGCTTGGGGGGCGCAGCCAGAATTCAAATGTGCCCACCGGCCAGAGAAGGGCGCCATCCTATATTCCCATCGCCAATGAAGTGACAAAGCGGCTGGCGGAAAAAATGGACGGCATCCCCTTGAGCCTGATCACCGAAGCGGCTTTCAACGCCATGAGCACGGCCCATATTTTGGGCGGCTGCTGCATGGGGGAATCGCCGGAAAAAGGGGTTGTGGATTTTAAAGGGGAAATGTTCGGCTATAAAAACCTGTTTGTGGCGGATGGTTCCGTGGTGCCCGCCAACCTGGGCGTCAATCCCAGTTTGACCATCACGGCCCTGTCTGAATACATTATGGACCAGATGCCGGCGAAATAAAAACGGATTAAATTGTGTTCCTCATCCAATCCCAACGGGATTTCGTATCATAGCCCAGGGTTGCGGCAGCGCCGCTACCCTGGGATCACCGGTGAATACCCCCACAATCATAGGGGTTGATGTTCCTGTATGGCAATTCTTCCCAGGGTAGCGGCTTTCGCCGCAACCCTGGGCTATAGGATGCAATCTCGTTGGGGTAATAAATGGTTAGCCTGACGGCTATGGGGGTGAGTCCCGACTATATTATTTATCGGTTTGCCGAACTCCGGCAGGCGGTTGATTTTCTGCAAAAATGACCTGCTGTTTTCAATTAATCCCAATATTTTTGAAAATACTTTTCAGTTTCGGGATGATTTCAGGCGATTCCTTCAAATCGCATAGCGGCGTCAATCGTTCGACGATATAGTTCGTATCAAGATTCCGCCCATGTTTCATTACGATGCCTTCAATATCATTCCAGTCTTTTGAACGTTCGGCAAACGCTTTAAGGATAACAAGATCTTCGGCGGAACAGGTCAAGAGCGAGCATTCAGGTTCAAATTGAAACACTGTGGCCCGCTGAATTATTTCTTCCTCGAAGGGCAGGCCGGAAAGCGAAATATCAACGGCAACGCCATTTTTTGCATACAACAGCAACACTCTGTTCGTCACCGCAAATGTGAATGCATCGTCAATTCTGCTTTTGTATTGCTTTGACAGTTCTTTAATGTATGGTTTTTCGTTGCCGAATCCGCACAACAGACACAGAACGATATCCTGAGTCATGCGCAGTTCACCCCATCCTAAAACAGCCAGGCTGTTAATCTTTACATTCTATGAACCAAAACAGGCGGTGGATTTTTAGATTCCGTTGACAGATTAAAGCGATTACCAGAATAAATGAGCCTCTGAGAAAGAGGCCTTTTTTTTTAAAAAGGGCGGC
>JBAQUK010000042.1:0-16801 GCA_049297455.1 Desulfosalsimonadaceae bacterium | reverse complement strand
GTCCGGGCGCCCGGACAGTTCAAAACGGATTATTGTATTCGCCCATAATACGTCCTGATTTTTACTGCTCTTATATTGTAAGTAATTAAATTATTAATATATTATTCAAACGGCTTGTCCGCGTTTTATAAAAATCACTCCTCTTTCATGATTTTTATAATTCTTTCATCCATGCAGGAACGAAGAAAGGTATTCATCGGTTTCTGAATACCCGTGTCGTAAAAAGGGAGCATCAATTGGTTAAACTCCAATTGCCTTTTGGCCGGAAGATTAATGGCAGGGTATCCGCAACTTAACAAAAGCCCGTTCATAATAAAACGTCCCATGCGTTTATTGACATCGTAAAAAAACTGACATCTCGCCATAGTCAGAAAAAAATGGATAGCCTGATCGTAAATATCTGATATTTTTAATGCGTCATTAACCATTTTTGCAAACAATTCCGGCAGCAACTCTTTTTGCGGAGGCATATAATCCGTCCCGGCAATCGTAACCCCGCCCGATCGGAACTTTCCCCATTCCAAAGCTTCGTCCCTGGCCGCTATCAGATGGAGGGCACAGACTTGTTCGGCGGTAATCTCAAACTGATCATTTTCTATCAATTTAAATAAAGTTCGCCAGGTATCCGCCTGATTCACTGCTATTTGCTGGTCTGTTACCTTATGTCCACCGACTGTAATGCCATCCAATAACGTCTGTATTTCCGGCAAGGTAAAATTAAGTCCCTCCAGGTTTACGGCATCACAAACAAATTCGGCCAATTGACGCCTGGCCAGCATGATGGCCTTTGCTTTATTGGGTTTCATGTTCCATTGAGTGTCTTTCATGAGGGTCACCAGAATCTTTATGCAGTTTAACTATTTTAAAATACATATAAATTGCCTGACTCGTATTTTGCAATCATTTAATTTGTTCTTGTCCGTATGCCTTGTCTAAATAAAGACTATTGCGAAAACCTTTTTGTTTTTTTAATGCTTTTGCCCTATAAAGCAACCAGGATCAGTAAGGTGCTGAATACTTTATAAAGCGCCTTTCCGTATCCGGCGGAAAGCGATTTCAACAATAAACTTTTTTTTAAAGACAGGTGCCTGATGGGCTATGATCAGATGAAATTTGATATCGTTATCCATAATGCCGTCATTGTGACCGTGAATCCGGATTTTGACATCATCAAAAACGGAATCATCTGCATACGGAACGGTTTGATCCACAGCATAGAGCAAAGCCATGAGGATATCTCATGCTGCCCGGCGTCCGAATATATTGACGCAGGGGGCGGCATCGTCATGCCGGGGCTCGTGAACACGCACACCCACCTGCCCATGTCCCTGTTCCGGGGACTGGCCGACGACCTGCCGCTGGCCGAATGGCTGAACGATCATATATTTCCGGCGGAAGGCCGGCACATCACGCCGGAATCCGTCCGCGCGGGTGCGCTGCTTTCCTGCCTGGAGATGCTTCTTTCCGGCACCACCACCTGCTGCGACGGGTATTTTTTTGAGGATGAGGTGGCCGAAGCGGTTGTTCTTTCCGGCATCCGGGCCGTGGCAGGGCAGGGGGTGATCGATTTTCCAGCCCCCGGCGTGCCGGACCCGTCCCGCAATGTGGAGACCGCCGCGGCGTTTGTGGGAAAATGGCGGGACCGCTCGCCGCTTGTCACGCCTTCCATATTTTGCCATTCGCCCTATACCTGTTCCGCGGAAACCTTGAAAAAAGCCAAACAGGCGGCAAACCGGCTGGGGGTGTTGTTTCAGATTCATGTGGCGGAAACAAAATTCGAGCGGGACCAGTCCCTTGCCGCAACCGGCATGACCCCGGTGGCGTATCTGGACAGCCTCGGGGTGCTGGATGAAAACACGCTGGCGGTCCATGCGGTGTGGGTGGATGAAACCGATATGGACATTCTGGCCCGGCGACGGGTAAACATCGCCCACGCGCCGGAGAGCAACATGAAACTGGCCGCAGGTGTGGCCCCGGTCCCCCGGATGCTGGAAAAAGGGTTGACCGTCGGGCTTGGCACGGACGGGTGCGCCAGCAACAACAACCTGGATTTGTTCGGGGAAATGGATATGGCCGCGAAACTCCACAAGGTGACGGCAAGTGACCCCACCGTCATGAGCGCCCGGACCGTTGTGAGGATGGCCACCATCATGGGCGCTCGGGCTATCGGCCTGGGAGACAGGATCGGCTCTCTTGAACCCGGCAAGCAGGCGGACATCATTATTATAGACACCCGCAAGCCCCACCTGACCCCCATGTATCACCCGGAATCCCACCTGGTGTATGCGGTCCGGGGGGCGGATGTGCGGGATGTGCTGGTGGGGGGCAGGGTTCTGGTGCGGGATTACCGGCCGGTGGATCTGGATGTTGCCGACATACTTAGCCGGGCGGTGGAGATCGGTGCGCGGGTGAAAATGCCATAGGCGGGTAAGATTCTGACATTGATCAATTGTTTAGATGGCTTTGAGCGTAAAAATATATTGATATTAACTTATGTTTAAACTTATATTAAACTTATGTATCAAATCTTGTGGGAAAAGAAAGCCCTGAAACAGTTAAGCCGGATACCAAAGGATTGGTGAAAAAAAGAGATGAAAGAACATATTGAGCATCAAATCATCAAAAAGGATGGCATCCCCCTTTTTGTCATCGTGCCCTATGATGAGTACCTGAAAATTAAAAGATCGGAAAACAAGATTTACTTTCCGCATGAAGTGGTTGAAAAAAGCGTGGTCGAGGAAAAAGGGCTGGTCCGGGCATGGCGGGAGTATCGTGGTTTTTCCCAGGAGGAAATGGCCGGCCGCATGGGCATCACCCAAGCCGCTTATTCTCAGATGGAAAAGCCTTCGGCAAGGCTCAGAATGACCACCCTGACCCGGATCGCCGCCGCCTTTGAGGTGGACATCGAACAGCTTAGAATGTAAAAACATATTGCCTATGATGGATCTCAAAAATCTCATTACTGCCGCCCGCGGCGACATGCCCGTGGACTGTCTGTTCACCCATGCCCGCATCATCAACGTGTTTTCCGGTGAAATCATCTCCGATCATATCGCCGTGCATGACGGCCACATCGTTGGATTCGGGGATTATCCGGCTATACGAACGGTTGACCTGAAGGGCCGGTATGTCGCGCCGGGGCTCATTGACGCCCATGTGCATATCGAGAGTTCCATGACATCCGTGTCTGAATTCGCTCGGGCCGTCGTGCCCAGAGGGACCACTACCGTGGTGGCCGATCCCCATGAAATCGCCAATGTCATGGGAGCCCGCGGCATCAATTATATGCTGGCGGAAAGCGAAAATCTGCCCATGAACGTGCGCTTCACCCTGCCGTCCTGCGTACCTGCAACCATGATGGAAACAGCGGGCGCGGTGCTTGATGCGGATAACTTGCGGCCGTTTCTGGATCATGAGCGCATTGTGGCCCTGGGAGAGATGATGAATTTTCCGGGGGTGATCGGCGGGGCTGATGACGTGATTCAAAAAATTTCAGATACCCTGTCGCAGCGAAAACCGGTGGACGGCCATGCGCCGGGGCTGACCGGGAAAAGCCTGAACGCCTATCTGACCGCCGGTATCGGCAGCGACCACGAATGCACCACAATTTCTGAGGCCATGGAAAAACTGCGGCGGGGCATGCATCTTATGATCCGGGAAGGGACAGGTGCAAAAAATTTACGGGATTTGCTGCCGGCGGTGAATGAAAAAACCGCCCATCAGCTCATGTGGTGCACGGATGACCGGCATCCCCAGGATATTTTTGATGAGGGGCATATTGATTTTATGATCCGCACGGCAATTGCATCCGGCGTTGACCCCGTCACCGCCATCCGCATCGGAACCCTCAATCCGGCCCGGTATTTCGGGCTGCACCAATTGGGTGCCATTGCACCGGGCAGAAAAGCCGATATGGTGGTGGTCTCAAATTTGGGGAGGTTTGAAGCGGAGCAGGGGTATGTCGGCGGGTCGCTGGTGGCTGAAAACGGACGGATGATTCCGGATGCGGGGACCCGTGAACCCGAAACCTGCCCATCAACCATGAACGTGAAACCCGGCCCCATTGATTTCGGCATTCCCGCCCAAACGAAAAATATCCGGGTTATGACCCTGGTTCCCGGCCAGATTGTGACCGGTCAGACGGTGGCCGAGGCCCGGATTGAAAACGGGTTTACCGTATCCGACCCGGCGCGGGATATGTTAAAGCTGGCGGTGGTGGAGCGGCACAAGGGAACCGGCAATGTCGGGAAAGGGTTTGTATCCGGATTCGGGCTGCAAAAGGGCGCTTTGGCGTCGAGCGTGGCCCATGATTCCCATAATATCCTAGTGGTTGGTGCTACGGATGAGGACATGACGGCCGCCGTCCGGGGGGTGATGGAAATGAACGGCGGGCTTGCGGTTGTGTCTGACGGGCGGATATTGGCCCGGCTGCCCCTGCCCATTGCCGGGCTGATGTCTACGGAATCTTTGGAATCCGTTCGCAATCAGATGGATGGTCTGATCCGTGCGGCCCATTCTCTTGGTGTCCGGGTTCCCGATCCCTTCATGGCCTTATCGTTTCTGGCGCTTCCCGTGATCCCTGAACTCAAACTCACCGACAAAGGGCTGTTTGACGTGATGCAATTTGCGCACGTGTCGCTGTTTGTGAATTAGGTCTATTGCAGCGCCCACCGCTCCTGGGGGATTTTTCCTGCCGCGCATTTTTCCGGAACGTTTTTCAGCATCGGCGGATTCGGGTAGCTGTTCAGGTAATAAAGCGACACCCGGTTGAATTCCCCGTGCCGTTCGATATTGCAGACATGGCCGCATTTTTCAATGATGTGAATGGATGAAAACCGCTCCCGGAGGTAATTCCGGATGACAAACGGCAGGAACAGGTGGTCCTCGTCACCGGAAATATACAGTTTGGGGATGGTATTGGTTGCGCGCAGCCGGTAGGATTGATAGAAAGGAAGCAGGGTCCCCATCAATTTATACCATTTCCGGAATTCCTTCCCGCCCAGTTTTTTGGCTTCCCGGATAAACACATTGCGGGAGGTCGCATGGTTTTTTCTGGGCATCATGATAAACGCAAACAGCCGGTAAAGCCACATATAGGGCACCATCCGCTTCAGGATCGCGCCGGAACGCAGAAGGAATTTGGCCCGGAAATCATAGCTCAGGGCTGCGCCGCCAAGGACGATGGACTTGATCCGTTCCGGGGCGATGAGGGTGACGGCATCGATAATGATAGACCCTAGTGAAATTCCCACAAAATGGGCCGTATCGATTTTGGCGTGGTCCATGACGTCCACCACCCCTTTTGCCAGTGTTTCAAAGGTATAGGCGTCTAAGCTTTTTTCGGTTCCGCCATGCCCGAACAGATCCACAAAGACAATGTTGAAATGTTTTTTGTATTCATCGGTCTGTTTATACCAGATATTGGAATTTCCGCCCAGACCGTGAACAAATATGACCCAGTCTTTATCCTGGCCGCAAAGGTGAGTTTCATAATGTAGCATCGGATGTCTCCCTGTTCCGTTTATGATGTATGAATGACGGCAACCATTCCGGTCAAATTCATTTTGATTGCCATATTCGCATAGGTAAAACGGAATGACATTCTAATTGATCATCAGGAAATCACTAGCCTGACTCTAGTGGAATGATCTGGCCGGCAAATTGAAATTCCGGTTGATCCGGGTTCCGGATTGCATTTTATCATTTTGATAATATCAGGTAAGAGTGCTCAATGATACTCCATATTGACATGGACGCCTTTTTCGCATCGGTGGAGCAGCTCGACAATCCGGAATTGGCCGGGAAATGCGTGATTGTCGGCGGCGAAACCAACCGGGGAGTGGTGGCGGCGTCCAGCTATGAGGCCCGTAAATTCGGCGTTTATTCCGCCATGCCCATTTTTCAGGCGAGGCTGAAATGCCCGCAGGGAGTTTTTGTTCCTCCCCGAAGGCACCGCTACCAGGAAGTCTCAAAAATCATCATGTCGTTGCTTACATCCTTTTCGCCGCTGGTGGAGCCGGTTTCCATCGACGAGGCGTTTGTGGATATCACCGGGTGCGAAAAAATCCTTGGCTCGCCCCTCGAAATCGGCCGGAAAATCAAGGAAAAAATCCGGGAAACGGTCGCCCTTACCTGTTCGGTGGGAATTGCGCCCCTCAAATTTCTGGCAAAGATCGCCTCGGACATGGACAAGCCCGATGGATTGACCATTATCCCGCCCGAAGAAGTCGCTGTGTTTATTGCCGCCCTGCCGGTCCGGAAAGTGCCGGGGGTGGGGGCGAATACCGAAAAAACCCTTGAACGGATGGGCATTAAAACCCTTGGGGACGCTCGGGCGTATTCCGAGAAACAGCTTCTGGACCGGCTGGGGAAGTTCGGAAAACGGATTTTTGAACTCGCAAACGCCATCGACCGGTCAGCGGTTACGGTGGACCGGCCCGTCAAATCCGCGAGCTGCGAGGAAACCTTGGCGATGGATACCAGGGACAAAACCCTGCTTAAGCACCATCTGCTGGAACAGTCCGAGGATGTGGGCAGGCAGCTCAGGCGTCACGGACTCAAGGCGAAAACCGTCACCCTCAAGATCAAATATTATGATTTTATACAAAAAACCCGGCAAACCACATTACCGCGCCATACGTTTTCATCGGAAAAAATTTACCAGGCGGCAGCCGCATTGCTGGATGCCTACAAGCTGGATAAACCGGTCCGGCTGATCGGTGTGGGCGCGTCTGATTTATCGGCAAAAGACCAGCCGTTTCAAATGGATCTGTTCGGCCAGCCGGACAAGTCCATGGATAAATGGGAGAAAATCGACACCACGGTGGACGCCATTGCGGCGAAATTCGGCAAAGGCGCGGTCAAAAAAGCCGGGCTGACGGAAGACGGGAAATGAGGCGGCCGTTGCAACCATGCTTTAAACCGGGCTCTCAGGTTTTTAGACTCGATAAATCAGGAAAACCCTGATATGCAAATGGCTTGTTTTCAGTTAATAGTTACGATGTAGATCGACTATCAGTCCATGGGTTGATCTCGCTGTTGATTGCATCAAAATATAATATTATCATTTAGTTAAAGCAGGAGGCCATTAATGAATTTTTCAGAAACAAGAATGGATGTGTTGGAAACAAAAGACGGTCTGAATCTTGACATTCACATTTGGGAGCCCGAAACGCCCAAAGCCGTTCTGATGGCCCTCCATGGCGGACTGGCCCATGCCGGCGACTATGTGACGCCCGCGCTGTATTTTAAGGAAAAAGGCATTGCAACCGTGGCCTATGACCTGCGGGGCCATAAACAGGAAAAAACCTATATCGACAGTTTCGACCTGTTTCTGGAAGACACCAGCGACTTTCTCGGGTGGACAAAGAACGCGTACCCGGATATCCCCATTTTTGTGATGGGGCATTCCATGGGCGGGCTGATCGCCACGCATTTCGGCATCAGATATGCGGCGGACGATTCCCGGATCAAAGGGTATGTCCTGTCATCCCCGTATTATGAAAACGCCATCAAAGTCCCCCCCGTCATGATCCCCCTGATCAAGGTATTCGGCAAAATCATCCCCAAAGCCGTCATCCCGGGGCCGGACCTCACGGAACTGCTGACCCATGATGAAACCATCACCAACCGCCACCGCAGGGACGAGGAATCCGGAGTCCGGTCCAAAAAACCCACCATGCGGTTCGGCGCTGAACTGCTCAAGGCCCAGAAATGGGTCAAGGAAAATTTTTCAAGCTGGCAACATCCCACCTTTGCGGTCATTGCCGGGGCGGACCAGGTGGCCGATTACACGGAAGCCGAGCGGCAGTTCAAAAGCATGGACCCGAAACGGATCACCTACCTGTTCCACAAAGACAATTTTCATGAAAATTTCAATGAAATCAACCGCAAGGAAACGTTCGGCAAAATTTATGAGTGGATGGGGACGGTTGTTCCGCTGTGATGGTTGATGACAATCGCCACTTTCTTTGAGACAAAACCATTGCTAACTCAAACATTTTTGAATTAAGATTGTGTCATGAGCAAGACATTTGAGTTGATCCGCCACTTGATCCAGCAAGGCCGGATTCTGGTATCTGAACACGGCTATGATGAGTTGGCTGCGGATGATATTTTTATCAAAGATGTCCTGGCAGGGATCAATAAGGGTATAATTGTGGAGGACTATCCCGATTACTCAAAAGGGCCGTGCGTACTCGTGCTTCAAAGAGATGTTGAGGGGGAGCCGATTCATGTCGTTTGGGGCATCCCGAAAGGCACATCATCACCTGCCGTAATCGTGACCGCTTACAGGCCCGATCCTAAGAAGTGGTCGAGTGACTTCAGGAGGCGTAAAAAATGAGAAAGAGACATAAAACAAAATATATCCATGAAGGCCAGTATGTTGCTGAAGTTGATGTTGAACTGATCGACACTACGGAAGGTTGGTCGCCTTATTTGTCGATAGAAGAAGCTCTGAAACTGGATGATGTCAAGGCAGCATTGCGCAGAGGAGATCTGAAAGCTGCATCAAAAGCCGCACGCCTTTACAGAATGCAGCCTATAGCTGTTTAAAAACCCGTCTGAAAGTTCCCATCTGAGGCGCACGTTTGTTCCCCAAAACCGGATCTTGTCTGAGCGGCCGATGGCAACTGCATCCACAATTATTTGTTTTTAAATATCAATCCATTAATAAATAAGGAGACATGCATGCCCAGGCAACTTGATTTTAAGAAGGCGCTGGCAATGAGCGCCGGTTTATTATTGCTCTTTCTCATTTTGGCAACCCCTTTGTTCGCCGCCGACAACAGCTCCGGCTCCGCAACGTATGATGATGATAACGATTGCAGCAAGGGCTTTAGCATCGGTAACCCCCAGGACTCCTGGCGGGGCCTGGACATGATCTATTATAAAGAAAACATGTACAACGTATATTTCAAGCCTTACAACCATGAAGACCCTAACCAGACAATCGCCCTGCGGATATATCGCAGGCCCGTCACTGAGGAGGCTGAAGGCTGCCCCGACCACATCTCGGTTCCGGAGGGCACCCAGACTTACGCCAGCACGGACAGGCGGCACTCTGCGGTCCGGTTTGCGGTATTCAAGGACCTGCTCCGCCTTTTTTTCGCCAAGACGTATGACGACAATACGGGGTATATCCTCTGGGTGAAAACATCGCCTGACGGGGTCACTTTCCCCAGCGACGGTGTCAACCTGTGGGAAAACCGGCCGAACGATGATGATCATCCCATTACCATTCAGGGACTTGTGGTGAAAGTCATGAATGATGTGCTGTATGTGTTCATTCAGGCCAAGAATACCCATGATTTGTACCTCATCACGTCTTCCGACGGCACAACCTACAGCTCGCCCCAAAAAATCGCCACCCTTTCCGGTAATGACTGCCTGCTGGGCGGCGATGTCTTCATGAGAGGAAGCGACACCCAGCCGATGCTGGCCTTTGTAACCAAGGACGACGCCCTGGGAGGCGGCAACGCCGCCGGTGTTTCCAATCTTTATGTTTTCGATCCCTCAAACAAAAGCGTCACTTATGTGGCGACATTAACCGATAAGTGGAAAGACCTTGCCGCGGTTGCCGGCAATGTTTACAACTGCACCCCGTATAGTATGAATTCCCTTCAAATATGGGGACTTAAGCGGGACCACGACAATTTGTACCATATGCAGTTCATTTTTCATGAGGATGGGAAAACAGGTACTTTCGATCCTTCCGGCTATGTGGATACGGGCCATAATTGCTCCGAGCATGTCGACAACGAGTTCAGGGGATATCTGGCGGCGTGCAGCGCCCCGGAGCAGGTTGCGGACGGCAGCCTGGTCTCCCTTCAGTCCTATGACTGGGTGTGGTGGTGGGGTTCCACAAGCACGGCAAACGCTTACGGCAAATCCGTCAAATATAAGGCCGACTACATGAAAAATCTGGGCCCGGAAGGGGACCCGACCACGGCGGAAGGTCCGGACCCCAAAGTCAATTACGTCAACGACGGATGGGTGCTGTTGGGGGTTCTCACGGGCCTTCCGCCGTATTACCCCAACGCCATCGATCAGGAATGGCTGGGCGATTACTATAAGGTATCCTACGGCAATGAATATGAACTGAAGGTCAGCACATCGGTGACCAGCGAAAAATCCGTCAGCATCGGCTATAAAAAGGAATGGCTCAAGGGGAAGGTGTCCATGGGCACCAGCTACTCCTATGCGGTGGAAGAGACAACCGGGAATGAAAAAGAGACAACGGCCAAAGAGACGCTGGAGTTCGATCCTACGTTCATCACGCCGGGAATAGAAAACGGCTCCCAGGCATGGGGAATATTTCTGGCCCCATACATCACGAGCGACCGCTATGAACTCTATGCGCCCGATAAATCAACCGACCTCGGCCTGACGCTCTACTATACCTACATCGGAGACAACTCCAGCATTGTGGCCCAGATTTTCGACATGACAGAGCCCGAGAACCCGGTTAACGATCCATTTTTTCATGGTTTTCCAAGCCTTCCCAACAGTCTTGATTACGAGACATGGCAAAACAACGGACCCGCCATCGTCAACACCGGGACAGCGGACTACGACACCCTGCTGTCTAAGCAGATTTTGTGCAACAATTGTTCTTCGGACTTCGAATTCAGTCAAACCTTGAGTGTTGAAAACGAGCAAAAAAATACCAACAAGATATCCTTCAGCGGCGGAGCATTCGGATTCGAAGGTGAAATGGAAGGCTCTCTGACCATGGCTTCATCCACCAAGACAAGCCTCGGACAGAACATCACCGTCCATTACGGGGTGCCCGGCTTTGAAGAGATGGAGCCGCCCCCGGCCGACTACGACCGTTATCTCACCTATATGAACATGAATATGTACCTCCTCAACGCCAAAACCCAGAACGCCTTCTGGGTTCCGGATGGGGCCAAAACAGCGGACCGCCGGCATTATCCCTGGTGCCTCACCTGGGATGTATTGACATACAAAAATATGGGCATGTACACGGTTCAGGTCGGGGCCTCGCAGCCGCATGAAACGGTCGGGTCTGCGCTGAAAGCCAATCCGGGGTCAGCGAATGCGGAAATCCGGATCAACACTTCCGTAACCGAAAAAGAAGAGATGTTTTTAAGCGAGGGCATGTCCGTTACGATCAGAGGCGCTGTTTCCACTCTTGACAGGTATGGACATCCGACGGTCGCCTTTAACACAAGGGGATTCACCATCGAAGAGGGAGCCCACCTGCACCTGGAGAATCTCATTATCAATGCGGCTGGCACCGATCCCATGATGGAAAGCTACGGCGACCTTTCCGTCAAAAACTGCCGGATATTGGGTGATGAGAGGGCTGAGGGGATTGTGCAGAATGGCGGCACCCTCTCTATGGACAAGACGTACTTGTCGAAAATCGGGGGAGACGGACTGCGGGTGGAAACGGGCCATGCATCCCTCGTAAACTGCGCTTTTACGGGCAACGGGGGGAAGGGTATTCATAACGAAAACGGAACCGTCATTCTCGAACATTGCGTGCTGCTTCAAAATGCCGGATCAGACTTCTTCTCCGGTTCATCGGCGGTGACAGAGGCGACCAACACGGTATTCGGGTCCATGGCCACGGATTCAACAATATCCAAGCTGTTGAACTGCCTAATCGAAAGCCTGCCGGAATCGGTTGTCATAGAAGATCAGACGGATTGCATCCTGAACACGAGTTCCGGGTATATTGTTAAAAACGGTGAACTGGACAGCATTATGCAAAACAGCCCATGTGTGGATGCGGGCGCAGCATCAATAAATGAGGACTTTGATATCTCGGGAAAATTCCGTGAGCAAAAGCCCGATATCGGTTCCCTGGAGCATTCTCATCTGATGGAGATCAAATCCATTGAAATGTTTGACCTGATGACCATTGATGCGGACCCTGGCACCGAGACGGATTCCCTGCGGCTTGTTCTCAACATGAAAGCGCCGTCGGACGTTACATTGGCTTCGGATGCCCTTTATGCCATGTCCTTTGGGAACCACATCGTCACATCAAAACAGTTCGATTCGTCATCAAAAACCGATAATGGGCTCGTTTTTTCCATGAACTCAGGCAAATCAACCCTTCGGATGGAACTTTCCGCCGACCGGAAACGGCTGAAGATGAGCTTGAATCTGTCGGATGATCAGCTTTACCAGGACATTTCACAATACGTGTTGAACGCAAGAGACCAGGCACCAAACAGCAATATCTCGACTGTTTACATGCCCCTCCGGGCGTCAGCCGGAAAATTCCAGACCGGGGAGGTCTGGATGAACTTCCGGTTTGAAGTAAAGGATGGGGTCGGCAGGGGATCGGAGGCCCGTCTGCATCCGTCGGAATCTTCCGATTGCGCTTTCGATTGTGATGACGATTCATGTTTTATATCTGCGTTGAATTGAACTCAGGCAATCTGATGCGCCAATAAAAAACGCTGAAAATCGGCCGCAATGCAAAAGGACCCGGTGAATGTTACCGGGTCCTTTTGCATTGCATTGTGCTTTTTATTTCAGGCATTTCTGCTCATTTGCCCGATGTCGCACTTAATTTTTACAAACCGAGTTTTTTAGCAGTTTCTACATCATCCAAATGTTCAATAAGAATCCGCCTGACCTCTTCAATTACCACCGGCTCCATCTGGCAACTGTGACCATACGGCACCACCAGTTCTGATTCAACGCCTTCAATATGCGCGCTTTTATAAGCAACCACCCCGTCATCCCCTTCCGGCGGCTTATCATCTCCCTTAATTGCGATGATCGAATGACCCTTCACTCCCGGCGGAAACGGAAGCTCAGCGATTGCCAGAAGACCCGGGTTATCCGGCGACATGCTGTCGATGCTTGTCCTTGCCATGCTCCATTTGAGCTTTCCCGTGAGTGAGAACCTTTCGGTAATATTGATAAGATCTTTTCCGGTCTGGATAAATTCCCTCGGCAAAGCAATGAATCGCAACGCCACCCGGCGGGCAAACGAGCTGGCCAGGATGCTCCCCCGGTGCGGCGTGGAGATAAAAATGACCCGGCGGACCTCCGGTAAAGGGTGAACGACGGCATATCGGTTGACAAGCCCCAGTTCTTTTGGCGAAAACTTCAATTCGCTTAAGGGCTTTCCCAAAACAGCTTTAATAATTGTATCGCCTGTTTCGATAGCGGTGTATCTTGTGAGCAGGCCGCCCTGGCTGTGTCCGAGCACAACGATGTTTTTTAAAGCTGCGTCCCGGCCATCAGGATCACATTGTTTGATCTTTTTTTCGATGGAACCCCTCAGGTGAGCTGCTGAAAAAACAACCGGCTTCCCGCTGTCGTAAAGATACAACCATATCTGAAAATGCTTGCGGATCTGCGGGTCGCTTCTTAAGGTGTTGAGCATTTCCGCCCACCAGACCGGACTGCTTAACGTGCCGTGAACCAGCACAAGGGGGATCATGCCGGGTTCATAGGGCTGAACGGGTATATCCCGGGGTCGAATTCAGAACGCCCTGCGCGGAGTAAATTGCGGCCGAGACTCCATAGAATCGGATCATTGAATGTATAGGCAATCGGGGCTGTCAGATCGGTTTCCAGGGGGATTTTTTGACCATTTACGATGATTTCACTGTCGGACATGGTGGAGTAAATGCTGACCTCTCCAACGCAATTGCCGTTTTCGATATCTTTGAGCCCCCCCCCCTTAATTTCAACAAAAACAGTCGCCGGAACAGCGCCGGAAACCGGTCTTCCGGGACTTTTTTCCCGGACCGCAAGAATCGGTGCGCCTATGCCGGGTACTCGATTTCGAACGCTCAGCCCACGAACCTGAAATGCGTCAGCAGGAAAGACCGTCTCCAATTCTTTCGTGTCCCAGGGCAACTTAAGTGTTCTGATCGTAATCTGGATATTCCCTACCGGCAACGTCAGGATTCTATCTCCCAATTCAATCCTGCCGTTGACGAAAGTCATATAATTCGCAATGCTCCGGTTGTATAAATCGCAGGCAAGGCGGAACCGCCGGTCAAAAGATCCGGGCGGCGGTTCATCCCCCGGCCCCAGGATGAAAAGATATGCGTAAACGGCTGATCCAAGAAAAAAATCCTTTGGATTGATCGGTTTATGGGTGGGAAAGAGTTCTTCCGGTTCAACGTAAGAATAAAAGAATTCTCGATTATCAATCGGTTGCGTCTCTTCTGCGGCCTTGGCCTTTATAGCTGTCAGAAAGCACAATTCAGACAACGCCAACAATAAATCCCGCCTGTCATCATAGGTGGCAATCTCGTGCAGGTTCCGGACAAATTCCCTGGGATTATCCAAAAAATCATCTTCTTTTAACCCATGACGATGAAGAACGACAGCGGTGTAGCTGCTGTATGAATTTGTCGTCAAAGCGCTGCCGTCAATCTGGCGGTAAACGCCTTTTTCATTTACCCTTGAAACGCCCACGGGGGTTGCGCATCCGGAAAGGACGGCCATTGCCGACATTACAACCCCACACAATACCCGATAATTTGTTCTTTTCATTTTAAAAAATAGCGGATGCATTTTATTCTCCTTTTGCGGGTAGATAGTCCATCCCCGGGATCCCCTGGCGGATTATTTTGGAGAAATCAGGCGAGCGATCAGCCGTCCGCGCCCGGTCATTGACACGGCTTGCTTGTTTGAACTGATCAAAGGGCAAAGAGGTATCGAGGCGCCCGTTTTCATATGCATGGCGATCCGCAAAGCCATTCAGAATAATGGACCAGTGCCATTTTCCACGGCCTTCCCCTGCATATTTCCCGGCGAGACGGAACACACTGGTCATGCAATTCTGGGTAAGTGCGTTATACCACTCCGGATTTTCGTGAAGCTGATTGATCCTGGTGATATACCCCACCAGAAGATCGCGTACATTTTTCAGGGATACCGCCCGCAACCGATATAAATAAACGTCCTCCCCGGTCCGGAAATTCGTTCGCAACCGAACCAGGTCCCGCTCATCTCCCGCGATATAGATCAATTCATACTGCCGGAAAAATCCCTTCGCGGCGGAATAGGACTCACCGACCTCTTTGCGTGTCTCAATGGAAAAGCAAAGATACCGGTCCCCCTCAAACCCGAAGCTGACCATGGTGTGCGCAATATATTTCAGCCCCCAGTCGGTGAGCATCACATCGACACTCCGGAGTTTGGATAAATCATAGGTCCGTGTCTCAAAACGGGGAACGAAATCCGTTTCTGTGACATAGTCGCAGTTTCGGACGTTATGAACGACTATCCTGTCGCCTTCGATCTTGGCAAATGGGATTTCAGCGACATCCGGCTGCCAGTTGCGATCATTGGACGGCTGCATCAGAAAAAACGACGCCAGCGGAATCAGAAACATTAGAAGACAAAGCAGGAGTATTCGTCGCCTGGGCGCAAAGAGGATAACGGCAAAATGGGAAAAAGCATATATCCCTCCTATCGTCAGGCAAACCCAATGGGGCCAGTTGCCCCACCAGAGCGCGAAAAATCCCCACAACAAAAAAGGGAACAGAAGAATTATATGAAGCAAACGGGGCAGCCACTCCCTGCCATTTTGAGGGGATGAATTTTTTTCCCGTTTATTGGGTTTGCATTCCTTGCCGGTTTTCATAAACCTGTTCCTTTTCGATAAGCATATGTTCCTTAAGCATGAGATACTTGGAGCGGCCGATGGTGGGAGAGGCCGTCATCGGTTCACCCAATTTACGGTCTGCATAATTGGCAATAATCACCTCGTCTCGAATTTCAATATTTTGAGGAGCGATCCGGTCGCCAAGGCATATAGCATTGGTTCCCGCAAAAGTGTCATTCATATTAATCGCGGCCGCCACATAATAAAAAGTGCCGCTGCCGCCGGAATTTTGAACCAGAAGCATCACCGCATCGTTGTCGCCATTTCCATCCAGGTCGCCATAAACCGGCCGGCCGAAAATCGAGGTCTTGATTTTGGTTGCCGATCCCGGCGCTGCCGCAACTTCAATCCGGCCATTAATCAGACAAACCTCCTGTTTTTCAATCACATAACATGCCTGATCCGGGCTTTTTGCAGAAGACTGTTTAGATGTAATTTTAACTGGTACCGGGATATTTGTTTCTCCGGCACGTATCAATTTCAGGTTGGCCCTCGGAACCATGGCCAATGCCATGCCCACCTTATCTTCAATGGGCATGGCAGACATAGTTTCCATGGCCAGAACTTCCGCCGTGCCATCTGTTAGTGTGCACTTTAACACTATAATTTTATTGTAGAAATTTACGTTGCGGACAAACACCATGAAGTTGGTGGAAAAATCCACTTCCGGTAATTTTTCATCCGGCTTGAACACTTGCCACACAGCGGCAAAAGTCTTTGCATCATTGATATAGCCGACAGAGGTTGCGCGTTGGCCCTCCGGCAATTGATCAAGGTGCTTAACCGGATAGTCGCCACTCCATTGAAGAATCAGAATATCTCGACCCCCAGCTTCCGATAAAGCGAAGGTGCTATGGATATTGACCAGAAAGGTGCATGTCATGCAGATGAAAAACAGCATTGAATGCTTTAGAATATCAATTTTCATATTCATTACCCGAATTGGAGTCGCCTGCGTCCTTAGAAACGGGATGTAAAGGTCAAAAATCCCTGGACACCCTGAAAATCCACTTCTCCCAGAGTATCACTGAAATCGAGTGAGGAGGTGAGCCCTATACGGCATAGCCGTCAGGCTAAGAATTTTCCTATATTTTTCAACTGACATTTCAACACTTTAAAAATTTATGCATTGGAGTAGTAGTTCTAATGAACTCGGCTCCTGCTTGCGTTTTTCCAAAATGT
>JBAQUK010000041.1:0-3071 GCA_049297455.1 Desulfosalsimonadaceae bacterium | reverse complement strand
ACCGCCCTTTTAAAAGAAAAAAGCCTCTTTCTCAGAGGCTCATTTATTCTGGTAATCGCTTTAATCTGTCAACGGAATCTAAAAATCCACCGCCTGTTTTGGTTCATAGAATGTAAAGATTAACAAGCGCTACGGGAAGTGTGGCATTCCCGGAAAGCATCCATGGATGAGCTGGTCGAAGCCGCCAGGATCAACAGGGTGTCCAAAATTATACGCCCCTATCTGGAGGCTACCGTATGATCCGGAATAAAAAGAAAAATATTGCGCATTCCTTTTCACAGCGTCTTTTGAATCGGGCAAAGGTGAACAAAGAGGATTTCAATCTCCTGCTCTCACGCTATGGGATGGAGCGGTTTTTGTACCGGCTGAGCATTTCACCACATAGCGATGGATTCATCCTGAAGGGCGCCAGCCTTTTTCTGGTATGGAAAGGACAGAACTATCGCGTCACCAGAGACGCTGACCTGCTCGGCTCAGGTGATCCAGGCATGAAACTCTTTGCCGATATTTTTTGCGATATCTGCGCAGTAGAGTGCCCGCAGGACGATGGCATGATTTATCTTGCCGATTCCCTGAAAGCCGCAGAGATTCGTGATGATCATGAATACGGTGGGGTGAGGATCACATTGAGCGGCTTGCTGAATCAGGCCAAGATCCCACTTCAGATAGATTTGGATTATGGCAATGGGTAGGTATCAATTGGGCAGGGGGATTGATATTGAACGTTTAACTGATCTGCAGGTATGACAACGAAGCAGAAATCAGTATCCAGCGCCAGTTCGGGCGTTATCGTTTTTTGTATTAAACTGTCGCAAAGACATTGGCTTGATGTCATTCAGCGCAAGCGATTCAGATTTCTTTGCAAAATAAAGATCCCATCTCAACTGAATGTTCATCCAAAAATCCGCTGAAACACCAAAAACTTTTCCAAGTCTTAAAGCCGTACTGGGTGTAATTCCCCGCCTGCCATTTATGATCTCATTGATTCGCTGATATGGAACGTTAATGGCATTAGCCAAATCTCTCTGGGTGATACCCATTGGCTTTAAAAATTCCTCCAGAAGCATTTCTCCGGGGTGGGTAGGGGCTCTATGCGTGGGTACTCGTATCATAATAATAATTCCTTATGTTTTTTTAATGATAATCTGCGATTTCGACATCTGCCGGACCATTATCGGTCCATGTGAAACAAATACGATATTGATTGTTTATGCGGATGCTGTGCTGTTCCTTTCTGTCTCCGGATAGCGCTTCCAATCTATTACCAGGGGGAACTCTGAGCTCATGGAGTGTTAAAACAGAATCCAATTGATCAAGTTTTCTAACCGCAATGTCCCAGAGGCTTTGAGGGCAAGCTTTTCTTGAATTTTTTGTTGATTTGCCGTTGAAAATATCCTCTGTCGCCTGGTTTTTAAATGATTGTATCATGAATATAATAATAGCACGGTTATCATGCTATTTCAAGTGATTTTTGTATAATTTTTAAGTACATTGATTTACATAACGAAATCTGTTTCAACCGTGGACTTTTTGTGGAAACCGTCAGTAATGCGGAATTTTTTAACAGTGAAGAATATCGATAAGTACTTTGGATCAGGAACGTCGGAATCTGATCGGGTGTGACGGATTGAAGATCCTGATCACCGAACCGGGAGCTTAATTTATCCAGAAATAGTCGATAATTCTTGACCGTATTTTTTCCCCGAATTCATTTTCTGGTAGTCCATGAATTTTGTGATTGCTTGTAAAACATTCATAGAAACCTCCTTTTCTGTTAAATGGCTGTTTACAATTGACCGTTATTCAAAGCGGTCGGCTGCTAAAAAACATGATTAATCAAAATGTTAGATCACTGCGCAGTGTCATGTTCGATATTTTCAGGCTGCCATTTCATAAGAAGCTTCCGCTGGTTAGAGGCGCAATCGCGGAGGTAAAGGTTAATCAGACTTTGATAAGGGATGCCTGTTTCATCCGACATGGATTTAAAATATGACACAGTATCACGGTCCAGTCGCATCGTTACGGGTTGTTTTAAATACTTGATATAAGGATTTTTACGTCCTTTCATTTTTGAAAAATTGTAATGGTCTCTCATCGTCTGTACCTCCAATATTCGTTCTCTTCATCGTCATCTGCCTTTCTGGCTGATATAATTCTGATGATTCCTTCGTCTTCTCGAAAACAGTGGCAGACAACGAGGATTCGAAGTTTAAAGCTTATCCCGAGGAGAATGAAGCGGTCTTCATCATCTGAATGGTCCGGATCAAAAAATTGTATCGCATTTTCATCATAAAAGACCGCTTGCGCTTCTTCAAAAGAAACGCCATGCTTTTTAATGTTCGTTTTTTCTTTCCGTTTATCCCATTCAAATTGCAATTCATTCATATGTACATTGTACTTATAACAATGCGCGTGTCAAGTTGTTTCGGACCCTCATTTTGTCAGAGCCGTCAGTTTTTTTTGACTTACAGAATGAGGACCGTTGACCAAACCGACGGTATACAGAATAGGGCATAAAAAAAGCCCGGAGAACTCTCCAGGCTTTTTTTGGTGTAACTTTCATGTCGTTAAATAACGTTTTACCGGATTTCCAAAAGAACATAGCAATCCGGTTCGGATTGCTCAACCTTCATGATCTGGATGGTCTTATTGTTGATGGTGCCCATCCCTTTTTTGTCATAATTTCCGCAAGGTTTGCCGTTAAAAGAAATCCTGCCGGCCTTGAAGAAAAACTTGTGTTTATCCACAATCGCCACGGCATAGCCCTTCCGGTGGAAAACCTTCCCGCGGACGATTTTATCATAAGTGATATTGGTGGAGTGATCGGAGTTGGTGAACGTGGTGGTAGATACCTCCGTTTCGATAACCTCGTCTCCCATAAATGAATCCGAGACGAGTTCCTTCTTTTTATATCGCTTCCAAGTATCCGATACGTCGGCAGCCGCTTGTTGAACGAAGCCGCTATGCGGCGGAAAAAAATCAAAAATAGTGTATAACTCCTGTAAGTGTCCAATTCCGGACACTTATAAAAAAAGGAGTATACCATGACCCCAACAGAAGTAAACCGGTTT
>JBAQUK010000040.1:0-4184 GCA_049297455.1 Desulfosalsimonadaceae bacterium | reverse complement strand
GGCCATGCCCGCGATCATTTCCGTAATCGCGGGCATGGCCCGCTCCTACGGCCGAAAGGATGATCGCCCAAAATGTTTATGCAGCGTTATTTTGAGATAGCGGTGCGCTCAGGCCTGCGACGACTTCATTAATGATTTTTTTATAGGCCAGGTCCGCGGACGCGGTCACATAATCCATGACATGGCTGTTATGGAGGGTGATCATGCCGTGCATCAGGCTCCATACCTGAATCAGGCGATGCCGGAGCGTTTCCTCGTCCGCATGACCGCCCATGGCGGCGTTTGCCGCCTGAAGCGCGAGGCCCGCCACATCCATGGAAATCCGGTATTCGATTTCGGAGATTTTTTCCAGGGGCGTGCCCACGTAATCATTATATTTCGGGGTGGGGCGGGTGAACATGACATCATAATATCGCGGCCGCTTCATGCCGAAACCCATATATGCATCGATCATGGCCCGGACCCGGAGGGCGGCGTCCTCATGGCTGTCGAATGCGGTTTTCAGGTCCGCATACAGCATTTCAAACCCCCGGATAATGGTATGGATATAAATTTCATCCTTGTTTGAAAAAAAATTATACAGATTGGGGGCCGTCATATGGGTTTTTGCCGCGAGACTTCGCATGGTCAGTCCGTCGAGGCCGCTTGCAACGATGATATCCAGCGCGTTTTCCAGGATTTTTTCACGGACCTGGGCGATTTCCGTTTTATTTCGGGCGGTTTTCATGGGATGGCGGCGGTCTCCGGGAGGAAGTAAAGGTTTTGGGGGAAATTACCGGCTTTCCAGGCTCATCATCAGAAACCCGGTAAAGGCCGCATTATTGGGGGACAGGCTTGGGTCGACGGCCGCCTTCATTTCATTGATAACCGCCCGGTACTCCTTATAAAAATCCCAGGTGGGGGCGGGCTTATACTGCAAGGATTGCAATTCAAAAAACTCAATGACCCCTTTGGCCGTGGTGGGCTTCACAAACACATCCTTCTGCGGGTTGCAGTAAACCGGGCAGATGGTCATGAGGGGCCATTTCGCCATTTTCCCGGTCTGCAAAACCTCCAGCAGTATTTCGAAACCTTTCTGTTCATCCCCGTACAGCCGTTCCTCCAGGCCGATGGCGAGCAGTTCCCGGTCCTGGGCCATCAGGGAATTGGCAAAATCCCTGAATTTCGGCTTTTCAAACACGGATATCATGGAAGCCCGGCTGACGAGTTTGACCATGTTTTCAATAATCGTCCCGGAAGCGTTGAATTTTTCCTTTGAAAAATTTTCCTGGGAGAAAAGGGTCATGGCGTCCATTTTGTGCTTTTTCCCGAGAGCCGCCATCTCGGGATGACGGAACCCTCCGGGATATCGTTTTAAAAACCGCTCCGCCGCTGTTGTCAGTTTTTCGAGGTTCATATTTTTTGGATTTCCTTTTTCCATTGAAGGGAAGCTGCCGGAATTTGGAATTCGGATTTTGGATTGATCCGGAATTATCAAACAGGCCGTTCTCCCCTGCATCGCGCAAAAGATGGGGCCAGGGCGTTGATTTCCTCATTCGGGCAGCCCAGGGCGGAAAAATGATCCGGCCAGTCCTGAACGGTTTTCATCATGTCCATGATCACCGACCATGCCGCGTCTTCCGACAATCCAAACCGGGTGGCCCGGCTGACGGCGTTTTCCGGGGTGGCTTCCCGGCCCTGTTCCCCTACATTCATGGCCAGAAAAAAATCCGAGCTAACGCCGGGCATGGCCGGGGCGGGCGTCAGATCATAGGCCGGCGAGAGGCGCAGGCTGGAACCGTCAAATAAAAATCCGTGGTTGCGGGGATGATCATCCGTATTGCGTATCAGGATATTAAACACCATGCGCCGGAACAGTTCATGAACATCCGAAAGGGAGGTATTACGGCGCATGGCATCGGCAATGGAGGCGTAATCCCATCGCAGCCGATCGGACTCATCCCATTCCATGAGGGACAGGGCGCTTAAAAACCCGGTGCGCGTCCAGCCGGTTTCATGCCGGTCCCGATCAAAACGGCGGACCAGCAGAATATCGTTGTTGTCAATGGATTCCAGCCGGGTTTCCGGAACATGGATGCCGCATTTTTCCGCAAGCCGGAGCGTGGCGTATTCGATGCGGGGGATGTTCAGGCTGTCGTCCCTTGAAGGAAACTTGGCGATCCACAGGGCATCCCGCCATAGCACCGTGCACTTGGGCCGGGCCCCGCCCATGCTGGACCCCTGGCGCAGCAGACGCAAAAAATGCGGGGCTGCTTCCTGTCCGGACGCAATGCGTGACGCTGTGTTCAGGATATCCGCCATTTGGTGGAAATGCGGCGGTTCCGGGGAAGGTTCCGGCGCATCCGGTGATGTTCGAAAATCCAGGTTGCCGACCCGGGTGGCGGAAGCGTCCAGCAAAAAATCAATTTCCGTAAGGGCTTCCGGAGGGACTTTTTTTTCCGTCGCTATCACCAGACGGCCCCAGTAATCCGGTGACGCATCCCGGAATGCGCCATAAATACCCTTATTTGTTGTTGCTTCCCTGGGTGCCGCGCCCAGGGGCAGGGCCGCGGGATCCACGGCCAGGGCGTTTTCGCGGGACGCATATTTCCGGCCATAGGCAAAAGACCCCACGCCGGCGATCGCGTCATGGGTGAATATTCCTGCCGGAACGGCTATCGTTTCGCCAGGCAGGTAAATAAACACAATGATTTTTTTGTCCGCCATGATCAGAAATCCAGATCATCCATGCCGGCGCCGGAAGGAATTTCGGGCCGCACCCGTTTGGGGAGGCGTTGCAGTTCCCTGTGAATGCCCACGGTGTCCTTGTCCGGACAGGCGATTTCCATCAGATCCTTTTCAAACCCCAGAACCCACAACGCGGAAGCCAAAACCCCGATGGATACGCCAGGATCGCCGGATTCCAGGCGCGACAGGGTTTTTCGCGTGACGAACATGCGGGAGGCCATGTCATCCAAGGTCATTCGACGCCGTTGCCGGGCGATGCGGATATAACGGCCCAGGTGGGTTACGGCCTCACTTGCCGCCAAGGGAAGACCGGCCAGGGCGTTTGATTTTTTTGTCATATAATAATCCTTTTCTGATTTTGTGAGTATTATATGACTCATTTTTTAATTTTTATCAAGAGGGTTTTGTCAGGCAGCCCTTTCTGCCGATCATGCCCCGAAGGGGGAAAAATGATGAATGATGAATGCGGAATGATGACGTCTTTGCTTTTTCTTTCTGTGAATATAAGTACGTTGAATTATTAATTAAAAATTATCAATTGATAATTGACAATTCTGAATTTTTCCCGGCTTTCCCTTTTTGGAGAAGAGAAGGCCCCGTTCATCATTCGTCATTAGGGATTCGGAAAATTTTAAAATACCATTATGCCGTTCTTCTTGCTCATGCTCTTGCTCCTAAGCTTACTTTAAAATCTCAATAATAAGAGCAAGAGCATGATTAAGAGCAAGAGCATGATTAAGAGCAAGAGCATGAAAACGGTATATTAGTAAATTCCAAGTCCCTTATTCATCATTCATCATTCCGATGAGCGCCTCAGGCCATCAACCAGCGGCCACCGGACAGGAAGCGCCTGCAAATCCAAAATCGGCAATCGCAAATCGCTTCGTTCCCCTTTCCCACTGAAGGGAAGATCCAGGAAAAAATGATGAATGATGAATGCGGAATGATGATCGTTGTTATTCTTTTCGATGAATATAACTCTTTTGAATTATTAATTAAAAATTATCAATTGATAATTGACAATTCTAAATTTTTTACGGCTTTCCCTTTTTGGAGAAAAGAAGGCCGTGTTCATCATTCGTCACTCGGATGAGCGCCTCAGGCCATCAACCAGCGGCCACCGGATAGGAAGCGCCTGCAAATCCAAAATCCAAAATCGGCAATCGCAAATCGCTTCGTTCCCCTTTCCCACTGAAGGGAAGGTCATCAATTCGATTTTATTCAAACCTGAAAAACCTGGCCCTCAGGGCCAGGTCAGAGTATAGTGGCTTTGCCATCTATACGGCTCAATGTTACTCAGAGGTAAAGTTGTCCCCACAACAATACCAAGGTGTTAATCTTTACATTCTATGAACCAAAACAGGCGGTGGATTTTTAGATTCCGTTGACAGATTAAAGCGATTACCAGAATAAATGAGCCTCTGAGAAAGAGGCTTTTTTCTTTTAAAAGGGCGGTG
>JBAQUK010000039.1:0-4026 GCA_049297455.1 Desulfosalsimonadaceae bacterium | reverse complement strand
AACAACTTCGCTGTAACCAACCAGCGTTGCTTAAAATTGCGCGGATGCGCACAGGGAGGTATTCTTTTGTCAATTCCTTTGGAATCAGGCTTTCACAAGCATATCTCCCTTTAAACACATAATTGATGGGAGTTCACAAAGGTTTAAGGGAAATTTCATTTAACATTTAAGATATATGAAAAAATCTATAACCTTGGCATTTCTGATGTTAATTATGTCTTTACCGGCAATGATATTTGCCGCATCGGTGCCGGACACTGGGCAGATCACCGCCCAAACTCAATTAGATCTACTTTTAGGGACAGTGTGGCAATTTGAAAAGCCTTTCACAAAAAATGTAGCTTTTGATACCGAAATAACTGTGTTGTCCGGTAAGCAATATATTTATTGTGTAGATCAAGGCGGAAGATATACTTTAGCTTATTGGGGTACCAATGCTTATGGCACGACAGGTTATATGATGACTTTTATTCATTCTGAAATAGAACGTGAAATAGAATATACCTTTAATATAAATGCAGATGGAATAACTGGCAACGGCAGATATATTAGCTGCGGACCAGATGTGTGTGGCTCGAATAGCTTAGGAGATGTGATATTAGTATCGCAGCAAGATAAACCTTCAATTAAAATTACAATAGTTGATACAAAGTTCGGTGATCCCATAAAAAATATAAGAGTTGATTTTTCTTTAACTTCGGATGGTTTTAATTATTCGGATTTTGTTTATTCAACTGATGATGGTTTAATTTCTATTGATGGAATTGAACCATCTATATATAATTTAGTATTAGAAATAGACGGATATGAAAAAAAAAGCATTGACAATGTTTCTGTCGAACAAGGGATAACAAATGATTTGGGGGTTGTATTTTTTAAACCTATTACGAATGAAGACTTTGATGATGATGTAGACGGTTACACTGAAAATCAGGGCGACTGCAATGACAGCGACGATTCAATCCATCCGGGCGCCTTGGAAATCTGTGGCGATGGAATCGATCAGGACTGCAATGGCAGTGATCTGACCTGCCTGCCTGCGTTTTCGGTAACTCCAACCAACCAGCCTGTTGCAAAGGAAGCGGGAACAACCACGTTTGCAGTTTCCAACACCGGGGCCGGAACCATGCCTTGGACAGCGGCGGAAAGTCCTGATGTGGCTTGGCTTTCCATCGCTCCCACCAGCGGAACCAACGCCGGAACCATCACCTGCACGCTTACAGCTAACACCAGCACATCCCCGCGCACGGCGACCATCCGGGCGACGGCAGCAGGGGCAACCGGAAGCCCGGTGGATGTGACCGTGACGCAGGCGGGGACACCGAAACCTGAACCAAAACTTTCGGATATTATAAAAGGACTTCAAGTGTTGGCGGGAGTGAATGTGGATATCAGCAATTCCCTTACGGACGCGAACGGGGATGGAAAGGTGGAATTGGAAGACGTGCTTGAGAATTTAAGGGGGATTACAGGGGTAAAATAAACGATCCAAATCGGTATAAAGGGATGAAAAAAACTCAGGGGGAATGATACAGAATTCCAACAATAAAATGCACCGGATAAACCGATGATTTTCTTGTTATGAACGAGCTATGCGCAGACAAGGTACAAGGTAAAGCACCATAGTGCGCAGGTCGATAACAACTTGCGGGCCGCTTCCATAAGAGGAAAGGTATCCGCAGAAAAACGAAAGGAAATAGCCCATGTACATTTCAATAGACAACATCAATATTCCCAATGAACGCAATGATTATATCTTAGCAAGGGTTAGCTTCATGGATTTCATCAGCGATGATACATGTGATGTTGATGTTTCTGTGAAACTCCCATCAACCGACTTACCCCTAAGCGAAATTCGGCAGAATGCTTTAAATGATGCAAAACGAATTCTTTTAGAACTTCTGAAACAACTTTAGAAAAGAAGACATGACGACACAATTGTCTTGACATTTTGTTTCTCCTTAAAATTTTTTGCTAACAATTAAATCAACCCGACGCCGGATATCGGGCTGTAGTTTGCCCGCTTGCTTAGTGATGGATTATGGACAAGATTTTATTAGATCGGATCTTAGAAGCTAAGCGATTTTGGAATGGGCAATCACACTGATGAAAATTTCTGGGCATATTGGAAGTCGAAAACTCAAATTGTGGCACTTTTGAGTGGTGGGATTCGCTATCACCACCGAATTCAACACTTATAACGAATAAGGATAGATCGTGAGAGCGAAGCGAGCCACGATCTTATCCGGTGGTTGAACAAGGCCGGTGTCGATTGAGTTTGTGTCTGTAAATCACTATGACCGCAAATGGCCGTTGGCTTGAAACAACCTGCCGTAATTATTGATCTATAAATCCGATATTTGTCAAGCTATAAAGTATATGAAGTCGTGGGAAGGCAGATCAGTCCTCATTTGTCCGGGATTTTCATGAAAAAGGAGAGTTTTTTGTTTATTTTTTATCAAGTATATGTTATTATGAAATAGAAATAACATATACTTGATAGGTGAATTATGGCTCGATTGGATCAAGATACGATCAAGGTTGCATGGCAGCATTTAGAGAAAATCAAAGTGTTCAATATAGGAGAACTGGCATCCGTTCTGACATGTTCCATCCCAAATGCTCGATTAAACCTCAAACAGTGGCGAACCTATACAAGCTATAACCAAAACGGCAAATACTATACACTGCCGGAAATTCCTGATTTTAACCATCATGGTCTGTGGCGGTATAAAAATGTCGCTTTTTCAAAGCACGGCAATTTGAAGAAAACCATTATTCATTTGGTGTCTGTTTCGCCTGCCGGCCTTTCCGGTAGAGAGCTCGGAGAACTTCTTGGACTTTCGCCGCAGTCTTTTCTACACCATTTCCGGGAATGTCCGGGCATCCATCGTGAAAAGCATGACGGCGTATTCGTCTATTTTTCTGATAACGATGAGGTTCATGAAAAGCAGGTACGGCAAAGAAGTTCACTTATCCGCCGATCAACCATAGTTACCATTTCCGATTCTGAGGCGGTAATGATTCTGGTGACTATCATCCGGCATCATGGCATAGCGGTAGAAGACATTTTGACCCTGCCGGAAATCAAAAAAAGCAAGATGAAGTCGGTCAATATCCAAGGTTTTATGGAATATCATGGGCTTTTAAAAAAAATGCCGGATTTCAAGCCCTGAAACTGCTCAAAATCTTTGTTGCCAGGTTGATTGGAAACGTCCGGGCCGACGTGTTATTTCCGATAAGGCCGACTGTACATTTTCGCCCGGAAATCAAAGAATGCCCGCTATGCGATTCTGCACTTCATGTTCAGAAAACCGATACGAAGACTGTGGTCACCATGGACATCGGTGCCTTCTGGGCCAGGCAAACGGTGCTGTATTGTCCGCATGATCAAAAAACGTTCGGATCCGAGCAGCTGCAAAGCCTCGTGCCCAAAGGAGGCACTTTTGGCTTTGATGTCATCGTTGAAGTCGGTTTTGCGCTTTTTGTCCATTGCCGCAACAATCAGGAAGCCATGGCCGAGTTGGCGGCAAAGAATGTGTTCATCTCTGAACGGGAAATCAGCTACCTGGGCCGCAAGTTCATCATTTATCTTGCCCTTGCACACCGACAGAGCCAGCCGATTCTGCGAGAGTTTCTGACGGGCAGGGGCGGATACATCCTCCATGTGGATGGGACCTGTGAAGGCGATAGCCCCAATCTGTTTTGCGGCCTTGATGGGCTCTCGGAACTGGTTCTCGATACGGTCAAAATTGCTTCAGAGAAAAAAGAGCAGCTCGTTCCATTTTTTCGTGGCATCAAAGAGCAGTATGGTGAACCAAGGGCGCTCGTGCACGATATGGGTAAAGGGATTGTCAATGCGGTGGCGGAAGTATTCCCAGGTATTCCCGACTTCATATGCTGTTAATCTTTACATTCTATGAACCAAAACAGGCGGTGGATTTTTAGATTCCGTTGACAGATTAAAGCGATTACCAGAATAAATGAGCCTCTGAGAAAGAGGCTTTTTTCTTTTAAAAGGGCGGT